>JAIYDD010000077.1 GCA_027487675.1 Acetobacteraceae bacterium | reverse complement strand
GGGCGAGGCCGACGGTTCGCCGGGCGACGCGGGGTCCTCGGGCGGCGCGGGCGGCCGTTCGGTCGCGGGCGGCGGCGCCGGATCCTCGGGCGCGGCGGGCTCCTGCGACACCGGCGGCCCCGGCGGGGCCGGCTGGTCGGGCGAGGGCGGCGCGGGCGCGGCGGCCACGTCATCGGCCGGGTCGGGACGCTCGCCATCAGGCATGTCCGCCGGCGCCGGCACGTCCTCGGAGCGCGGAGGAACGGGCGGCGGCAACGGTTCCGATGAGCCGGCGCCAGGTTCGGCCCCGGGGTCGAGGGGCAAGTCCCCGCCGGCGTCAGGCGGCGCGTCCGCACCGGTGTCGGAGGCCTCGGCGCCGGGGGCCTCGGCCCCCTTTGCAGGCGGGCCACCCGTCGCCACCGGCACGGCGGCAGGGGATCCGCCGAGGGCATCCGCCGGCGCGGGATCGGCCGGGTCGGTCGCCTTGGATGGACCCGGCGCCGCTGCCGGCGCGCCGCTCCGCGACGGAGCGGCCGCATCGGCAGAGCCCGGCGGCGCGACCGGGGCGATGCCGCGGCGGTCCGCGGCGGGCTGCTCCGCGGCCGCGTCGGGCATCGGCGATGCCGATGGCAGGGCAGGCCAGACGGGGCGGGGGATCTCCGGCTCGCCGGCCTCCGGCCCGCTGCCGCTCGAGTGACCCGGGACGGCTTCCGCCTCGCCGCCGGCCGCGGCCTGCTCGCCGCCGGCATCGGCGCCACGGCGGAAGGCGGCGAGCTTGGTGCTCGAATTGCCGCCCGGGTCGGCGACGCTGGACCAGCCGACCGGTGCGCCGCGGGCGAGCAGCGCCGCTTCCTCGGTGCCCGGATCGGTCGGCGTGGCGTTGGGGGCCACGCCCGGCGATGTCTCGGCCATCTCAGTCTCCGTCTCCGGAGCCTTTTGCCGAGACGGTGCTGAACCGAGCGTTAAGGGCGCGGCGGCGCGCACGCCCGGGCGCCGACGCGCCGCCAGACCGCCCTGGAAAGCTGGACCGGCGTTGGCCTGAGCACATCCAGCCCAAATCCGGCCTCATGTCCCGGCCGCGAAGACCTTGGGCTTCGCGTCCGGACGACGAGCCGGTCTTTTCAGTGGCCTGCCGATCCCTCTCGCCGGTCGGCAAGGCCGACGGGCTTCAGGGGCAGGACACTAAGGCCCGAACAGTCGCAGCGCGACCTCGCCCGCCACGAGGCTCGCCGAGAGGCCGATCAGCGACCAGCGCGTCGCCTCCCGCCAGGCCGGCTCGCGCCGGGTCTCGGCCAGGGGGCGCCCGCGCGGCGGGACGGGGATGCGGAGGTCGGCCGGGACGCTGTGCCCGGCGGCAGCGGCGATGCTCATGCCGAAGACTAGAACATAACAGGAACTTCGATGCAAGCGCGTCGTCGTGGCCGCGGGGCGGCGTTGCAAGCTTTCCACTTGCCCGGATTGCCGCGGCTCCGGAGCATGGCGCCGTGGAGGAGCCCGAAATGGCCGACCAGGATCCTGCTTCGCCGCTTGCCCGCCGCCTGCTCGTGCTGCGGCTGGCCGCCCTCGGGGGGGCGGCGGCCGTGCCGGGCGGCGCGCTCGGGAAGGAGGGGAAGCTGCCCGGAGCGCCGGAGCCGCGGCAGCCGCCGCCGCGCAGCGGGCTGACCGATTCCGACCCCTCGGATGCGCCGGGCCGGGGCCGTGGCGGCAATCGCGGGCCGCAGGCCGGGCAAAGTGATTCGGACCCCTCCGACCCGCCGGGCCAGGGCCGCGGCGGCAATCGTGGGCCGCAGGCCGGGCAAAGTGATTCGGACCCCTCCGACCCGCCGGGCCAGGGCCGTGGCGGCAATCGGGCGCCGCAGGCCGGGCAGAGCGATGCCGATCCCTCCGACCCGCCGGGGCGCGGCCGGGGCGGCAACCGCGCGCCGGCCGGGCCGAGCGATTCAGACCCGACCGATCCGCCGGGGCGCGGGCGCGGGCAGCGCGGCGACCTGAAGGAGACCTGACCCCGGCGGGCCAGGCCGCCCGCCTGGCGGCCAGCGGCCGGCCTTCACCTGCGGGTCCAGGCTCGGCGGTGCCTCGGCGACGCCCAGCCGGGCCTGTCCGCGGCAGCCCCGCCGGCGGCGACACGCGGTGCCGCCGGCCGCAGGGGCGCGATGCCGCCACCCGGCTGCGCCGAGCTGCCGCCGCCAGGGGCGGCCGGGCCGGCCGATCCGGGGGGCCGGCCCCATCGGCGCTAACTTATCGCCGAAGGCTGCGCGAGGTGGCCCAGGTGGAGGCGTTGCCTCCCCCGTCGAACGCCTTCGGCGTTCGACCCCCCCACAACCAGGGCTGCCGCCCTGGACCGGCATCAGCAAAAAGACAAAAATACACGAAGAGGGTTCCAAGGGGCCGCTGCCCCTTGGCGGGGTCCAGGGGCAGCGCCCATGGCGGAGCGCGAGGCGGAGCCTCGCATTTCCTCCTGCCGCGATGCCCCGAGGTCGCCAAGCCAAAGTTGGCGCCCATGGGGGCCGGCCCCCGCTCCCCATCCGATGGCGGCCGGACCGCCGCCGCCCATGCGGCGAATCCAGGCCGGCGGGTTCCGGCGCCCTGCGTTGCGGGGTGGCCATGGATGCCTCGGCATCCGCGCCGGCCGGCATCAGTCGCGCGCGCGGTAGACGTGCACCGGGCCGCGATACTCGGCGATGCTGGCGTGCAGCTCGTAGCCGGCGGCCACCGCCGCCTCCACCTGCGCCGCCGCCGAGGGGCGCATCGTGTGCATCCAGCCGCGGTCCACCACGATCACCCGCGGGCGCGCCGCCAGCACGCGGTCCAGCTCGGCCTGGGTGTCGGTGTCCGACAGCTCCTCGAACACGCCGGTCAGGTGGGCGGGGAAGGGAAAGCGCGTGGCGAGGCGGGCGCCGGAGATCACGTAGACCGAGGGGTGGTAGTTCGCGATCAGCGCATCGCCGCCCGGGCCGGCGGCGGCGGCGACCGCCGCCGAGACCTCCCGCACCGGGTCGCGATGCATCAGGCCGGGGCCGCGCTCCAGCCTGTGGTGCAGCTCCACCCCCCAGGCGCTGGCGGCGATGGCGCCGATGGCGACCGCGAAGGCGGCGCGCTGCGTCTCCGCCCGCGCCAGCAGCGCCGCCAGCTGCCAGGCGCCCAGCGCCGCCAGCAGCGACAGCGGCGGCATCCAGATCAGGAAGTAGTGGGCGAAGTAGAAGCCCGGCGCCGCGATCGCCAGCGAGGTGACGACGAACCACGCCAGCGCCAGCCCCGCCAGCAGGCCCGGCCCGCCCGCCGCCCCGCGCGGCCGCCAGCGCAGCAGCGCCAGCGCCATCGCCGCGAAGGGCAAGCCCAGCAGCACTGCCGCCGCGCCGATGCGCCGCGCCGCCTCGTCATGCGGGATGCGCTCCAGCGCATAGCGGAAGGGCGCCATCAGCGAGCCGTCGATGTAGTGGTCGAGCCAGCCCTGCGCCCAGTAGACCAGCCCCGCCAGCACGAAGGGCCCGGCGCAGAGCGCGGCATAGGCCGCCGCCATCGCCAGGAAGCGCCGCCAGGGCAGCAGGCCGCGGACGAGCGCCGGGAAGGTCAGCAGCGCGAAGGCGAGGCAGCCTTCCGGCACCACCACCTGCTTGACCAGCAGCGCCGGCCCGACCAGCAGACCCATCGCCACCAGCGCGCCCCAGCCCGGGGCCTGCGGTGCCGGGCCGAGCGCGCGCGCCGTGCCCCGCATGCCGATCGCCATGGCGCCGGCGATGAAGGGGGCGATCAGGATTTCCGTGTTGGTGCAGAGCCCGCCGAGCAGCACGGATTGCGCGCCATAGACCACCCCCGCGCCCAGCCCGACGCGCCGCGGCGCGCCGACCGCGCGGGCGGCGGAATAGAGCGCGACCATGGTCGCCGCGACGCAGACCAGGCCGAGCAGCCGCGCCGCCTCGACGGATACGCCGAAGACCAGGAAGGCGAGCGCGAACATCGCCGGCGCGCCGATCGGGTGCATGTCCCAGGCGGCGACCAGCGGCCAGCCGCCGGACAGCCATTCCCGCGCCTGCACCATGTAGAGGCCCTCATCCGTGTCGACCACGGCGGGGACGAAGGAGGTGGCGCGGAACACCACCGCGGCGAGGCAGAGCAGCAGGATGGCCAGCGCGTCGCGCCGCCAGGCGGGGGTGATGCGGCTCGGCAGGGTCTGGATCGGGGCTTCGGGCATCGCGTCTCGTCCGGGCGAGGCGGAACCCGGCCCCGCACCCTGGCCACAGCCGAGGGGGGCGCGCAACCCCGCGCCCGGCCCCATCCTGCATCTTCCGCCCGCCGGTACCGGGCGCGGCGGGCGCTGGAGGCAGGATGGGCGGCGCTTGTGTCAGCCCGATGGCGGCGGCGCGCCCGCCGCGGCCTCAGAGCGTGACCCAAAGAGTCTGCGGCGCGACCCGGCGGGTCCTTTCCGCCCTGGCGGCGTCAGCCGGCGTGCCGATGCAACCGGCATCGGCGGCGCCGTCGCGGCAGCGCCGCGACCCAGGCCAGGACGAAAAATCCCTTGCCGGATCATCGCCGCGCCCGTCCTGGGTGAGGCTCTCAGTTCTCCGGCTGGAAGCCGCTGGCGCGCACCACCGGGCCCCACTCCTCGCGCTCCTGCCGGATGCGGTCGGCGAAGGCCTGGGGGCTGGCGGAGGTGTTGGCGGCGAATTCCAGCCGGTCGAGCGCCGCGATCATCTCCGGCTGGCGGGCCACCTGGGCGATGGCGGCGTGCAGCCCCTGCACCACCGCGGCCGGCGTGCCGGCGGGCAGCAGCGCGCCGAACCACTCGTCCTTCGACAGGTTCGGGTGGCCGAGCTCGCGGAAGGTCGGCACGTCCGGGTAGCGGGGGTTCCGCGCATCCGACGTCACCGCCAGCATCCGCGCGCCCGTGCCATGCTGGGGCGAGATGTCGCCGAGCACGCCGACGAAGCAAGGCAGCCGCCCGGCGATCAGGTCCTGCACCGCCGGCACCGCGCCGCGATAGGGCACGTGCGTCATCCGCACGCCGACCGTGTTCGCCAGGATCACGCCCAGGAAATGCGGCGCCGATCCGGCGGCCGGGGAGGCGAAGGGGATTTCTCCCGATTGGGCGCGCAGCCAGGCGACGAACTGGTCGAAGGTGCGCGCCGGGTGGCTGGCCGGCACCGCCAGCGCGAAGGGGAAGGTGCAGACGGTGCTGACCGGGATCAGGTCGGTCAGCGCGTCGTAGCGGACCTCCCGCGGGAAGACATGCGGCTGGAGGGTGAGCATGGAGGCCGGGGTCTGCAGGTAGGTGCTGCCGTCCTTCTCCGCGTCGCGGACATGCTCGACGGCGATGCGGCCGGCGGCGCCGACGCGGCCGTCGACGATCAGGTTCGGCGCGTAGATGCCGCGCAGCCGTTCGGCATAGAGCCGCGCGACGACGTCGGAGGAGCCGCCGGCGGGGAAGCCGATGACCACCCGCGCATTGCGCTGGATGGTCTGGGCGCGCGCCGGCAGCGTCGGCAGGGCGAGCGCGGCGGCGCCGAAGGCCAGCGCGGCGCGGCGGCCGATGGCAGGGATGTGGGTCATGGTGGGTCTCCTCCCGCGGCGGAGCCGGTGTCCGGCGCGCCTTGCGCTGCATTATTATAGAGCATAACTTTCGTGGCAACGAACACTGCGGGAGGTCTCCTCGGATGACGGGATGGCGGGGCGTTGCGGCGCCGGGCGCGGCGATCGGGCGGCGCGGGGCGCTGGGGCTGGGCGCGGCGGGGCTGGCGGCGGGGCTGCCCGGCACCGCGCGCGGCCAGGCGGTGCCGCGGCCGGCGCGCGTGCTGGTGGGCTTCGCCGCCGGCGGGCCGACGGACCTGGTGGCGCGGCTCTATGCGGACCGGCTGCGGCCGGGCTATGCGCCCTCGGCCCTGGTGGACAACCGCGCCGGCGCGTCCGGGCGGCTGGCGGTGCAGGCGGTGCAGGCGGCGGAGCCGGACGGCACCACCCTGCTGATGACGCCGGCCAGCGTGATGATCCTGCAGCCGCACATCTTCCCCCGCGAGGTCCGCTACGACGCGCTGGCCGACTTCATCCCGGTCTGCACGCTGTGCGACTTCGGCTTCGGCGTCGCGGTGCCGGCCAGCCATCCGGCACGGAGCTTCGACCAGTTCGTCGCGTGGCTGCGGGCACAGACGACCGAGGTGGCCTATGGCTCGCCGGGCGCGGGCTCGGGGCCGCATTTCGTCGGCGACATGATCGGCCGGGCCGTCGGCGCGCGGCTGAGCCATGTGCCCTATCGCGGCGCGGCGCCGGCGGTGCAGGACGCGCTGGGGGCGCGGATCCCGCTGGTGATCGCGGTGCTGTCGGACGTGGTGCCCCACCACGGCCAGGGGCTGCGGGTGCTGGCGGTCTCCTCGCGCGAGCGGCTGGCGCGGCTGCCGGATGTGCCGACGCTGGCCGAGGCGGGCTTCCCGCAGCTGACGATCAGCGAGTGGATGGGGCTGTTCCTGCCGGCCCGCACGCCGGCGCCGGTGGTGGGCGCGCTGCACCAGGCGGTGGCGGCCGCGGCGCGGACGGAGGAGGTGCGCTCGGCGCTCGACCGGCTGGAATTTTTGGCGACGATCGACGGGCCGGAGGAGTTCGCCGCGCGCATCCGGCGCGAGCGCGACCGCTGGGGGCAGGTGGTGCGCGAGAGCGGGTTCCAGCCGGAGACGTGATCGCTGGGCGGCTCGGACCGGGCGAGCCGGTCCGCGCCGCCGCGCGTCGTGTCTTGGGCGACCCAATTCGGACCCCCGGGCCTACCGGCCCTGCGGTCATCGGGGCGCCTCAGTCGTAGCGGAGATCCATCGCCTTGCCGCCGAAGATGCGCCAGGCCAGCACGGTGTAGGCGAGGATCACCGGCAGCACGAAGAGCGCGCCGACCAGGATGATGGTCAGGCTTTCCGGCGCGCTGGCGGCCTGGAACAGGGTCAGCTGCTCCGGCACGATGTAGGGGAAGAAGGACCAGGCGAGGCCGGCGAAGCTGAGGCAGAACAGCGCGACGGCGGCCCAGAAGGGCACGCGCTTCAGCGCGTCGCCGGGGAGTGGCATGTGCTTCAGCAGCGCGTGCAGGCCGATCACCAGCGCGGTGGTGGCCAGCGGCAGGGGGGCGAGCAGCAGCAGGTTCGGCATCTCGAACCAGCGGGCCAGGATGCGCGGCGAGGCGAGCGGGGTGGCGAGCGAGACGCCGACGATGCCGAGCCCGACCACCCAGAGGGTGCGCCGTGCCCAGGCGACGGCCTGCTTCTGCAGATCGCCCTCGGTGCGCCAGATCAGCCAGCAGGCGCCGATGAAGGCGTAGGCGCCGGCGACGCCCATGGCCGACAGCGCGGCGAAGAGCAGCGCGCCGGCGGAAGGGTCGAAGCCCAGCACGTAGCGGCCGAGCATCCAGCCCTGGGTCAGCGCCGCGAGCGCGGAGCCGCCGGCAAAGGCCGCGTCCCAGCGCCGCTTGTCGAGCGGGCCGGCGGCCTTGGCGCGGAATTCGAAGGCGACGCCGCGCAGGATCAGCCCGACCAGCATCAGCGCCACCGGCATGTAGAGCGCGGTCAGCACCATGCCATGCGCGACGGGGAAGGCCACCAGCAGCAGCCCGACGCCGAGCACCAGCCAGGTCTCGTTCGCGTCCCAGAAGGGGCCGATCGAGGCGACCATGCGGTCGCGCTGCGCGACGTCGGCCGTGGTGGGCAGCAGCAGCCCGACGCCGAGGTCGAAGCCGTCCAGCACGACATAGGCGAGGATGGAGGCCGCCATCAGCGCCGCGAAGGTCAGCGCCAGCGCATCGGGCGAGAGGAAGGGGGTCATGGCGACGTCACGCCCCCTGCGGCAGCGGGCCGCCGCCGGTGGGCGGGACGGGCTGGTTGCCGGGCACGGCCTCCGCCACCTTGCCCTTGGCGGCAAGGCGGTAGAGCGTGCCGACATAGGCCGCCAGCAGCAGCGCGTAGATGATGAGGTACATCGCCAGCGTGGTGCCGACGCTGCCCGCCGGCACCGGGCCGACCGCATCCGCCGTGGTCAGCACGCCGGTGACGAGCCAGGGCTGGCGGCCGATCTCGGTCACGTACCAGCCGGCCAGCGTCGCGACCCAGCCGGCGAAGGTCATCACCGCGAAGCCGCGCAGCAACAGCCTCGGCAGCTCGCCGCGGCGCCACAGGAAGAAGGCGCCGGCGAGGCCCATGGCGATCATCAGCATGCCCGTGCCGACCATGATGCGGAAGGCGTAGAAGACCGGGGCGACGGGCGGGTGCTTGCCCTCGAATTCGTTGAGGCCGGGCACCACGCCATCGGCGCGGTGCGTCAGGATCAGGCTGGCGCCGGAGGGAATGGCGATCTCGAAATGGTTGGTGCGCGCGGCCTCGTCGGGAATGGCGAACAGCACCAGGGGGACGTGGCCGCGGGTTTCCCAATTGCCCTCCATGGCCGCGACCTTGGCGGGCTGGTGTTCCAGCGTGTTGAGGCCGTGCATGTCGCCCACCACCAGCTGCGTCGGCGCCAGCACGGCGGCCATCACGACACCGGTGCGCAGCGCGACGCGCACCGCATCGCCGCGATCGCCGCGCAGCCAGCGCCAGGCCGAGAGGCCCGCGATCAGGAAGGCGCAGGTCAGGCCGGAGGCGATCAGCATATGCGCCAGGCGATAGGGCAGCGAGGGGTTGAACACGATGGCGAACCAGTCGACGGCGTGGACGATGCCGTCGCGCAGCTCGTGCCCCGCCGGGGTGTGCATCCAGCTGTTGAGCACCAGGATCCAGAAGGCGCTCATCGTCGTGCCGAAGGCGACCAGCACGGTCGCGGTGGTGTGGACCCAGTTCGGCACGCGGCGGAAACCGAACAGCATGATGCCGAGGAAGGTGGCTTCCAGGAAGAAGGCGGTCAGCACCTCATAGGCCAGCAGGGGCCCCGCCACGTTGCCGACCTTCTCCATGAAGCCCGGCCAGTTGGTGCCGAACTGGAAGCTCATGGTGATGCCGGAGACGACGCCGAGCGCGAAAGACAGGGCGAAGACCTTCACCCAGAAGCGGTAGGCGTCCATCCACGCCTCGTTGCGCGTCGCGTTGAAGCGCAGCTTGAAGAACAGCAGCACCCAGCCGAGCGCAATGGTGATGGTCGGGAACAGGATGTGGAAGGAGATGTTCGCCGCGAACTGGATCCGGGCGAGCAGCAGCGCGTCCATCAGGGGCCGTCCTTCTTCTTGCGGGACCGGCCGAGCGAGACGACCTTGTCCGTGACCTCCACCAGGCGCGCGACGCGCGAGCCGAGCGCCAGCAACTGTGCCAGCCGCTCGGTTTCCAGGCGCTTGACGTCGTCGTACCAGGTGGTGAGCTGTTCGATCAGGCCGTGCATCTCCGCCATGCGGGCCTGGGCGTGGCGTTCGGCCTCGCTGGCGGGGGCCTGCATGAGGAGTTCGCGGAGCACGGAGAGGGTGGGGTCGACTTCGCGCTTCTTCCGCTCCTCGGCCAGGATGCGCAGGATCTCCCAGGCATCGGCGGGGGTGGTGAAGTGGTCGCGGCGGTCGTCCGGGACATGCTTCGGGACGGCCAGGCCCCAGGCCTGCAATTCGCGCAGGCCCATGGAGACGTTGGAGCGGGAGACGCCCAGCCCCTCCACGATCTGGTCGGCGTTCAGCGGCGCCGGCGCGACATAGAGCAGGGCGTAGATCTGCCCGACGGTGCGGTTGATGCCCCAGCGGCTGCCCATCTCGCCGAAGTGCAGCACGAAGGCCTGTACCAGGGGGGGAAGGTTCATGCCCAACAGATATTTCAGGAATTTCTGAAAATCAAGGCCGGTCGCCGACATCAAGCGGTTGACGCGCGCCGCCCGGGGCCGGAAGCACGGGCATGCGGATCACCCTGATCGTCCTCGGCGTGCTGCTGGCCCTCGGCGTGGTGGCGGCGGCGGTGCTCTACACGCCCGACAAGCCGCGCACGGCGCTGGAGGCGCGCTGGGCCGGCCCGCCCAGCCGCTTCGAGGAGGTGGCGGGGCTGCGCCTGCACATCCGCGACACCGGGCCGCGCGAGGCGCCGGCGGTGATCCTGCTGCACGGCTTCGGCGCCAGCCTGCACACCTGGGACGACTGGGCAGCGGGGATGGAGGCGTCGCTGCGGGTGATCCGGCTGGACCTGCCGGGCTTCGGGCTGACCGGGCCGGACCCGACCGGCGACTATTCCGACGCGCGCAGCATCGCGGTGATCGCGGCGCTGATGGACCGGCTCGGCCTCGCCCGGGCCAGCCTGGTCGGGACATCGATGGGCGGGCGCATCGCCTGGGCCTTCGCGGCGGCGCATCCCGACCGCGTCGCGAAGCTCGTGCTGATGGCGCCCGATGGCTATGCCAGCCCGGGGCTGACCTATGGCCGCGCGCCGCGCGTGCCGCTGATGGCGCGGCTGCTGCCCTATGTGTTGCCGCGCGCCCTGCTGCGGCAGACGCTGGCCGCGGCCTATGCCGACCCGTCGCGCATGACGGAGGCGGCGCTCGATCGCTACGCCGACATGCTGCTGGCGCCCGGCGTGCGCCGCGCGGTGCTGGACCGCATGGGCGCGCATGTGCTGGTGCCGCCGGAGCCGCTGCTGGCCCGCATCACCGCGCCGGTGCTGCTGGTCTGGGGCGAGCGAGACGGCATGGTGCCGGCGACCAACGCGGCCGACTACCAGCGCGCGCTGCGCGAGTCGCGGCTGGTGGTCTTCCCGAACATCGGCCATGTCCCGCAGGAGGAAGACCCGGCGGGCACGCTGCCGCCGGTGCTGGATTTCCTGACCGGGCGGTGACTCGGCTTCAGTAGACCACGACGGACCGGATGCTCTCGCCGCGCTCCATCAGCGCAAAACCCTCGTTGATGCGGTCGAGCGGCAGGACGTGGGTGATCAGGCTGTCGATGTCGATCTTCCCTTCCATGTACCAGTCGACGATCTTCGGGACGTCGGTGCGCCCGCGCGCGCCGCCGAAGGCGGTGCCCTTCCAGACGCGGCCGGTGACCAGCTGGAAGGGGCGCGTCGCGATTTCCTGCCCCGCGCCGGCGACGCCGATGATGATGCTCTCGCCCCAGCCGCGATGGCAGCATTCCAGCGCCTGGCGCATCAGCTTCACGTTGCCGACGCATTCGAAGCTGAAATCGGCGCCGCCGCCGGTGAGGTCCTGGATCGCCTGCACCACCTTGTCGTCGCCGACCTCGCGCGGGTTGACGAAATGGGTCATGCCGAACTTGCGGGCCATGGCTTCTCGGCCTGGGTTGATGTCCACGCCGATGATGCGGTCCGCACCCACCATGCGCGCGCCCTGGATGACGTTCAGCCCGATGCCGCCGAGGCCGAAGACCACGACATTCGCGCCGGGCCAGACCTTCGCCGTCCAGAGCACCGCGCCGATGCCGGTGGTGACGCCGCAGCCGATGTAGCAGATTTTTTCAAACGGCGCGTCTTCGCGGACCCTGGCCAGCGCGATCTCCGGCAGGACCGTGAAGTTCGCGAAAGTGGAGCAGCCCATGTAGTGCATCACCTGCGTGGCGTCGCAGCGGAAGCGGCTGGTGCCGTCGGGCATCAGCCCCTTGCCCTGCGTCGCGCGGATCGAGGTGCAGAGGTTCGACCGCCGGCTGAGGCAGGTTTTGCACTGGCGGCATTCGGGCGTGTAGAGCGGGATCACGTGGTCGCCGGGCTTCAGCGTGGTGACGCCGGCGCCGACCTCCCGCACGATGCCCGCGCCCTCATGGCCGAGGATGGCGGGGAACAGGCCCTCCGGGTCGGCGCCGGACAGGGTGTACTGGTCGGTGTGGCAGATGCCGGTCGCCTTCACCTCGACCAGCACCTCGCCGGCCTTGGGGCCTTCCAGCTGCACCGTCTCGATGCTGAGGGGCTGGCCGGCCTTCCAGGCCACGGCGGCGCGGGTCTGCATGCGCGGGTTCCTTGCGCTGGGGCGCGGGGCGCGCCGGCGGGCGCAGCATGCCACGGGCGGGCGTGGCGCGCGCAAGACCCCCTGCCCGGCCGGCTTGCGGCGCAGGGCGCGGCGGCGCAGGCTCGGCGGCGCGGCCGGGCCGCCAAGGAAGGATGCGAGGAAGGGAAGGCAGGTGCCGCGACGTGCGAGCCCGCGCCGGGCGGCAGGAAGCGCCGCGCCATGACGCCGCCGGATGACGGCCAGGCGGCGCGCCTGCCGCGCAACCAGCCGCGCGGCGAGGCGGTGGACCCGGCGGCGCTGGCGGATGTGCGCGCCGCGCTGGGCGATGCGCCACGCCGCGCCGACCTGCTGATCGAACACCTGCACGCGATCCAGGACCGTTTCGGCGCGCTGCGCCGCCGCCATCTGCGCGCGCTGGCGGAGGAGCTGCGCATGCCCGGCGTGCAGCCCTTCGAGGTCGCGAGCTTCTACGCGCATTTCGAGATCCTGGCCGACGACGCGCCGGCGCCCGCCCCCGTCACGATCCGCGTCTGCGAGAGCCTGCCCTGCGCCATGGCCGGCAGCGCGGCCCTGCTGGCCGGGCTGCGCGCCGCGCCGCCGCCTGGCGCGCGCGTGGTGGCCGCGCCCTGCATGGGCGCCTGCCACCGCGCGCCGGCCTGCGCCGTGGGGCACGCGCTGGTGGAGCACGCGACGCCGGCGCGCATCGCGGACGCGATGGAAGGCGCCGCGCCGGCGCCGGCGCAGCCGCCTTCCTACGCGGCGTATCGCGCGCGCGGCGGCTACCGCGTGCTGGCGCAGGCGCTTTCCGGCGCCTTGTCGCGCGAGGAGATGTTTTCCCGAGTTGACGCCGCCGGGCTGCGCGGCCTGGGCGGCGCCGGATTTCCGGCCGCGCGCAAGTGGCGGCTGGTGGCGTCGCAGCCGGGGCCGCGGCATGTCGTGGTGAACGCCGACGAGGGCGAGCCCGGCACCTTCAAGGACCGCCACTGCCTGGAGACCGAGGCGCATCGCGTGCTGGAAGGCATGCTGCTGGCCGCGCATGCGATCGAGGCGGAGGCCTGCTGGATCTACCTCCGCGACGAATACCCGCATCTGCGCCACGCGCTGGAACGCGAGATCGCGGCGCTGCGCCACGAAGGCTTCGTGGAACTGCCGATCCATCTGCGCCGCGGCGCCGGCGCGTATATCTGCGGCGAGGAGACGGCGCTGCTGGAAAGCCTGGAAGGCCGCCGCGGCTATCCGCGCCACAAGCCGCCCTTCCCCGGCGAGGCCGGGCTGTTCGGCCGCCCGACCCTGATCCACAACGTCGAGACGCTGTGGTTCCTGCCCGACATCCTGGGCCAGCCGGATGGCGCCGCGCGCCACGCCGCGCAGGGGCGACGCGGGCGCAACGGGTTGCGCTTCTTCTCCCTGTCGGGGCGCGTGCGCAGCCCGGGCGAGAAGCTCGCCCCCGCGGGCATCACCGCGCGCGAGCTGATCGAGGAATTCGGCGGCGGCATGGAAGATGGCCACCGCTTCGCGGCCTATCTGCCGGGCGGCGCCTCGGGCGGGATCCTGCCGGCGAGCATGGCCGACCTGCCGCTGGATTTCGGCACGCTGGACGCGCAGGGCTGCTTCGTCGGCTCGGGCGCCGTCGTCGTGCTGTCGGATTCCGACGACCTGGCGGAAGCCGCGCGCAACCTGGTGCGCTTCTTCCGCGACGAGAGCTGCGGGCAATGCACGCCGTGCCGCGTCGGCACGGCGAAGGCGGCGCGGCTGCTCGACGCCCGGCACTGGGACCGCGCGCTGCTGCGCGAGCTGGCGCAGGCAATGGCGGATGGCTCGATCTGCGGGCTCGGCCAGGCGGCGATGAACCCCGTGCTGTCGCTGCTGCGGCATTTCCCGGATGAGGCGGCGCCATGACCGTCCGCTTCACGCTGAACGCAAGCGAGGTCGAGGCCGCGCCGGGCGAGACGATCTGGCAGGTGGCGACGCGATCGGGCGTGGAGGTGCCGCATCTCTGCCACCTGGAACGCCCCGGCTACCGCCCGGACGGGAACTGCCGCGCCTGCCTGGTGGAGGTGAAGGGGGAACGCGTGCTCGCGGCCTCCTGCATCCGCAAGCCCGTGGCGGGGATGGTGGTGGAGACGGCGAGCGCGCGTGCCACGCAGGCGCGGCGCATGGTGTTCGAGCTGCTGCTGGCCGACCAGCCGGGCGTCGCCGCGCGCGATGCCTCGGGCGGCTTCGCGCGCTGGGCGCGGCAGGCGGGGGTCGCGGCGTCCCGCTTCGCGCCGGAGGAGGCGGCGCCCGCGGCGGATTCCAGCCACCCGGCGATGCGCGTGCAGCTCGATGCCTGCATCGCCTGCGGCCTGTGCGAACGCGCCTGCCGCGAGGTGCAGCACAACGACGTCATCGGCATGGCCGGCCGCGGCATCGCGGCGCGGCCGGTCTTCGACGCGGCGCTGCCGATGGGCGAGAGCAGCTGCGTCGGCTGCGGCGAATGCGTGCAGGCCTGCCCGACCGGCGCGCTGCTGCCGGCCTCCGTCGTGCGGGACGGCATCCGCGCCGATGCGGCCGCCGAGACCGCGGTGGCGAGCCTCTGCCCCTATTGCGGCGTCGGCTGCCAGGTGGAGTTCCGCGTGCGCGAAAACCGCATCGTGGAGGTGCGCGGCCGCGACGGGCCGTCGAACCAGGGGCGGCTCTGCGTGAAGGGGCGCTTCGGCTTCGACTATGTGCGGCACCCGGACCGGCTGACGGTGCCGCTGGTGCGGATCGACGGTGCCGCGAAGGACCCCGCCGACTGCACCGACCTGACCGCCGCCCGCGCGAAATTCCGCGAGGCGACGTGGGAGGAGGCGATGGGGCGCGCCGCCGGCGGGCTGCGCGCGATCCGCGACGGCGTCGGGCCGAATGCGCTGGCCGGCTTCGGATCGGCCAAGGGGTCGAACGAGGAGGCCTATCTGTTCCAGAAGCTGGTGCGCACCGGCTTCGGCACGAACAACGTCGATCACTGCACGCGGCTGTGCCACGCGGCCTCCGTCGCCGCGCTGCTGGAAGGCATCGGCAGCGGCGCCGTCACCGCGCCCTTCACCGCGGCGCGCGATGCGGAGGTGATCGTGGTGATCGGCGCGCGCCCGACCGAGAACCATCCGGTCGCCGCCACCTACCTGAAGGAAGCGGCCGCCCGTGGCGCGAAGCTGGTGGTGATGGACCCGCGCGGCACGGGCCTCGATCGCTTCGCGGCCGAGGTGGTGCGCTTCGCCCCCGGCCGCGACGTGCCGCTGCTGAACGCCATGCTGCACGTGATCCTGGCCGAGGGCCTGGAGCACGCGGCCTATGTCGCCGCGCACACCGAGGATGTGGATGCGCTGCGCGCCCACGTCGCCGCGCTGACGCCGGAGGCGATGGCACCGCTCTGCGGCGTTGCGCCCGACCAGATCCGGCGTGTCGCGCGGCTGTATGCGAGGGCAAGCGCGGCGCTGATCCTGTGGGGGATGGGCGTCAGCCAATCGACGCATGGCACGGACACCACGCGCTGCCTGATCGCGCTGGCCTTGCTGTGCGGGCATGTCGGCAGGCCGGGTGCCGGGCTGCATCCGCTGCGCGGGCAGAACAACGTGCAGGGCGCATCCGATGCCGGGTTGATCCCGATGTCCTTCCCCGACTACCGGCCGACGACGGAGACCGCGACGCGGCACAGGCTGTCGGAACTGTGGGGCGCCGATCTTGACCCCACGCCGGGGCTGACGGTGGTGGAGATCATGCACGCCGCCGAACGCGGCGCGATCCGCGGCATGTATGTGATGGGCGAGAACCCGGCGATGTCGGACCCGGACCTCGCGCATGCGCGCGCGGCGCTGGCGAAGCTGGATCATCTGGTGGTGCAGGACCTGTTCCTGACGGAGACGGCGGCGCTGGCGGATGTGGTGCTGCCGGCTTCCGCCTGGCCGGAGAAGGACGGCACGGCGACCAACACCAACCGCCAGGTGCAGATGGGCCGCGCGGCGCTGAAGCTGCCGGGGCAGGCGCGGCAGGACCTCGACATCATCGTGGAGATGGCGCGGCGGCTCGGCCTGGACTGGACCTACGCGCATCCGCGCGATGTCTTCGCGGAGATGACGCAGGCGATGCCGAGCCTGGCGAATATCGGCTGGGACAGGCTGGCGCGCGAGGGCAGCGTGACGACGCCCTGCCCTGCGCCGGATGCGCCGGGGCAGGAGATCGTCTTCGGCGACCGCTTCCCGCGCGCCGGCGGCCGCGCGCGCTTCGTGCCGGCCGGCGCGCGCGACCCGGCGGAGATTCCCGACGCCGACTTCCCCTTCGTGCTGACCACGGGGCGCGAGCTGGAACACTGGCACACCGGCGCCATGACGCGCCGCGCCGGCGTGCTGGATGCGCTGCAGCCGGCGCCGACCGCGTCACTGTCGCCGGCGGAACTGCGGCGCCTGGGCATCGCGCCCGGGCAGCTTCTGCGGCTCGTCACGCGGCGCGGCGCGGTGGAGCTGGCGGCGCGCGCCGATCCCGGCCTGCCGGCGGGGATGGTCTTCCTGCCGTTCGCCTATCGCGAGGCGGCGGCGAACCTGCTGACCAACCCGCAGCTCGATCCGCACGGGAAGATCCCGGAATTCAAGTACTGCGCGGTGCGCGTGGAGCCGGCCTAGCGCGGGTCCGCGGGCGGGGCGATGCTGGCCACGCGGCCCGCGTCAGAACAGCAGGTCGGGCAGCCAGGTGGCCAGCGCGGGGAAGGCGAGGATCAGGCCCACCGCGACAAGCTGAATCAGCACGAAGGGCACGATACCCTTGTAGATGTCGATCGTCCGCACCTCCTTCGGCGCCACGCCCGCCAGGTAGAACAGCGAGAAGCCGAAGGGCGGCGTCAGGAAGCTGGTCTGCAGGTTCATCGCGATCAGCACGCCGAGCCAGATCGGGTCGATGCCCATCATCAGCAGGATCGGGCCGACGATGGGGATGACGATGATCGTGATCTCCACGAAGTCCAGGAAGAAACCCATCACGAAGATCACCAGCATCACCACCAGGATCGCGCCATAGGTGCCGCCCGGGATGCCGGACAGCGCGTGCTTCACCATCTCCTCGCCGCCCAGGCCGCGGAAGACCAGCGCGAAGAGCGTCGCGCCGATCAAGGTCGCGAAGATCATCGCCGTGATGGTCATCGTGGAGGACGCGACGGCATGCAGCACGCGGCCGCGGAAGCAGCGCCACAGCGCGACCGCCATGCCGTAGGCGAGCGCCAGCGCCGCGATCCCGGCGGCGACCATGGCGGCGCGGTCGGCGGGCGGCACCTGTTCCCGGCCGATGCGCATGTCGAAACTGGAGCCCAGCACGACCATCGCGACGGCCGCGAGACCCGCGAGCCAGATCGGCCAGGCCGGGCCCTGGCCGATGCGCAGCCCCGCCAGCAGCGTGGCCCCCACCGCGCCGACGGCGGCGGCTTCCGTCGGCGTCGCGATGCCGCCGAGGATGGAGCCGAGCACGGCGACGATCAGCACGATGGGCGGCACCAGCGCGCGCAGCACCTCGGACAGCCCCACGCGCGCGCCTTCCTCCGGCGGGATCGCCGGCCCGAGCGCGGGCTTCAGGAAGCAGATGACGAGCTGGTAGACGACATAGAGCCCGACCAGCATCAGCCCGGGAAGCATCGCGCCGGCGAAGAGCTGGCCGACGGAGACCGTCTCGATCGAGAACTTGCCCTGCGCCAGCTGCGCCTGCTGGTAGGCGGAGGACAGCACCTCGCCCAGGATCACCATGACGGTGGAAGGCGGGATGATCTGGCCGAGCGTGCCGGCGGCGCAGATGGTGCCGCAGGCGAAGGGCTTGTCGTAGCCGCGGCGGAGCATGGCCGGCAGCGCCATCAGCCCCATGGTGACGACGGTGGCGCCGACGATGCCGGTGCTGGCGGCGAGCAGCCCGCCGACGAGGGAGACCGAGATCGCGAGCCCGCCGCGCACGCTGCCGAACAGGCGGCCCATCGCTTCCAGCAGCTCCTCGGCGATGCGCGACTTCTCCAGCATGATGCCCATGAAGACGAAGAGCGGGATGGCGATCAGCACGTCGCTCGTCATGGTGCCGAAGATGCGCTGCGCCAGCGCGCCCAGCAGGAAATGGTCGAAGACGCCGAAGGCGATGCCGAGCGCGCCGAACACCACGGCGCAGCCGGTCAGGATGAAGACCACCGGCAGCCCTGTCAGGATCAGCAGGCAGAGCGACAGGAACATCAGCAGGTCGAGGATCGACCCGAGCGCGGGGAGGTTCATCGCGCGCTCACCCGTGCGCCGAGGCGGCGGGGCGGGCAGGGAAATGCGTCTCCGCCCGGCCCGCCAGCACCGCCGCCGCGCGGATGGCGATGGAAAGCGCCTGCACCGCCAGCAGCGCCGCCATGGCCGGCAGCAGCGACTTGAACAGCGGCGTCAGCGGCAGGCCGCCATACTGCATCGGCCCTTCTCCCAGCGCCCAGGAGCGGGAAACGTCGGGCCAGCTGGCCCACAGCATCAGCGCGCAGAAGGGCAGCACGCCGACGAGGATGCCGATGATGTCCACCGCCGCGCGCCGCCGCGCCGACCAGCCGGCATAGAGCACGTCGACGCGCACATGCCCGTCCAGCAGGTAGGTGTAGGCGATGGCCAGCATGAACAGCGTGGCGTGCAGGTAGGTGACGCTCTCCTGCATCCAGATGAAGGAGGAGCCGTAGACGTAGCGCAGCACCACGACGGCGAACTGCACCAGCACCAGCAGTACGGCCAGCCATTTCAGCGCGGCGCCGATGCCGCGGCTGGCGGCATCGGCCGCATCGGCCAGGCGGAGGAGGAGGGTCATGCGGGGCCCGCCCGACGGTGCGATACGCCGGCCGGGATGCACCCGGCCGACGGCAGGGGAAAGCGCCGGCCAGGCAGCGCCCAGCCGGCCGGGGGGATCACCGCGCCCAGTTGATCGGCAGCTCGCGGGCCGCGAAGTTGCCCGCATAGGATTGCAGCATGTAGGCCTGGCTGCGGTTGCGGAATTCCGCGTAACTGTCGGCGATGCGCTTGACCATCGGGTCCTGGTGCGCGCGGAACTCGGCCATCATCTCGCCGGCCGAATTGCCGAAGGCGACCAGCAGGTCGCGCGGCGCCTCGCGCACCGTCACGCCGTGGCGGGCGACGAGCTCGGCCAGCGCCACCGGGTGGCGCGCGTCGTATTCGCTGGTGATCTCCTCCGCCACCGACTGGCAGGCGAAGCGGACGGCATTCTTCAAATCGTCCGGCAGCGCGTTCCAGCGGCCGAGGTTGATGCCGATCTCCTCGGCGGAGGAGGGTTCCTGCACGCCCGGCCAGTAGTAGTTCTTGGCGATCTGGTGCAGGCCGAGCGGCGCGTCGCTGAAGGGGCCGAGGAATTCCGCCGCGTCGATGGTGCCGGCCTGTAGCGCCGCGAAGATGCCGCCCGCCGGCAGGGTGACGACGGAGGCGCCGGCGCGGCGGAACATCTCGCCGCCCAGCCCCGCGGTGCGGAAGCGCAGCCCGCGGAAATCGTCGGTCGAGCGGATCTCGCGCCGGAACCAGCCGAGCCATTGCGGGCCGGAATCGCCGGTGTTGAAGGGCTTCACCCCGAAGCGCGCGTAGATCTCGTCATAGAGGGCCTGGCCGCCGCCGTGCATCATCCAGGCCTGGCGTTCCCAGACCGTCATGCCGAAGGGGAAGCTGCCGAAGAAGCCGATGCCGGGCGACTTCGAGATCCAGAAGCTGGGCACGCCGTGGTAGAGATCAGCCGTGCCGGCGGCCACCGCATCGAAGGCGCCGGGGGCGGGCACCACCTCGCCGGCGGCGAAGAGGCGGACGGTGATCCGCCCGCCGGTCACCGCGCCGATGCGGTCGGCGACCTTCTGGGCGGCAACGCCCGGCCCGGGCAGGTTGCGCGGCCAGAGCGTGACCATGCGCCATTCGATGCGCTGCTGGGACAGGGCCGGCGCGGCCAGGCCCACCGCGGAGGCGGCGGAGACGCCCCCGATCGCTGCGTTGCGCAGGAATCCGCGCCGTTCGACGCCCATCGCCTTGCCCCCTCTGCCCGGCTGCGGCGGCGCCATGCCCGGCCGCCGCCCGCCTTCGTTCTTGTCGCAACGCGGCGCGGGGCGCAAGCCGTGATCGGGCTGGCGCCGGCCGGGCGGGTGGGACCCGCCCGGCCGGTCGCGGTCAGAGGATGAAGTCGGTGGCGTCGAGCGTCGTGACGCCGCGGACCATCAGCGCGAATTCGGCGGCGCTGTCGTTGTCGGTGTTGGCGTAGACCATCACGCCGTCCACCACTGTCTCCACCCGGACGCGGCCCGGCTGGTTGGACGCGAAGCTGCCGGCGGTGAAGACGAAGTCCTGCATGCCGGCGAGCGGACGGTTGGCGTCGAAGGCGAGGTCGATCAGGTCCTCGCCGCGGACGAAATCCTCGATGACGTCGAGGCGAGAGGGGCTGCTGTCGAAGCTTTCGCTTTCCACCAGGTAGCGGAAGACATCGAGCCCGTCGCCGCCGGACACGGTATCGCCGAGCGCGCCGCCGACGAGCGTGTCGTTGCCTGCGCCGCCCGTCACCACGTCGCTGCCGCGGCCGCCATCGAGCATGTCGTTGCCATCGCCGCCGTCGAGAAGGTCATTGTTGTCGCCGCCGAACAGCATGTCGTCGCCGGCGTCGCCGTGGACACGGTCGTTGCCCGCGCCGCCGTCGAGGGTATCGGAGCCCTCGCCGCCGCGGACGGTGTCGGCGCTGCCGCCGCCGCCGATGCTGTCGTCGCCGAGCCCGCCATCGGCGCTGTCGCGGCCGGCGCCGAGGTCGATCGTGTCGCGGCCGCCGAGGCCGGTGACGGTATCGTTGCCGTCGGCGCCGGTGATGCTGTCATAGCCGGCGGTGCCGCTGATCGACTCCGACACGGCGGTGCCGGCGATGGTCTCCAGCAGCACCGTGTCGGCGCGGACGTCGAGGTTCTGGATGCGCCCGTCCAGCGCCGGGGCGGTGTCGGCGATGTCGAAGGCCGCGGCCGGCGTGCCGAAGAAGGTCGTCATGTAGTCGGAGAAGATCTTCTGCTCGCGGCCGGCGGTGGCGAAGCCGGGCGTCGCCACCAGCGGATCGAAGAGGTTCACGCGGTTGGTGAAGCGCTGCACGCCGGCGGTCACCAGATCCTGGTCGTCCAGGTTCAGCAGCCAGTTGTCGCCGCCATTCGCGCCGCCATCGAGGTTGAAGTTCAGCAGCGCGACGCGGATGAGGCGCGAGGCGTCGCCGACCAGCGCGCCATTCTCGACGATGATGTCGAGCACCTGACCCGCATCGTTCACCAGCGCCATGTTCTGCACGCGGCTGCCGGCGGCGAGGTCCTTGTCCCAGGAGAAGTTCAGGCCGCTGATCTGTGGGAAGGAGCCCGGCGTCAGGCCCGGGCCGGCGGTGCGGATGGTGTTCTCGATCAGCTTGTCGAGGTTGCTGGCGGTGAAGGAGACGACCGAGATGCCGTTGTTGAAGCGCAGCGAGTTCTCGACGTCGAGCTGGCTGATCGCGCCCGTCGGCTTGCCGGCCGCCGGGTTCGCCTGCGGGGGCAGTTCGGAGGGGATCGGCTGGCCGGCGACCACGCCGATCTCGGCGCGGATGCCGCCGCCATTCTTCAGGCCGACCTGGATCACCTCGCCGGTCGCCAGGCTGGCGGCCCAGCGGTTGGCGTCGGCGGTGAGGTTGCCGAAGTTGGTCTCCTCGGAGCGCACCTCGTTGCGGCGGCCTTCCAGGAAGACGTCGGTGTAGCCGACCAGCACGCCGTCCTTGGCATTGATGACGGCGCCGACCGCGTCGGTCAGCTGCTTCACCTCGCCGCCGCGGGTGCCGTCGGCGAAGATCGCGTCCTGCTCGGCCTGGCTCAGCACGCCGTCGCCGTCGCCGGCGACCTGGTCCACCACCGCGTCGGTGGTGGCGTAGGCGCCGGACACCGCCGGGTCGACGCTGGCGGGAATGATGTTGCCCTGGTGGTCGAAGGTGACGACGAGGCGGCCGACATAGCTGTATTCGCCGCCGGTGTTCACCACCGCGACGGTCTTGCCGTCGGCGCCGGTGCGGAATTCCGGATAGCCCTGCGCGGCGGTATCGCCCGGCCGCAGCGTGTCGGTGCCGTCGGCGAAGACCTGGTGGCTGCCGCCGGCGATGATGATGTCGACGCCGGAGAGCTTCGTCGCCAGCTCCAGCTCGAACTGGTACTGCTGAAGGTGGCTGAGCAGGATGATCTTGTTGATCCCCGCCGCCGTCATCTGGTCGACATAGGGCTGGAGGATGCCGGCCAGCTCCGTCATGTCGTTGTCGTCGATGCCGTCGGCGTCGTTCACCATCGTCAGGTTGCCGGTCGTGGAGATCGACCGGAGGATCTGCGTGGTGGCGCCGAGCACGCCGATGATCTCGCCATTCTCGGTGATGGTGGTCCAGGGCGAGATCTGCTGGTCGGCGGCTTCCGCGGTGACCGTCGCGTCGTTGACCAGGTCGGCGGCGGTGGTGGCGTAGCTCGCCGCGTCGCGGCGGGTCGCGGTGAAGAGGCCGGAGAGCGTGCTCTCGGGCGCGAAGTTGATGTTGGCCGAGAGATAGGGGAACTGCGCGCCGATGTTGGTGACGCGCGCGGCGCCGGTAAAGTTGAAGGAGCCGCTCGTCGCCGGCGCCACCATGTCGATCGCCTGCGCGACCGAATTCGGGCCGAGGTCGAACTCATGGTTGCCGAGGACCGAGGCCTGGATGCCGATCTCGTTCAGGATGGCGAGGTCGACGCGGGCGAACTGGTCGTTGTTCAGGTTGACCAACGTGCCCGGGGCGAGGCCCAGCTCCTGCTCCCAATAGGCGCGGAAGGCGTTGCGCACCGCGGCATCCGTGCCGGCGGCGAGGAAGGGGCCGGGGATGAAATTGTCGCCGGAGGAGAGCGTGATGGAGTTGGTGTAGGTGTCTTCGAGCGCGTCGGTGATGGCGGCGAAGTTCTTCGCGCGGTCCACGGCGAGCAGGCCGGCCTCGAAGTCGGAACCGTGCAGGATCTGCAGCGTGAAGGTCGGCTTGGCCTCGAAGACGGTGACGGAGGCGTTGACGCCGTCAGCCCCTTCGTTGCTCTGCACGTAGAGCGGCGTGCCGGTCGGGCTGTCGGCGGCGGAGATGAACAGCGTGCCTTCCGGCGAGATGTCGCCGGTGCGGCTGGCCGGGCCGACATAGACCGGGGCGAGCGGGTTGGTCAGGTCGAAGACCAGCGACTGGTTGGCGCGCTCCAGGCCGATGAAGGCATAGGTCTTGCCGTCGATCTCGCCGATCGTCACGCCTTCGGGCTCGGGGCCCTTGTTGTCGCTGCGGCCGTCGAAGACGCTGAGCGGGAAGGTGCCGTCCTGCACCATCTTGGCGACGATGCGCTCGATCATGTCGCCGCTGTCGTAGACCATGTCGCCATCGGCATCGAGGATGGAGAAGGAGCGGCCGCCGAGCGTCAGGATCTGGTCGATGTCGCCGTCATTGTCGGTGTCGCCGTTCAGGCCGGGCGTGTTGATGACGTTGAGGCGGCCGAGCTCGGAGTTGAGCTTCAGCGTCGCCTCGTTGGGGAAGGTGGCGTCGTCCAAGTTGTAGCTGTTGGAGGAGAGCGAGACGACCTCGTTCGGATTGACGAAGTCGTTGCGGTCATCGCCCTCGTTGGCGATCACGTAGTAGGTCTGGCCGCCCGAGGAGAAGCTGGCGATCGCGTCCGGCATGTAGACGCCGAAGACCGGGTTGCCGGTCTCGAGCTTCAGCGCGTTGCCGGTGCCCGCCGCGTCGTCGCGGTCGCTGAAATCGGCCAGCAGCGTGCTGAAATCCTTCAGGCCGAGCGACTTGATGTCGGTGAAGGTCGCCGTCGCGATGTCGAGGATGGCGACCGCGTTGGCTTCCTGCAGGGTGACCAGCGCGGTGGTGCCGTCCGGCGAGATCGCGATGTACTCGGGCTCGAGGTCGCGCGCCGCGGTCTGGCCCACGGCGACGCGCACGCCCTCGGCGCGCAGCGCCGCGGCGTCGAAGCCGCCGAAGCCGGCGGTCTGGACGGTGGCGGAGGCGACGCCGCCCGAGATGTCGATGATGGAGACCGAGCCGTCGCCGGTGCCCGGGCCGCCGTCGTTGTTGAGGTACTCGGCCTCGTTCGCCACCAGCACCTTGGTGCCGTCGGGCGTGAAGGTCAGCATGTCGGGATGCGCGCCGACGGTGACCTTGCCGAGGAAGTTGCCGGTCGCAGCGTCGAGGAACACCACCTGGCCGTTGGCATTCTTGTTCGGGTTCTGCACCGCCATCGCGACGATGCCGTTCTTGATCGCCACCGAGGAGACATCGGTGCTGACCGCCCCATAGGGCGCGCCCTGCAGGTTGAAGGTGGACACCGCCACCGGCGCCGCCGGGTTGCTCAGGTCGATGATGGTGATGCCGAGGTTCGACGTCATGTACAGGCGATCGCTCGCCGGGTCGAAGGCCGAGATCTCGGCGCCGGGCAACGCAAGGTTGCCGATGGCCTGCATGTTGAGGGCGTAGTTCGGGACGATCGAGGCGGACATGATGCGTTCCTGCCGGCTGAGTTCGTGGCGACGGAGGACCGCCCGCGTTCTACCGGCGGCCCCCTCACGGGCGCCAACTCCCACACCGGAGCGCGAGATTCGATGGAGGCTTGTTTACAAAACGATGAAGAAAGTCACCCCAGGATAACCGCATCGCCCGCGTGGCAGGATTTCATCAGGTTTCACGCCGGCGGCAGGCGCAGCGCCCCGTCGAGCCGGATCGTCTCCCCGTTCAGCACCGGGTTCGCGGCGATCGCCAGCACCATCGCCGCGAATTCCTCCGGCCGGCCGAGCCGCTGCGGGAAAAGCGGCAGCTTGCCCAGGCTGTCGCGCGCTTCCGGCGTCAGCGTGTCCATCAGGGGGGTGTGGAACAGGCCGGGGGCGAGGGTCACGACGCGCACGCCGAACCGCGCGAGTTCCCGCGCCGCCGGCAGCGTGAGCCCGACCACGCCGCCCTTGGATGCCGCATAGGCCGCCTGGCCGATCTGGCCTTCATAGGCCGCGATGGAGGCGGTGCAGACCACCAGGCCGCGCTCGCCGCTTGCCTGCGCCTGCGTCTCGGTCATCGCGGCGGCGGCCAGCCGCAGCAGGTTGAAGGTGCCGACGAGATTGACGCGGATCACGCGCTCGAACAGCGCCAGGTCATGCGGGCCGTTGCGGCCGGCGACGCGCGCGGCGGGCGCGATGCCGGCACAGGCCACCGCGATCCGCAGCGGCGCGCGCGACGCGGCCTGCCGCACGGCGGCCGAGAGCGCGGCTTCCTCGGCCACGTCGCCCACGGCCGCGACGCCGCCGATGCGCGCCGCGACCGCGTCCGCCGCCGCCTGGTTGATGTCGAAGACGGTGACCTGCGCGCCGGCCTTGGCCAGGGCTTCCGCCGTCGCGGCGCCCAGGCCCGATCCGCCGCCGGTGACGATCGCCGATGCGCCGTTCAGGTCCATGCTCAGCCCTCCCCAGCCTTGGGCGCGCGCTTCTCGAGGAAGGCGGCCAGGCGTTCCTGCGCGTCCCGGCCCGTCTGGGCCAGCGCGGCCATCATGCTTTCGACGAAGAGGCCGTCCTCCTCGCTCATGTCCTGGATGCGCGGCAAGGCCTGCAGCACGCCCATCACGGTGAGCGGCGCCATGCGCGCGACCTTGGCGGCGACCTCGGCGGCCTTGGCCTGCGCCTGCCCGCCCGGGGTGACGTAGGTGACGAGGCCGGCGCGTTCCGCCGCCGCGGCATCCAGCGCGCGGCCGGTCAGCATCATGTCGGTCATCCGCGCCGCGCCGAGCAGGCGCGCGACATGCACGCTGGCGCCGCCGCCGACGAAGATGCCGCGGGTGCCTTCGGGCAGGGCGAAGAAGGCGCCCTCCTCCGCCACGCGGATGTGGCAGGCCGCGGCGAGTTCCAGGCCGCCGCCGACGCAGGCGCCGTGCACGGCGGCGATCGCGGGCACGGGCCCGGTGCGGATGCGGCGGAAGACGCGGTGCCAGCCGCGCGAGTGCTGGAACACTTCCGCCGGTTCGCGCGCCTTGTGCTCCGACAGGTCGAGGCCGGCCGAGAAGCAGGGGCCGTGACCGAAGACGACCAGTGCGCGGGCCGCGGCCTGCGCCTGTTCCACCCGCGCATCCAGCGCCGCCAGCAGCGCGTCGCTGATGGCGTTGCGCTTCTGCGGGCGGTCGAGCCCGATCCAGGCGACGTCGTCGCGGATCTCGAGGCTGACGAGCTGTTCCGGCATGCGGTCCCCTGGTGCTGTTGCGGCGGCGCGTGCGGTCACGCCTGCGCGATGCGCCGCAGCGCCTCGATCAGGACCTCCCGCTGCCCCGGCGCGAGGCCTTCGGCAAGCCCTGCCTCCACCTCGGCCTCCACCGCCTTGGCGCGCTGCAGCAGGGCGCGGCCGGGGGGCGTCAGGGTGAGGAGGTTGGCGCGGCGATTCGCGTGGTCCTCCGCCCGCCGCACCAGGCCTTCCTGTTCCAGCGCGGCCAGCAGCACGGTGAGGTTCGAGGGCTTGACGCGCAGCGCCTCCGCCAGCGCGGCCTGGCGCATGCGCGGATTGGCCTCCACCAGCAGCAGCACGGCCAGGCGGCCGGGCGTCAGGCCGAGCGGTTCCATCGCGCGGTGGAAGGCATCGAAGGCCTGCTGCTGCGCAAGCCGCAGCCAGAAGCCGAGCTTGCCGTGCAGCGGCGACAGCTCCGCGGCATCGGGCTGCGGATCGGCAGGCAGGCTGCGCGCGGTGGACATCGGCGACGGTTCGGCCCTTGGAAGCTTGCGGTCTGGCGACTATTATGGCCCATAACAATGCCGCCTGTCACGCGGGCCCGTGCGATCCGGTCTCGCCGGGCGGCGGCAGCGCGCGGCCCGGGCGCGGCGGAGGGACAGGGATGTCTTCAGGGGTGCTGGCGGCGACGCCGCCGCGCAGCGATGCGATGCCGCCGGCGCGCCGGCTGGGGCCGGGGCCTGTGCGCTTCGAGCACCGCGCGGATGGTAGCATCCTGGTGCTGCCCGAGGGGCGGCTCGGCGCCTATCCGCGGCGGCTGACGGAGCGGCTGGAGCACTGGGCCGCGCTGGCGCCGGATCGCACGCTGCTGGCCAGGCGCGATCCCGCGAATGGCGGCGCATGGCGGCGCCTGGGCTACCGCAAGGCGCTGGCGGCGGCGCGCGCGATCGGCCAGGCGCTGCTGGATCGCGGCCTGTCGGCGGAACGGCCTGTCGCGATCCTGTCGCCCAACTGCCTGGAGCAGGCGATGCTGACGCTGGCCTGCCTGCATGTCGGCGTGTCGGTGGCGCCGGTCTCGCCGAGCTACGCGCTGCTGGCGACGGATTACGCGAAGCTGCGGCATTGCCTGGGCACGCTGACGCCGGGGCTGGTGTTCTGCAGCGACGGCGCGCGCTTCGGCCGCGCCATCGCGGCGGCGGTGCCGGCGGGGACGGAACTGGTGGTCACCGCCAACCCGCCCGAGGGCCGCGATGCGACGCCGTTCGCCGCGCTGCTGTCCACGCTTCCGACGCCGGCGGTGGACGCGGCGGCGCATGCCGTGGACCCGGACGCACCGGCGAAGATCCTGTTCACCTCGGGATCCACAGGGATGCCCAAGGGCGTGGTGAACACGCAGCGCATGCTGTGTTCCAACCAGCAGATGCTGGTGGAAGCCTTCCCCTTCATGGGCGAGGCGCCGCCGACGCTGCTGGACTGGCTGCCCTGGCACCACACCTTCGGCGGCAACCACAATGTCGGCATCGCGCTGTACAACGGCGGCACGCTCTACATGGATGACGGCAAGCCGGTGCCGGGCGGCTTCGAGGAGTCGCTGCGCAATTTGCGCGAGATCGCGCCGACCATCTACTTCAACGTGCCGCGCGGCTTCGAGGAGGTGGTGCACCACCTGAAGCGCGACGCCGCGCTGCGCCGGCATTTCTTCGCGGGCGTGAAGATGATGTTCTACTCCTCCGCCGGCCTGCCCCAGCACATCTGGGACGAGCTGGATGCGATGGCGCTGGCCGAGGTCGGCGCGAAGGTGCCGATGATCACCGGCCTCGGCGCGACCGAGACCGCGCCGTTTGCGATCTGTGTGCGCGAGGAGTTTTCCGAATCGGGCGCGGTGGGGCTGCCGGTGCCGGGGGTGGACCTCAAGCTCGCGCCGGTGGGCGACAAGCTGGAGGCGCGGGTGCGCGGCCCTTCCATCACACCGGGCTATTGGCGCAACCCGAAGGCCACGGAAGCCGCCTTCGACGAGGAAGGCTGGTACCGCTTCGGCGATGCGCTGGTGCCGCTGGACCGCGACGACTGGCAGAAAGGCTTTAGGTTCGACGGGCGCATCACGGAGGACTTCAAGCTCTCGACCGGCACCTGGGTCAGCGTGGGCCCGTTGCGCGCGAAGCTTGTCGCCGGGCTTGCGCCCTACGTGAAGGACGTCGTGCTGGCCGCGCCGGACCGTGACTGCCTGGCGGCGATCCTGGTGCCCGAACCCGAAGGCATCGCGCGCCTGGTGCCGAAGGGCGAGAGCCCCGCGACGCATCCCGGCCTGCGCGCTGCGCTGGCGGAGAAGCTGGCGGCGCTGGCGGCCGAGACCACCGCGAGCAGCCAGCGCGTGGTGCGCGCGGCGCTGCTGACGGCGCCGTTGTCCCTCGATGCGGGGGAAATCACGGACAAGGGCTCGATCAACCAGCGCGCCGTGCTGGCCAGCCGAAGCGCGCTGGTCGAGGAACTCTTCGCAGATCCCCCGCCCCCGCATGTGATCGCCATCGGGGCCGCCGCATGACCGCGCTGCACACCGCCTGGTCCGACGCCTGGCTGCTGGCCGGCGCGCGCACGCCGTTTGCCGATCTCGGCGGGCCACTCTCGCTGGTCTCGCCGATCGACCTCGGCATCAAGGCGGCGCGCGCGGCGCTGGCGCGGGCGGGGATCGCGGGCAGCGACATCGGCCATGTCGTGGCGGGGTCCGTCGCGCAGGCGAGCTTCGACGCCTACATGCTGCCGCGGCACATCGGGCTCTATGCCGGCGCGCCGGTCGAGGTGCCGGCGCTGCTGGTGCAGCGCGTCTGCGGCACGGGGATCGAGGCGATCGTGCAGGCGGCGACCGCGGTGGACCGCCAGGGCGCCGGCTTCGCGCTCGCCGCGGGCGCGGAGAGCATGAGCCGCAACCCGATCGCCGCCTATACGCATCGCGGCGGCTTCGGGCTCGGCGCGCCGGTGGAGTTCAAGGATTTTTTGTGGGAGGCGCTGCTCGACCCGGGCTGCGGCCTGACCATGGGCGGCACGGCGGAGGAGCTCGCGAAGCGCCATGGCGTTTCGCGGGCCGAGGTGGACGCCTTCGCCGCGCGCAGTTTCGCGCGCGCATTGGCGGCGCGGGAGGCGGGCTTCTTCGACGACGAGGTCGCCCCCGTCGTGACGGAGGTGTTCGCGCGCGACGGCCTGCATGACCGCGGCATCAGCCTGCCGCGCAAGGTGGAATGCGTGGCGCAGGACACGCATCCGCGGCCATCGCCTGTGGAGACACTCGCAAAGATCCGGCCGGCCTTCGGCGGCGTGCAGACGGGCGGCAATTCCTCGGCGGTGGTGGATGGCGCGGCGGCCGCCATCATCGCCAGCGGCGCGATGGCGAAGGGGCGCGCGCCGCTGGCCCGCCTGCACGCGGCCTGCGCGGTGGGCTGCCCGCCGGAGATCATGGGCATCGGGCCGGTGCCCGCCATCCGCGCCCTGCTGGCGCGCACCGGGCTTTCGCTGCACGACATCGCGCTGGTCGAGATCAACGAGGCCTTCGGCGCGCAGGTGATGGCCTGCGCGCGGGAGCTCGACCTGGACGAGGACCGGCTGAACGTGAATGGCGGCGCCATCGCCATCGGCCATCCGCTGGGTGCGACCGGCATCCGCCTGTCCGTCACCTGCGCGCGGGAGCTGAAGCGGCGCGGCGCCCGCTTCGGCATCGCCTCGGCCTGCATCGGCGGCGGGCAGGGCATCGCGCTGCTGCTGGAGAACACCGACGCCCATGTCTGAGCCCTCGCTGGTCAACCGCCGCGCCGTCACCATCGAATGGGGCGATTGCGACCCGGCGGGGATCGTCTTCTATCCGCGCTACTTCGCGATCTTCGATGCCTGCACGGCGGCGCTGTTCCACGCGGCCCTCGGCGAGCCGAAGATCGCCTGGACGAAGCGCTTCGGCATCGTCGGCATCCCGATGGTGGACACGCGCGGCAAGTTCTCCGTGCCCTCGGCCTATGGCGACGAGGTGGTGATCGAAAGCCGCGTCACCGCCTTCCGCCGATCCTCCTTCGACGTGCAGCATCACCTGCTGAAGGCGGATGGTGCGCTGGGCGTGGAAGGCTTGGAGACGCGGGTCTGGACGGGGCGCGATCCGGCGGACCCGGCGCGCATCAAGGCCGTGGCGATCCCGCCCGAGGTGATCGCGGCCTTCGGCTGAACGTGGGCCGGGTTCAGCCCGCGCGCAACAGCGCGAGGGTCGCGGGGTCCGGCGCGCCGGCGAAGAAGCGCGCCAGCGCCTCCGCGAAGAGGTTGGCGCGTGGGTCCGCCTCGGCGAACAGCGTCAGGCAGGAGCGCAGCTTGACGTCGTCAGGGCTGCCGAAGATGTCGTGGGCGCTGCGCCCCTGCGTCTCGAGCAGCAGCGCGGTGCAGTCGCGCAGCCGAGGCCCGAGAACGGGATGCGCCAGGTAGGCGCGCGCTTCCTCGATCCCGGCGATCCCGTAGTGGCGCGCGGTGGCGCTGCGGCCGAGGCCACGCAGTTGCGGGCAGACGAACCACATCCAATGCGTCTGCTTGCGCCCGGCCGCGAGTTCGCGGCGCACCGCCTGCATCACGCCATCCTGCGCCGCGACGAAGCGCGCCAGGTCGAAGGGATCGGCGTCAGACGTGGAAGCTCTCGCCGCAGCCGCAGCGGCCCTTCTCGTTCGGATTGACGAAGGTGAAGCCGGCGGACATCGCCTTCACCTCGTAATCCATCATCGTGCCGGTCAGGAACAGCGTCGCCTTGCGGTCCACCAGCACGGTGACGCCGTTGTCGGTGACGACCTCATCCGCCGGGCCGGCGGCGTCCACCCAGGACAGGTCGTAGGACAGGCCCGAACAGCCCTTGGTCTTGACGGCGATGCGCAGCAGCTTGCCCTGCTCCGCCTTGTCGTAGAGCGCCCGCAGCCGTGCGGCGGCGGCGTCGGAGACGCTCATCAGCGGCGGCAGGGCCCGCTTCGGGCGGGTGGGCGTGTCGGTGGTGGTGCTCATGGCTCCGGCTCCAACGCGGGAGAGGCGCGGCGGTGGCAACAGCCTAGCGCGCCCGGTCCCGCGCCTGTCAAAACATGTTCAGCGCCAGGCGCGCATCTTCGCTCATCCGGCTCTGGTCCCAGGGCGGGTCCCAGACGACCTCGACGAGCACGTCGGTCACGCCGGGCACGGCGCGCACCGCTTCCTCGACCTGTGCCGGCAGTTCCTGCGCCGAGGGGCAGGACGGCGTGGTGAGGGTCATCTCCACCTTCACCTTGCCGTCGTCCGCGATCTCGATCGCGTAGATCAGGCCGAGTTCGTAAATGTCGACCGGGATCTCCGGGTCGAAGACCGTCTTGCAGACGGCGATCACCGCATCCTCGCTGGCGCGCGGCGCGGGCTCGGTGCCGCCATCGGGCGTCCAGGCGCCGTGGGTGGCGGGCGGCATCGTCGGCGTCTCACTCACTGCTCGCCTCCTTGGCGCCGTCGAGCGCGGCGTTCAGCGTGTGCCATGCGAGGGTGGCGCATTTCACGCGACTGGGGAATTCGTGCACGCCGGACAGCGGCGCGAGGCGTTCCATGTCATCGGCCAGGGCCTCGCCGCAATCGGGGCAGGTGCCGGTCATCGCCAGGCCACGGAAGGCGTCGCCCATCCGGCGGGCCTGGCCGGGCGACTTGCCCTTCACCGTCTCCGTCATCAGCGACGCGCTGGCCATGGAGATGGCGCAGCCGCGGCCCTGGAAGGCGGCATCCAGGATCGCACCATCGGGCGCGGTCTTCAGGAACAGTTCCATCCGGTCGCCGCACATCGGGTTGTCGCCGCGCGAGGTCAGCGTCGCGTCGTCCAGCCGGCGGAAGTTCCGCGGCTTGCGGCCATGGTCCAGGATGACGTCCTGGTAGAGGTCGCGCAGGTCGCCGAAGAGGTCGGTCATGCTGCGCTCCGATGGTCGGAGGGCGCAGCGCCGGAACGGCGCGAGCACCGGAGAGCTGAATCGGAGCGCGTCATCTGAAGAACTCCCGCGCCTGGCCCAGCGCATCGGCCAGCAGGTCCACCTCCTCCGGCGTGGTGTAGAGGCCGAAGGACGCGCGGCAGGTGCTCTCGACGCCGAAGCGCGCATGCAGCGGCTCCGCGCAGTGGCGGCCGGAGCGGACGGCGATGCCGACGCGGTCCAGCAGCGTCGCGACATCATGCGCATGCGCGGTGTCGAGCGAGAAGGCGAAGACCCCGCCGCGATCCTGCGCGCGGCCGAGCAGCGTGACACCCTCGATATGCGGCAGCTTCGCCATGGCGCGGTCCACCAGCGCGCGCTCATGCGCCTCGATCGCCGCCATGCCGATCGCCTGCACGTAGTCGATGGCGGCGTGCAGGCCGATGGCCTCGACGATGGGCGGCGTGCCGGCTTCGAATTTTGCGGGGATGGGCGCCCAGACGGAGCGTTCGAAGGACACTTCGGAAATCATGTCGCCGCCGCCCAAAAAGGGCGGCATGGCTTCCAGCAGCGCGGCCTTGGCGTAGAGCACGCCGATGCCGGTCGGGCCATACAGCTTGTGGCCGGTGAAGACGTAGAAATCCGCATCCAGCGCCTGGACGTCCACGCGGCGATGCACCGCGGCCTGGCTGCCGTCGAACAGCACCTTCGCGCCGTGTTCATGGGCAAGGCGTGCGATGCGCTCGGCCGGCGTCACGGTACCGAGCACGTTCGACATGTGCGTCACCGCGACCAGACCGACGCGGCCATCCGCCAGCTTCGCGGCAAGGTCGTCCATGTCCAGCTCGCCGGAATCCGTGATGCGGGCGACGCGCAGCTCGATGCCATGCGCGTCGCGCAGCATCTGCCAGGGCACGATGTTGGCGTGGTGCTCCATCTCGCTGATCACCACGGCCTGGCCTTGCTTCAGCACGCCGCGGCCATAGCCATGCGCGACCAGGTTGATCGCTTCGGTGGAGGACTTGGTGAAGACGATCTCGCGTTCGTCGCCGGCGTTCAGGAAGCGCGCCACGGCGCCGCGCGCGGCTTCGTAGGCTTCGGTCGCGCGTTCAGACATGTGGTAGGCGCCGCGATGGACGTTGGCATAGGCCGTCTCCATCATCCGTACCATCGCGCCGATCACCTGGCGCGGCTTCTGCGCGGAGGCGCCGCTGTCGAGGAAGGTGAAGGGCTTGCCGCGCACCTTCTCCGACAGGATCGGGAAATCCGCGCGGATGCGGGCGAGGTCCATCGGGATGCCGGTCGCGCCGGCAGGCACGCGGGACGCTGCGTGGCCGTCCATCACGCCTCCTCCAGCCCGGCCGCCAGGCCCTGGCGCGCGCGCATGGCATCCAGCGCGCGCGACAGCGCGGCGCGGACATCCTCCTCCGCCACCGCTTCCACCGCTTCCGTCAGGAAGGCGCCGACCAGGATGGCACGCGCCTGCGGCTCCGGGATGCCGCGGCTGCGCAGGAAGAACAGCTGGTCCGCATCCAGCGCGCCGACGGTCGCGCCATGGCTGCACTTCACGTCGTCGGCGTAGATCTCGAGCTGCGGCTTGCTGTCCATCTCGGCTTCCTCGGACAGCAGCAGCGCCTGGTTCATCTGGTAGCCGTCGGTCTTCTGCGCGACCTGGTGGACGTGGATCTTGCCCTGGAAGACGCCGCGCGAACGACCGGACAGCACCGTCTTGTAGGTCTGGCGCGACGCGCAGTTGGGCGCCGCGTGATCCAGCGAGGTGGTCGTGTCCAGGTGCTGCCCGTCGCCGGCCAGCTGCGCGCCGTTCATGTGGGCCTGCGCCTCCGGCCCGGTCAGCGCAACATGGATCTCGTTGCGCGACAGCCTGGCGCCGGCGTTCAGCGTGAAGTTGTCGTAGGTCGCGCGCGCGGCGACGCGGGCGCGGACGGTCGAGAGGAAGAAGGCTTCCCGCCCTTCCTGCTGCACGCGGCCGTGGGACAGGCGCGCGCCCTCCGCGACCTCGATCTCGAAGACCGGGTTGTGCAGGTAGCGCGCGTTCAGCGGGCCCTCAGCGGTCTCGATCAGCGTCAGCGTCGCGCCTTCGCCGAGGCGAACCAGGTGGCGCGGGTGGAAGGCGGGCGCGCGTTCGCTTTCCGCGGCCAGCGACAGCAGCTCGATCGTGCCTCCATCGACGCCCGCGGGGACGTCCACCACCAGCCCGTCCTCGAACAGCATGGTGTTCAGCGCGACCAGCGCCGCGTCCTCGGGCCGCGCCAGCGCGCCGATGCGGCCTTCGAGATTGGGCAGCGCCTCGGCCAGGCTGCGCACCGCGAAGGGCAGCTCGCCGAGCGTCGAGAGGTCGGGGCGGAAGCGGCCATCCACGAAGACGGCGCGCGGATGCGTGGCGTCCGGCAGTGCCGGCGCGTCGTCCACGCTGGTCAGCGGCTCGCCGAAGACCTGGCCGGCGACGCCGGCGAGGTCGGTGTACTTGAAGGCCTCGACGCGCCGCGTCGGGAAGCCCTGGGCGCGGAAGGCGCTTGCGCCACGCTCACGCAGCGCTTCCACCCACGCCACGCGCGCGCCAGGCAGGCGGTTGCGCAGGCCTTCGTGGCGGCCGAGGAAGGCGGCCGCGCCGGTGGATGCCACGGCGGTCATGCGGCGACCGGGCTCCCATCGAAGCTGCGCTTCGATGGGGTCCCGTCCTGGACGCCGGCGTAGCCCGACGCTTCCAGCTCCTGCGCAAGTTCCGGCCCGCCGCTGCGCACGATGACGCCGCCGGCCAGCACATGCACGCGGTCCGGGACGATGTGCGTCAGCAGGCGCTGGTAGTGCGTGATGACAAGGGCGGAAAAGTCCGGCCCGCGCAGCGCGTTCACCGCATCCGCCACCAGCTTCAGCGCATCGATGTCGAGCCCGCTGTCGGTCTCGTCCAGCAGCGCAAGGCGCGGCTGCAGCATGGACATCTGCAGCATCTCGTTGCGCTTCTTCTCGCCGCCGGAGAAGCCGACGTTGACACTGCGCTTCAGCATCTCGTCGGTCATGCCGAGCGTCTTCATCCGCGTCCGCGCCAGCTTCAGGAACTGCATCGCGTCCAGCTCCGCCTCGCCCTTGGCGCGGCGCAGCGCGTTGAGCGCGGTGCGCAGGAAGTTGGCGTTGCCGACGCCCGGCAGCTCCACCGGCGCCTGGAAGGCGAGGAAGACGCCGAGCACCGCGCGCTCCTCCGGCTCCATCGCCAGCAGATCCTGGCCGGCGAAGGTGGCGGAGCCTTCCGTGACCTCGTAGCCCTCGCGGCCCGCGAGCACATACGACAGCGTGGACTTGCCGGAGCCGTTCGGGCCCATGATGGCGTGCACCTCGCCCGGCGCGATCTCCAGGCTCAGGCCCTTCAGGATCGGCTTGCCGTCGACGGCGGCGTGCAGGTTCTCGATCTTCAGCATGATGCGTGACTGTCCTTAACCCACGCTGCCTTCAAGGCTGATCTGCAGCAGCTTCTGCGCTTCCACCGCGAATTCCATCGGCAGCTCCTTCAGCACTTCGCGGGCGAAGCCGTTGACGATCATGCCGACGGCCTCCTCCTCGGGCAGGCCGCGCTGGCGGCAGTAGAAGAGCTGGTCCTCGGCGATGCGGCTGGTGGTCGCCTCGTGCTCCACCTTGGCCGACATGCAGCGATTCTCGATGTAGGGCACGGTGTGCGCGCCGCACTGGTCGCCGATCAGCAACGAATCGCACTGCGTGAAGTTGCGCGCGCCATGCGCCTTCGGGCTGATCTTGACGAGGCCCCGATAGGTGTTCTGGCCGCGCCCCGCGCTGATGCCCTTGGAGACGATGGTCGAGCGCGTGTTGCGCCCGATATGGAACATCTTCGTGCCGGTGTCGGCCTGCTGGCGGTTGTTGGTGATGGCGACCGAGTAGAACTCGCCCACGCTGTCGTCGCCCTGCAGGATGCAGGAGGGGTACTTCCAGGTGATGGCCGAGCCCGTCTCCACCTGCGTCCAGGAAATCTTCGACCGCGCGCCGCGGCAGGCGCCGCGCTTGGTGACGAAGTTGTAGATGCCGCCGCGGCCTTCCGCGTCGCCCGGGTACCAGTTCTGCACGGTGCTGTACTTGATGGTCGCGTCGTCCATCGCGACCAGCTCCACCACCGCGGCGTGCAGCTGGTTCTCGTCGCGCATCGGCGCGGTGCAGCCTTCAAGATACGACACATGGCTGCCGGCGTCCGCGATGATCAGCGTGCGCTCGAACTGGCCGGTCGACTTCGCATTGATGCGGAAATAGGTGGACAGCTCCATCGGGCAGCGCACGCCTCGGGGGATGTAGACGAAGCTGCCATCGGTGAAGACCGCGCTGTTCAGCGCGGCGAAGTAGTTGTCGCCCTGCGGCACGACGCTGCCCAGGTACTGCCGCACCAGCTCGGGGTGTTCCTGCACCGCCTCGCTGATCGAGCAGAAGATGATGCCGTCCTTCTCCAGCCGATGCTTGAAGGTGGTGGCGACGGAGACGCTGTCGAACACCGCATCCACCGCGATCGGCATGCGGCCGCTGTCGGAGGGGCTCTCGCCCGCGCCCTCGACGCCGGCCAGGATCGCCTGTTCCTTCAGCGGGATGCCGAGCTTGGCGTAGGTCTTCAGCAGCTCGGGGTCCACCTCGTCCAGCGACTTCGGGCCGGCCTTCGGCGCGGCGTAGTAGTGGCTGTCCTGGTAGTCGATCGGCGAATAGGTCACCGCGGCCCAGCGCGGCTCCTCCATCTTCTGCCACATCGCGAACGCCTTCAGCCGCCATTCCAGCAGCCAGGCGGGCTCGTTCTTCTTCTTCGAGATGAAGCGGACGATGTCCTCGTTCAGGCCCTTCGGCGCGAACTCCATCTCGATGTCCGTCTCGAAACCCCACTTGTAGCCGCCTTCGGTGACGGCCTGGACGGTCTCGATCGTCTCGGTGACGGCGGGCATTGTGTCTCGGTGTCCTATTCGGCCACGAGGGCGGGTTCGGCCGGCGCGGCCTGGCGGGGGCCCGCGATCTCGGCGATGGTGATGGCGGAAAGCGCGCCGCGGATCGCGGCATTCACGGGGTCCCAGCGGCCACGCACGGGACAGACATTCTCGGCCTCGCAGAGGCCGAAGCCGCCATCGACGCAGGCGGTCAGTGCGATCGGGCCGTCGATGGCGACGATCACCTCGGACAGCGGCACGGAGGCGAGCGGCCGGATCAGCCGGTAGCCGCCGCGGGCGCCGCGCAGCCCCTCGACAAGGCCGGCCTGGGCGAGCATCTTCATCACCTTGCCGACGGTCGGCTCGGCGATGCCGGTGCCGGCAGCCAGGCCCGGTGCGGTCTGCACCCCGCCCTCGGCCTCCAGCCGGCTCAGTACCACCACCGCATAGTCGGTCAGCTTCGAGACCCGCAGCACGCGGCGGCTCCTCCCGATGCAAAGCGGACCTGCGTGGTCCGGATTAGCAGATGCGCTTCGGACATCGGAATGTCAAGCTCAACCGCCCGTCTTGCCGGGCTTCCGCCCCGCCGCCATCGTGCCCGAGGCAGCCCAGGAAACAGCGCCATGCCGACGATCCGGACAGAAGATGGGGTGAAGCTTCATTATGAGGAGGCAGGGTCCGGCACGCCGATGGTCTTCGTGCACGAATTCGCCGGCGACCACCGCGCCTGGGAAGGCCAGCTGCGCGCCTTCGCGCGCCGCTACCGCTGCATCGCTTTCGCCGCCCGGGGCTACCCGCCCTCCGACGTGCCGACCGATCCTTCCGCCTATTCGCAGGCCCGCGCGGCGGACGACATCGCGGCGGTGATCCAGGAGCTCGGGCTCGCGCCGGCGCATGTGGTGGGGCTCTCGATGGGCGCCTTCGCGGCGCTGCATCTCGGGCTGCGCAACCCGGGGCTGGCGCGCAGCCTGGTGCTGGGCGGCATCGGCTATGGCGCGCCGCCCGACCGCCGCGCGCAGTTCCGCGCGGAGGTGGACGCCACCGTCGGGCGCATCCGCGCCGAGGGCGTGGCGAGCTTCGCCGCCAGCTACAGCCGCGGCCCGACGCGGCTGATCTTCGAACAGACCGATCCGCGCGGCTACGCCGAGTTCGCGACGCAATTGGGCGAGCATTCGGCGGAAGGCTCGGCGCTGACCATGCTCGGCGTGCAGCGGGAACGGCCGAGCCTCTATGAGCTCGAATCGGAAATCCGGCGCATGGAAGTGCCCACGCTGGTGATCGCGGGCGACGAGGACGACCCGGCGATCGAGCCCTCGGTCTTCCTCAAGCGCGCGCTGCCGGCGGCGGCGCTGCTGGTGATGCCGAAATGCGGCCACACGCTGAACCTGGAAGACCCGGACGCCTTCAACCGCGCGGTGCTGGATTTCGTGACCAAGGTGGATGGCGGGCGGTGGGAGAGGCGCATCCCGGGCACGCTGGGCGCCGGGATCATCGCCGGCGGGGGCAAGGCATGACCGCCGAGGAGCTGCTCCGCGCCCGCTACGGCGCCCTGCCCTTCGCCCCGCCGGAGGTGCCGCCCGGGCTTGCCGCGCTGCTCGACCGGCGCGTGACGCGGCGCTACCGCGCGGACGCGGTGCCCGATCCGCTGCTGGACCTGGTGCTGGCCGGCGCGCAATCGGCGCCGGCCAAGTCCGACCTGCAGCAATACGCCATCCTGGTCACGCGCGACCCCGCCAAGATCGCCGCCGTCGCGGACGCCATCGGCACCATGCCCTGGATCAAGGACGCGCCGGTGCTGCTGCTGTTCTGCGGCGACATCCGCCGCGGCCGGCGCATCTGCGCGCTGCACGGGCGGGACCATGCCAACGACAGCGTGGACACCTTCCTGAACGCCTCGGCCGATGCGGCGCTGGCGCTGGGTTTTGGCGTGATGGCGGCCGATGCGGCGGGGCTCGGCACCTGCCCGATCTCCTATGTGCGGAACCACCTGGACCTGGTGGCGCGGCTGTTCGGGCTGCCGGACGGCGTGTTCCCGGTGGCCGGCCTGACGCTGGGCTGGCCGGAGGCGCGCAACGCCACCTCCCCGCGCCTGCCGCCCTCGGTCGTGGTGCACCGGGAGAGCTACGACGATGCGGGGCTGGAGGCCGCGCTGCCTGCCTATGATTCGCTGCGCCCGCCGGGCAAGCCGCGCTATCCGGAGGTGCACGGCCCGAAGCCCGAGGGCTGTAGCTGGAGCGAGAATGCGGCGCGGCAGCTCTCCGTGCCAGAGCGCGCGAATTTCCGCGCCTGGCTGGCCTCGCGGGGCATCCACCTTGGCTGAGTCCGTCAAGCCCGATGGGGGCGCCGACAATCCGGGCGGCGGCGACCTGCGGCGCTCGACCCCGCGCGCGCCGGGCAAGCGCGCCGTCCGGCCGCGCCACGCCGCGAGCCTGATCGTCTGGCGCATGGCGGGCGGCGAGCCGGAGATCCTGATGGGGATGCGGCACGCGAAGCACAGATTCATGCCGAGCGTGCTGGTCTTCCCCGGCGGCCGCGTGGACCGCGCCGACCATGGGGTGAAGGCGCTGAGCGAGCTGCGGCCGCAGACGGAGGCGCTGCTGCGCCACCGCGCGCCGCCCTCCCTCGCCCGCGCGCTTGGCGTGGCCGCGGTGCGCGAGCTGTGGGAGGAGACGGGGCTGCTGCTGGGCGAGACGCGCGGGACGCGGCTGCTCGCCGATCTCGGCGCGCTGGACTATTTGTGCCGGGCGGTGACGCCGGCCTCCCGCGCCATGCGCTTCAACGCGCGCTTCCTGCTGGCGCCGGCCGAGGCGGTGCGCGGGGAGATCGGCGGGTCGGGAGAGCTGGAGGGGCTCGGCTGGTACCGGCTGCCGGCGGCGCGCGGGGAGCAGCTGGCCGACATCACGCGGATGATCCTGGGGGAGTTCGAGGACTGGCTGGCGGTGCCCGCCGGGCGCCGGCATGAGCGGCCGCGGATCGTCTTCCAGGGGAACGACAACCGGATGAGCGACGGGTGAGGTCGGTGGGGGAGGCGTTGCCTGCCCCACCGACCTCACCACCAGGCCCGAGCCGGGCCTGGACCGGCGTCGAGGGGCGCCGACCTGGCTGATCGGGGTCCAGTGGCCCTCGGCCCTTGGTCGAGGGGGAACGGGGGTGCGGAGCCCGATCCGCGCGAAGCTAAGTGCATCGCGGGGGAGACCCCCACCCTCCCACGACGCTGCGCGTCGCGGGCCCCGCCCGACGCCTTCGGCGTCGTACCCCCCGCAACTGCGGGAGAGGGAAAAAGGGCGCCCACTTCTCCCTCTCCCGCAGCTGCGGGGGGCGGCGGCACTGCCGCGGCGCCGCAGGCTGGTCGGGGTGGGGGTTTTGTCCAGCGCGCGACCTTAGCTTCGCGCGTACGGTCCGGGGCACCCCCCGGGGTGAGGCGCGGGCATTGGGGGTAAGGCGAAGCTTCCCCCCGGGCCGCCGGGCGCCGTCCCTACCGCGCCTCGAACACCTCTCCGTCCCGCACCGCCGCGCCCTCCGCCGCCAGCTTGACCAAATGCGCCAGCAGGCTGCGCGCCGCCGCCGGCACCAGGCGCGGGTCGAGCGTGGGGCCATAGGCGGCCGGCACCAGATCGAGCGCGGTGGCGCGGCGGGCGGCGCGCAGCGCGTCCAGCACCTTCTGCTCCCGCTCCCGCCGATGCGCGGCCAGCGCGGCGACGAAGGGCCCGGGGTCGGGCAGGGGCGGCCCGTGGCCCGGCAGGTAGAGGCGGTCGTCGCGGGCGGCGATGCGCGCGAGCGACGCCATGTAGTCCGCCATGTCGCCGTCCGGCGGGCTGACCACGCTGGTGGACCAGGACATCACATGGTCGGCGCTGAACAGCACGCCTTCGGCCCCCGCGCCCTCCAGCGCGAAGCAGAGATGGTTGGCGCAATGGCCGGGCGTATGGATCGCGGTCAGGCGCCAGTCATCGCTTTCCAGCTGCGCGCCGTCGGGCAGGGCGATGTCGGGGCGGAAATCGTTGTCGCCGCCCTCCCCGCCCGCCTCGGGCGGCGTCGCGTGCGGGCCGAAGCCGAAGGTCGGCGCGCCGGTCGCCGCCGCCAGCGCCGTGGCCCCCGGCGAATGGTCGCGATGGGTGTGGGAGACGAGGATGCGCGTGATCCGCTCGCCCTGCGTCGCGCGCAGGATGGCGTGCAGATGCGCGGAATCGGCGGGCCCCGGGTCCAGCACCGTGACATCGCCGCGGCCGATCAGCCAGGTGTTGGTGCCGCGGAAGGTGAAGGGGCCGGGATTGTCGCACAGGATGCGGCGCACCGGCGGCAGCACCGGCTCCGCGGTACCGGGGGGCAGGGGATCCTCGCGCCGGAAGGGGATGGTCATGGCTTCTGCTTCGCCCGGATCAGCTCGCGCCGCAGGATGTAGAGGCTGGCGGCGACGATCAGCGCCGCGCCGACCAGCGTCGCCAGGCCCGGCACCGTGCCGAAGAAGACCAGCCCGAACAGCACCGCCCAGAGCAGCGAGGAATAGACATAGGGCGCCAGCGCCGAGACCTGCGCGCTGGCCCAGGCTTCCGTCAGCAGCACCTGCGCCACGCCGCCGATCAGGCCGATGCCGATCAGCAGCATCAGGTCGTGCCAGGACGGCGTGACCCAGAAGAAGGGCAGCGCCAGCGCGGTGATCGCCGTCATCAGGATGGACTGCCACAGCACGATGGTGGCCGAGGATTCGGTGGCCGACAGGCTGCGCACCAGCAGCGTGGTGACGGCGGAGAAGACGCCATGCGCCAGCGCCGCGATCAGCCCGATGCGCGCCGCCGCGCCAAGCTCCGCCTGGAAGGCGCCCTGCCCGATCGCGATGACCAGGATGCCGAGGAAGCCGACGATCACGGCGGATGCCCGGTGGATGCCGACCTTCTCGCCGAGGAACGGGATGGACAGCAGGGTCGCGAAGATCGGCTGCGTCGTGGTCAGCGCGGAATGCTCGGCCAGCGGCAGCAGCGTCAGCGCGTAGAAGGAACTGCCCATGGCGAGCGTGCCGGTGGCCGCGCGCGCCAGGTGCCCCGGCAGGCGCTTCGTGCGCAGCGCGGCGCGGAAGGCGCCGGGCCCGCGCGCCTGGCGCAGCACCAGCAGCAGCACCACGGGCATGGCGAGGACACTGCGGAAGAACATCTGCTCGGTGAAGGGAATGCGGTCGCCGAGCGCCTTCACCAGCACGTTCATCAGCGTGAACAGCGCGCAGGCGCCGAGCATCAGCACCACGCCGCGGCGGATGTCGTGGCGCAGCGGCATTCCGTCAGTTGTCCCGCCGGCGGGGCAGGTCGGCGGCGGCCGTGACGGCATCGGTCGCCAAGCCCGGCGCATCGCGCTCCGCCATCGCCCGTGCCAGCGCCTGCTGCCGGCGCAGGCGCTCCCGGTGGAGGTTGTAGAGGCCCGCGGAGATCACCACCGCCGCGCCGGCCAGCGTCGTCCAGGCCGGGACATGCGCCCAGACCAGGAAGCCCAGCAGCCCGCCCCAGACCAGCGTCGTGTATTCATAGGACGCCAGCGCCGAGACCGGCGCGATCGAGAAGGCGCGCGCGAACAGCATATGCGCCACGCCGTTGGCCAGGCCCAGGAACCCCAGCGCCCAGGCGACGTCCCAGCCCGGCATGTAGCCGGCGGGCGGCGGGAAGACCGGCAGCAGCAGCAGGCCGACCGGGATGTGGATGGCCAGCAGCCAGAAGGCGATCGCCTGCGGCGTGTCGCTGGCCGCCAGCACGCGGATCCAGATCCGGCTGAGCGCCAGCCCGACCGCGGAGGCCAGCAGCATCGCCGATTCCCAGCGCCACAGCTCGCCGCCCGGCTGCAGCATGATCAGCACGCCCGCGAAGCCGATGACGGTCGAGGTCCAGCGCCGCCAGCCCACGCGCTCGCCCAGCAGCGGGATGGCGAGCACCGTCATGACCAGCGGCGCCACCGCGTTCAGCGCGTAGCTGTCGGCCAGCTGCACGCCGTTGAACCAGGCGAGATAGAAGGCGACCGTCACGCTGCAATGCACCAGCGACCGCCCGGCCAGCAGCGGCAGCCGCTTCGGGCGCAGCCCACGCCCGCCGACCATGACGGCCACCGCCAGCATCCCGAAGATGCCGCGCCAGACCATGGCCATGGCGACGCCGACCTCCGGCACCACCCATTTCACCGCCGCGTCGCCGGCCGAGATCACCGCATAGCCGGCGCAGACCAGGGCGATGCCGCGCAGCGTGTCCTGCCGCAGCGGCAGGGGCGGGCGCGGCGCGGCGGTGCCGCCGTCAGCCAAGGTGGGGGCCGAACTCGGCCTCGGCCTGCATGCAGGTCGCGCCCTGGTCGTCACGCGTCTCGACCCGCACGGCATCGCCCGCGGCCAGCGCCAGGATGGACAGGCGCCGCCCGTCGAAGGCGGGGCGGCGGCCGCGGAAGGCGAAGCGCGCCAGGCGCCGGCCGGGCGCGGCGGCCAGCGCATGGGCGGCCATCAGCGTCGCCTGCAAGGGCCCGTGCACGACCAGGCCCGGATAGCCCTCGACCGCCGTGACATAGGGATGATCGTAGTGGATGCGGTGGCCGTTGCCGGTCAGCGCGGAGTAGCGGAACAGCATCACCGCATCCGGCACCAGCGCCGTGACGAGCGCGCCGGGCCAGTCCGGCGCGGGCTCGGCGGGCTTCACGGCCGCACCCTCGGCGGCGCGGTAGACCAGGTCCTGCTCCTCCTCCAGCGCCTTGCCGGCGGGGCCTTCGACCACATGGCGGACGGTGACGAAGACCAGGCGGCCGGTGCCGCCCGCCTTCTCCTGCACCGAGAGGATGGTGCTGGTGCGCGTCACCCGGTCATCGGCGCGGATGGGCGCGGCGTGGAAGACGACGCGTCCGCCCGCCCACATGCGCCGCGGCAGGTCGTGGACGGGGGGCAGGAAGCCGCCGCGCTTCGGGTGGCCGTCCGGCCCGATGCGGTCCGGCATCACCCAGTCCTGGAACAGCATCCAGTGCCACAGCGGCGGCAAGGACAAGGGCAGCGGAACGCCCAGCGTCGCCGCCATGCCGAGCAGGAGGCGCGGGTCCAGCCGGTCCTCGCGCGTCTCTGTGCGGCCGATCCAGTCGTGGTAGGGCATCAGTCCTCGCGCAGATAGAGGCGGTAGGCGTCCAGGTGGACGATGCGGGTGTAGCGCCGCCAGGTCGCCTCGAAGGCCGGGTGGCGCGAGAAGTATTCGACCGGGTCGAATTCCTCGGCGCCGCAGCGCGGGATGCCGGACCGCTTGGCCACCAGCACGCCGGCCGGCGGGGCGCGGGCGAAATCCTCGGCCACCGTGCGGTAGACCAGGAATTCGGGTCGGCTCATCTCCCAGCTCTCGCGATAGCGCGGCGCGCCTTCCGGGCAGTCGGGATAGGCGCCGACCAGCAGCCACAGGTTCATGGTGCGCAGCGTCGATCGCACGCGGGCGTAGTTCAGCGCCGGATAGACCGGCCAGATGTCGGGGGCGAGCACCAGCAGCCGCTCGCCCGCCACTTCGCGCTTGAGGACGCGGGAGAGTTCGCCGACGGGCGAGCCTTCGTAGCGGATCTGCAGCCAGGGGCTGGCTTCCCGCGCCTGGACCAGCGCCAGCAGCAGCGCCGCGCCGAGCGCCAGCGCCGGCGCCGCCTCCGCCGCCCGGCCCGGCGCCAGCGCGCGGTCGAGCCAGCGCGCCGCCAGCAGGCCGGCGACCAGCGGCAGGGTCATCAGGGCGGGGATGACGTGGTAGCCCCAGCCCTTGTGCTGCACCCAGGCGGAGAGCAGCCCGCCAAGGGCGACGCAGGCCAGCAGCCGCGCCGGCATGCCGGCCCCGCGCCAGGGCAGCGCCGTTGCCAGGCAGGCCAGCGCCAGGGCAGCGGGGCCCAGCTCGTCCGTCAGCAGCACGTCGAACAGGCCGATGCCCTGGCTGTCCAGATAGTAGCCCACCACCAGCGGCACGACGTGGCCGAGATATTCCGGGAAGACCACCGGCAGCAGCGCCAGGTAGGCCAGCCACACGCCGGCCATCGTCCAGGGCAGCGCGTCGCGCAGCGCCGGCACGCCGCGGCGGGCCAGCACCAGCGCTTCCACCAGCAGCGGCACCGCCAGGAAATGCGGCTTCAGCGCGAAGCCGAGCGCGGCGGCGACGGTGACGGACAGCGCGAGGACGAGCGGCGTCCGCAGCCCCTCCACCCGCCGGGCGGCGAGGAAGACATAGGGGATGGCGAACAGCGCCATCAGGTGTTCGCGCTGCCCGGCATCGTAGGCGACCATCACGCAGGCCAGCGGCACCAGCGCATCGAGGGTGGCGCGCTCCACCGCGCCTTCCGCCCGGTCGCGCCGCAGCCGCAGCGTCAGCCGCCAGGCCAGCACGCAGAGTCCGACCACGCAGAGCAGCAGCGCCTGCACGCCGGTCAGCGGCGTGAGGCGCGCGATCCAGGCCGGGATGGCGGTGAGGACGAAGATCAGCGGCGGGTTGACGTCCACCAGGTCGCGGTAGAGGCGTTCGCCCGCCACCCAGCGCTCGGCGAAGTTCAGGATGGCCGCCACATCGTGGTTCAGCGGCGGCGCCAGCAGCATCAGCAGGAAGGCCGCGGCCGGCAGCAGCGCCAGCACCGCCAGCATCCGCGCGCGCATCGCCGGCAGGCCGAGCGTGACGGCAGGCAGCGCGCCGGGCACGGCGCCGGGCAGGGCCGGGGCGGCGGCGGCCTCCGCGGTGCGGGCGGCCTCTCGGGCGGGCGGCGGGGTCATCGGGACGACATGGCGCGGCGCCATCCTTGGGCGCGGACGGCTTGCATGCAACGGCATTGCGGCAGTGTCAGGGCATGGCCGCCCCGCGCCCGCCGCGCGGCCGCCTTGCCCTCGCCTTGCGGCACCGCCACAAGGTGCGCGTGGAACCCGCCGAATACGACCTGATGGACCAGGCCGAGCAGGGCATGTGGTGGTATCGCGCCGCCCATGCCCGGGTGCTCGACGCGCTGCGCGAACGGCCCGGCGCGCCCGGGCCGGTGCTGGATGCCGGCTGCGGGACGGGCGGCTTCCTGCGCCGCCTGGCGGAGGCCGAACCCGCCCGCGACGCGGCGGGCTTCGACTACCTGCCCAGCGCCGCCCGCCGCGCCGCCCGGAAATCCGGCCGGCCGGTGGCGGCGGGGGACGCCAACCACCTGCCCTTCCCCGATGCCAGCTTCGGCGCGGCGGTCAGCATCGACGTGATCTGCCATGCCGGCGTCGAGCCGGGCCGCGCGCTGGCCGAGTTGCACCGGGTGCTGCGCCCGGGCGGCTCGCTGGTGCTGAACCTGCCCGCCTATGAATGGCTGCGCAGCGCGCATGACGCCCGCGTTCACAATGCCCGCCGCTACACCGCCGGCGGCGCCGCGCGGCTGCTGGGGGCGGCGGGCTTCACGCGCATCGCGACGCGCTACTGGAACGGCCTGCTGCTGCCGTTGATGGTGCTGCAACGCAAGGTGCTGCACCGTCGCCCGGACGCGCCGAGCGACGTCACCGCCTTCCCGCCCTGGATCGACGCAACGTTGCACGCCGTGTCGGAGACCGAGCGGCGGATCGGCCGGATGGGCATTCCGATGCCCGCCGGCGGATCCGTGCTGGTGCTGGCGACGCGGCCGTGATGGAGATCTGAGACAGTGACCGAGACATCCGAGGCCGGGGCGCAGCCTGTCGGGCTTTCCATCGTGGTGCCGGTCTATCGCGGCGCCGCCACCGTCGGCGCGCTGGTCGAGGCGCTGTCGGCGCTGCGCCCCGAAGGCGGCATCGAGATCGTGCTGGTCAACGACGGCAGCCCCGACAATTCCGGCGAGGTCTGCCGCGCCCTGCAGGCGAGCGCGACCGTGCCGCTGACCTACATCGAGCACGCGCGGAACTTCGGCGAGCACAACGCGGTCATGACCGGGCTGCGCCATGCGCGCGGCGCCTTTGTGATCACCATGGACGACGATCTGCAGAACCCGCCGGAGGAGGTGCTGAAGCTCTACGACCACGCCCGCGCCGGCAACTGGGACGTGGTCTATACGCGCTACGCGGTGAAGGAACATGAAGGCTGGCGGAACCTCGGCAGCCGCTTCGCCAATGGCGTGGCGGACCTGCTGCTCGACAAGCCGAAGGGCCTCTACCTCTCGTCCTTCCGCTGCATGTCGGCGCTCGCGGTGCGGGAGGTGACGAAGTATCGCGGCCCCTACCCTTACGTCGACGGGCTGCTGATGCAGGTGACGCAGCGGCTGGACAGCATCGAGGTGAAGCACCTGCCGCGCGCCGAGGGCCGCAGCAATTACACCCTCAAGCGCCTGGTGCTGCTGTGGCTGAACCTGGCCACCAACTTCTCCGTGCTGCCGCTGCGGCTGGCGATCCTGGCCGGCGTCGCGATGGGCGTGGTCGGGCTGCTCGGCGCGGTCTTCGTCATCGTCGAGGCGCTGCTGGGCGAGACGCCCTCGGGCTGGGCGTCCACCATGACCATCATGCTGCTGATCGCCGGCGTGCAGTTCCTGATCCTCGGCGTGCTCGGCGAATATGTCGGCCGCGCCTTCCTCTCGGCGAACGGCAAGCCGCAGGGCGTGGTGCGGGAGGTGCGGGGGCCGGCGCGGACGGCCGCCGCACCCGCGACACCGGAAGCGCCGCGCATGCGGGCGGTGTCGTGACGCTGGCCTGGATCACGCTGGCGCTGGCGATCGGCACCTCGCTGGTCGGCCAGGTGCTGCTGAAGGCCGGCGCGAGCGGGGCGGTCGCCGCCTCGGGCGGCTTCATCGACCAGCTGTTCCGGCTGCCGACCATGGTCGGGCTGGTCTGCTATGGCGGCGCGGCGCTGCTCTACATCGTCGCGCTGCGCAAGATCCCGATGAGCGTCGCCCTGCCCTGCACGGCCGCCAGCTACGTCGCCATCGCGGTGATCGGCTGGGCGGTGTTCGGGGAAAGCCTGGGCGCACAGAAGATCGCGGCGATCGCGCTGATCTCGGCCGGCGTGGTGCTGCTGGCGACCTCCGCCTGAGGGCGGCGCAGTCGGCGCGTCACCCGCGGATCAGCACCACCGCCTCGATCTCCACCGCGATGCCGCGCGGCAGGCTGCCCATGCCGACGGCGCTGCGCGCCGGGCGGCCGGCATCGCCGAACACCTCCACGAACAGGTCGGTGCAGCCATTGATCACCTCCGGCTGCTGGCCGAACTCGGCCACGCCGCGCACCATGCCCAGCACCTTCAGGATGGTGTCCACCCGATCCAGCGAGCCCAGCGCGTCGCGCATGTTGGCCAGCAGGTTCAGGCCGCAGAGCCGCGCCGCCTCGTAGCCCTGCTTCACGTCGAGATCCGCGCCGAGCACGCCGGTGATGGAGGACCCGTCCGCCCGCCGCGGGCCGACGCCCGACAGGAACAGCAGCCCACCGCCGATGCGCCAGGGCACGTAGTTCGCCATCGGCTTCGGCGCGGAGGGCAGGTCGAGGCCAAGCGCGGCGAGGCGGGCTTCGGCGGACATGGGCGGGGTCTCCCTACGGCGGTCGGGGCAGTCTGCCCGGGCCCGGTGCCGCGTGGAAACCCCCGCGCCCTGCGATATGCTGGCGGCCATGCGCGCCCCACCGCCAGCCCTGGCCGTCCTTCTCCTCGCCGGCTGCGCGACGCCGCCGCCTTGCCCGCCCGGCCTCGGCCCCGCGACGGTCGCGGAGGCCTTCTTCGGCCGCAACCAGGCGGGGCGGGAGGTGGTCTCGGACGCCGACTGGGCGCGCTTCCTGGAAGACAGCGTCACCCCCGCCTTCCCCGACGGGCTGACGGTGCTGGACGGCGCCGGCCAGTGGCGCGGCCGCGACGGGCGCATCGCGCGGGAACGGAGCAAGGTGCTGGTGGTGGCGCTGCCCGGCGGCGATGCGGCCGCGGCGCAGGCGCGCCTCGCGCCGGTCATCGCCGCCTACCGCGCGCGCTTCGGGCAGGAGAGCGTGATGGTCGCGACGCGCGCGGGCTGCGTCGGGTTCTGAACGGGCGCGGCGTCAGGCCGCGTTGTCCGCCCGACGCCAGCCGGTGTCCGACACCGCCTGCTGGGCCGAGGCCAGCACGCAGGCATGCGACGGCTCGCACCACATCGCCGCATGGCCCTTCTTGGCGTGGATGCGCTTGCCGACCCGGGTCCAGTGCGTCATCTGCGCATCGAACTCGGTGGCGAAGTCGGCCAGCCTGCAACAGATGTTCGCCCAAGGGTCCACCACCCAGGAGGTGTGCTGCGGGCCGGTCGCATTCGGGGGATTCTGGCTGGTATCGTCGTCCAGCTTCGTCATCAGCATGAACTGGTGCGAGAAGCCGAACTTCGACGCCTTGCCCTCGACGTATTTGAGATAGAGCTTCGCCGCCGGCACGCCGCCGAAGACATGCGCGATGTGGATCGCGACGCAGGCCATCTCGCCGCAATTGCCGGCCCGGGGCCCGCGCGTCTTGAAGAGGATGCCGCCGGCTTCCAGCGGCGACTTTCCCTTCATCTCGTCGCGCAGCGAGCCGAGAACGTCTTCCGCCAGCGCCGCGTTCCGGTCCCGGATATCGGCAGCGGAGCCCGGCAGCACGATGGTGTCGCGCTTCACGGTGCCGGCCTTGTATTTCACCTTACCCTCGATGTCGTAGGCCTTGTTCGCCGACTTGACCTGTCCCTTGTAGAAGTCGCGCGTGGCCTGCAGCGTCATCCGCGCGATACTCTGCGTCAGACCGACCATCCGTCGTTGTCCTCCCTTCGGCGCCGCCGTGCCGATCGGTCGGTGGCGGGCCCGACCCGATGCGCCCCGCCGTCAGCCGAAGGCGCCCACCTCATGGGTGATCGCCGCCGAGCATTCGCGCGCCAGCGCGAACAGCTCACCCATCGGCGCGAAGAGCTCGGCATGTTCCCGCGCATAGCTCGTTCCCTCCCGCGCCGGGGCCGGTTCGTGGAAGTCGAGGCCGGTGGCGGGGTCGGGGTTGGCGGGGAAGACCTCGGACAGCAGGGACAGCGCGCGTTCGACATCCAGTTGCAGGATGCCGCGGATCAGCGCCTCCCGCGTCGCGCCGTGGCGGGGGCTGAATTCCGGCAGGCGCACCGCCAGCAGCCAGATGCGGTGGATGAGCGCGAGGCGCAGCGCATGCAGCAGCACCAGGCGGTCGGCCATGCGCGGCAATTCGGGCCAGGCCGCGCGCAGCGCGAGGTGGTCCGCTTGCAAGCGCCGGAACATCCGCCGCACGGCCGAGGACAAATCGAGCTTCTCGAGCGCGCCGGCCACCGCCACCAGCTCCTCCCGCCGCCCCGGCCGCGCGGTGGCGCCGGCGCGATCGAGCCAGGGGCCGGGATCGAGCGTGTCGACCGCCGCGCGCAGCACGCCGAGATCGGAACTCGCCGCGGCGCTCGATGCCATCGCCAGCGCGCGGGCGAAGCGCGGGCTGCGCGCGCGCAGATCCGCGAAGGCATCCGGGTTGGCCGCCGCCGCCTGGCCGAGCCCGTGCAGCGTGTTCGCCAGCCAGCCGAGCTGGTGCAGGATCGCGTTGTTCGGGATGGCGCGCAGCTGCGACGGGTGGCTGATCCGCGCCGGCCCGCCCACGCCATCCGATTGCCGCGCCGCGGGGCGCGATCCCGTGCGGTCCAGCAGGCCGGGGCCGAAGGCGCCGAGGAGGGCGGCATAGCCCGGGTCCTCGACCAGCGCCTGCATCTCGCGCCGGACGGTGGCGAAGAAATCGGCGCCGAAATCGGCCTCGACATAGATGGGATCGGCCTCCGCGGCCTTCGCCTCGGCGAAGGCGTGGCGGGCGATGGCGGCAACCGTCGCGGCCGCCAGCTTCGGCGTGCCGAACAGCATGTAGCCGTCGCCGCCCTGGAAGCTGCTTTCCTCCCGCAGCTTCAGGCCCGCCTTGCGCAGCGCCGCGCGCGCCGCCGGGGGCGAGAGATAGGCGAAGCGATCCGCCAGGCTGGCGGGATGGCTGCCGCGGCCGATGCTCTCGCCATGCGTGTCGAACAGCACCAGCTCGATGCCCGACAGGCCGTGGCGCTTCAGCTGCTCCGCCAGCCGCAGCTTCAGCCGTTCCGCCAGGTACGACCCGGCGAGCTGGCCGACATAGCGGCCGGAATCGGAATAGCCGAATTGCAGGCACATCCGCCCGTGCAGGCGCAGATAGTCGCGGTAATGCGGGCTGCGCAGCGCTTCTTCCAGCACGCGGTCGCCGCGCTCCAGCGCCTCCGCCGTCTCGAACAGCGGCGAGATCTCGACATGCCGCTCGATGCCGAGCCGGCGCGCGAGCCAGAGGGCCGAGAGCAGCGTGTAGCCGGTCTCGGTCTCCGCGATCAGGAAGCGCACCGGCTGGCTGCCATCGACGTGCTTGGCGATCTGCGCAACCGTCATCATCAGCCGCGCGGCGGAGGCCTGCTCGGCCAACAGCGCGCCGAGATCGACATGCTGCGGCGCGACCTCGGCCAGCGCGGCGTTGATCTGGCCGAGCAGCCCGCGACGCCGCGCCATGTCATCCGGGCTGTCGGCGATGCCGAGCCGCTGGCGGATCGCGTTGTGCAGCTGCGACGCGTTCAGCCGCACATGCGTGTGCGCCAGCGCCAGCCCATGCGCCGCCAGCCCGGCCCGTGCGACGGCCAGCGCCATCCGCGCGGCATCGTCGGGCGCGGCCGCCATCGCCGCGGGGAACAGCGCGAGCAGCGGCGCCGGATCGGTCAGCGCTTCGTCGCGGCGCCCGACCAGCGCGGCGGCGAAGCCCTGCGTCGCGGCGGGATCGGCGGCGCGCGGCGCGGCCTCGATCTGCGCGGCGACCGCGGCCTCCGCCTGTGCCACGCGCGCGGCAAGCGCGGCGGCGCAATCGCCGAGCGGCTGCAACTGCCGCGCCAGGCGCTGCAGCTGCAGCCGCTTCATCACCAGCCGCAGCCGCAGCGTGTCCCACCAGCCGATATCGGTGCGGCCATCCGTGTCGTAGCCGACCCAGGTCGAGAGCAGCACCGGCCGCGGCAGCAGCTGCTGCCAGCGATCGCCCCAGACGCCCCGCGCGGCGTCCAGCAGCGCGGCCGACAGGCCGTCCAGCGCATCGCGCCCCCGCTCGATCGCCTCGGCCGCCTGGTCGAACTCCTCCTCCAGCGTCGGCGCGACGGGGCGATGCGCCAGGCCCTCCGGCAACGGCTCGCCGGACGCCGCGCGGGCGATCGCGGCGGCCGTCGCGCGCGGGGCGGAGAAGGTCGGGTGCGCGGTGAACACCGCGGCGAAACGCGGGCGCTCCACCGCCTCCCGATACGCGGCGAAGGGGACCGGGCTGTCCTCCGGGTCCGGGCGCACCAGCCGCGCGGCCAGGACCGCCAGCCCATCCCCCGCCCCGAGCCCGACATAGGCCGCCAGGCGCCGCGCCCGCTCCGCCGCCGCATCGGTCGCCAGCCGTGCCACCATCCGCGCCACCAGCCCGGCATCCAGCCGCCCATCGTCGAAGCGCCGGCTGATGGCGAGCGCGATCAACAGCACCGGATCTCCGAAGGGATCGGTGACCGCCGCCTCCCGCGCCTCCCGCAGGCGCGCCAGCAACTCCGCGAGGATGGCAGCGGCGGGGTCGGCGGCGGCAGGGACGGCATCGGTCATGCGCCAGATGCTGCACCTGCGAAGGGGTGCGACGCCAGTGGAAAGGTTTCGCGGGGGCGCGGTTGCCCCGCACCCCCGCCGGGGACCGTGGCGGTCCCCGGACCCCAGCCTTCAGATCTTTGTCGGTGTCAGGGGAGGGGGCCGCGCGCGCCAGCGCACCAGGCGCGCCCTTGAGGCCCCCTCCCCTGTCACCGACCAACTGATGACGGGTCCAGGGGCGGCACGCTCCTGGCGGGAGGGTGCGGGAGGGCAGAGCCCTCCCGCGAAACCCCCATCACAGCCGCCGCAGCGCCTCGCAGACATGCGCGACCTGCGCGTCGGTCAGTTCGGGGAACATCGGCAGGCTCATCACCTCGTTCGCCGCGCGGGCGGTCTCCGCGCAGTTGGCCGGCCCGAGGGGCGTGCGGCCGCGGTAGGCGGGTTGCAGGTGGACGGGCTGGGGGTAGTGGATGGCGGTGGCCACGCCTTCGGCGCGCAGGCGCGCCATGGTGGCCGCGCGGTCGGGCGAGCGCAGCACGTATTGGTGGAAGACGTGGCCGGCATCCGCGCGGCGGGCGGGGGGCGCGAAGGCGCTGTCGGCCAGCGCGGCGTCATAGGCCGCAGCGATCGCCTGGCGGCGGGCGTTGCCGGCGTCGAGCGCCGTCAGCTTCACGCGCAGGATCGCCGCCTGCACCTCGTCGAGGCGGGAGTTCACGCCGACCTCGGCGCTGATGTAGCGCTCCTTCCAGCCGTACTGGCGGATGGCGCCGATGCGTTCGGCGAGCGCGGCGTCGGGGGTGGCCAGCACGCCGCCATCGCCGAGCGCGCCGAGGTTCTTGGTCGGGTAGAGCGAGAAGCAGGCGACATCGCCCATCGTGCCGACCTTGCGGCCGGAGATTGTGGCGCCGTGCGCCTGCGAGCAATCCTCGATCACCGCGACGCCGTGGCGGCGCGCGGCGGCGAGCATGGGGTCGAGGTCGCAGGGCTGGCCGTAGATGTG
>JAIYDD010000148.1 GCA_027487675.1 Acetobacteraceae bacterium | reverse complement strand
TGATGCCGCGCGTGCTGCCGATGACGCCGGCATTCGCATCGATGGTGATGCCGCCCGTCGTGCTGGTCGCGGTGATGCCGGCGCCGCCATTGCCATCGACCGCCGCGTTGGTGGTGATCGTGGTCGCGCCGGTCGCCGCCTGGGTGCTGACGCCGTTGCTGCCGCCGGTCACCAGGCCGCCGGTGGTCACGCCGACCGTCCCGCCGACGCCGGTCTGCGCCAGCACGCCGTTCGCCGCGGTGCCGGTCACCGCCTCGGCGGTGATCAGGATGTTCCCGGAGGTGGAGATCGCGGAGATGCCGCTGCTGCCGCCCAGCACCGCCGCATTCGCGTCGATGCTGATCGCACCCGCGCCGCTGCCGGCGCTGATGCCGATGCCGGCCGTGCCCGTCACCGTGCCGTTGGCGATGATCGTCGTGGCCCCCGACACCGCCGTGGTGGTGATGCCGTCGGTGCCGCCAAGGACCGCGCCGTTGGTCGTCACCTCCACCGTGCCGGTGCCGGTCGTCGCCGCGGAGACACCGGCATTCGCCGTGCCGGTCACGCCGCCGGCATAGCCGGCGATGATGACGTTGCCGCCGGCGCCGCTGGCGATGATGCCATTCGTCGTGCCGGTCACCTGGCCGGTGCCGGTGACGCTGATCGCCCCGGTGCCGAGCGCAGTGGCCGAGATGCCGTTGCCCGCCGTGCCCGTCACGGTCAGCGCATCGGTCGCGATGGTGATGCCGCCCGTGCCCGCGCTCTGCGCCACGATGCCTGCGGCGCCGGAAGTGGTGCCGGTCAGGCTGTTGATCGCCACCGCGCCGTTGCCGGCGGTGACCACCGCACGGATGCCCGCGCCGCCGGCGCCGCCCGTGGCCGTGGTGTTCTGGACGGTGATGTTGCCGCCCGAGGTCTCCGCATCGATGCCGAACTGGCTGCCGGTCGCATTGCCGATCCGGTTGACGAGGATGTCGCCCGTGGTGTTGCGGCCGCGGATGCCGGTGCTGGTCGCGCCGCTGGCCACCGTGTTGCCGCGGCCGGTCACGGTGACCAGGCCGCCCGTGCTGCCGGCCGAGATGCCGATGCCGTTGTCGCTGGTGGCCAGCACGTTGCCAACCAGGCCGCCGACCGCGCTGTCGCCGACCGTCACCGTGACGGCAGACGCGCCGCCGCTGGTCGCCAGCACGCCGTTCGCGCCGCCCTGGACGATGTTGCCGCCATTGGCCGTGAAGCCTGGCGGCACGATGACCGTGACGGCCACCGTGCCCGTCCCGGCCTGCGCGCTGATGCCCGAGCCGGTGGCGGAGGTGCCGAGCACGCCGCCCGTCACCGTGATGGCGATGTCACCGGCGCCGGTGGTGCTGGTGCGGATGCCGCTCGCGCCGCTGACCACGTTCTGGATCGAGCCCGAGGGGATCGGCGCTGTGGTCGGCGTGATGCTGACCGTCACGTCGCCATCCACGGCGATGCCGCGGATGCCGTCCGCGCCCGTCAGGCCGGTGACCACCGGCGCGGCGACCACCGCGGGCAGGGAGACGTTGACCGTCACCGTGCCGGCGCCGCCCGCATTGTTCAGGATGCCGGCTTCCTCGGCGCCGTTGCCGGTGGCCGTCGCGCCCGCCGCCAACGTGGTCAGCACGTCGCCGGTAATGGAGCTGGCGCGCACGCCGCTCTGCCCGTTGCCGGTCACGCTGCTGCCCGCCTGCAGCGTCGTCGTGATGTCGCCCGAGCCCGAGGCGAGGGCGTTGATGCCGCCCGAGGACCCGCTGACCGTGCTGCCGCTGCGCACGAGCAGCGTCGTGTTGCCGTTCGCGGCGGAGGTCTGGATGCCGTTGCCGCCGGTGCCGGTGGTGGTCGAGCTCGCCGCCGTGCTCACCTCGATGGTGCCGGTGCCGATGGTCAGCGCGTTGATGCCGACCGTGCCGCTGACGGAGCCGCCGCGGTCGATCACCACGTTGCCGCCCTGCGAGCTGGCATCGATGCCGCGGCCGTTGGTCGAGACGGTGCCCGGCAGCGTCAGGCTGCCGGTGCCGAGGACGCTAATGTTCCCCGCCCCCGTCGCGACGGCGATGATCGCGCCAGCGTCCACGCCGCGGACATTGCCATTGGCGGTGATGACGATGCTGCCGCTGGTGGAATCGGCGCGGATGCCGGTGCCCGCCGCGTCGATGAAGTGCTGGCTCTCGAAGCCGACCGGCGCGGAGACCGAGATGGTGGTCGAGCCGGTTGCGGCCGTGGTCTGGATGCCGATGCCCGTGCCCGCGGCGTTGGCGTTGATCTCCACGCCGCTGAGGTTGATGTCGGTGACGCCCGCGCCGGTGGTGGTGGTGGCCAGGCCGCTGCCGGCGGTGATGACGTTGTTCGCGCCGGTCACCGTGATGTTGCCGGCCGCCGTGCTGTTCAGCGAGATCGCGGTGCTGGCCGCGCCGCCCGTCGCCGTCTGGCCGCTGGCCATGTTCAGCGTGACCGCGCCGTTCGCGGACTGCGCGAAGATCGCTTCCGTCCCGCCGGAGACGTTGCCGGTGCGGTTGATCAGGATCGAGCTGCCCGCCGCCGTGCCGGAGGTGATCGCCTCGATGCCGCGGCCGGTGGTGCCGGTGGTCAGGCCGGTGCCGGAGATGGTGATGGCCCCGCCCGTCGTCGCGCCGGTCTTGGACGCCGAGATGCCGATGCCGCCGACCACGTTGGCCGAGCCGTCCACCGTGATGTTGCCGGTGCCGCTCGATTCGGCGCGGATGCCCTGGGTGCCGCCCTGGACGTTCTGGCCCAGGCCGCCCTGCGCGATGATGGAGAGGTTGCCGTTCACCACCGAGCCCAGGATGCCCGCGCCCGTCGTGGCGCCGATCACCGTGGTGCCGGCCGGCAGCGGCGGGGCGGTGAAGCTGGTCCCCGTCGTCACGCCGCCGAGCGTGCCGCCGCCGACCTGGCCGGCGGTGGTGATGCTGACCGTGCCCGCGCCCGTCGCGGCGGCGTTGATGCCGTTCGTCCCGCCGGTGACGTAGGAGCCGGTGCCGGTCGAGACCGTCACGTTCAGCCCCGCGCCGCCGGTGGCGAGGATGCCGTTGGTGCCGCCCGCGACGGTCTGCCCGTTGCCGACCGACACCTGCACCGCGCCGCCATTGGCGGCGACGCCGTTGCCGGTCACGCCCGTGACGTTGTTGTTGACGTTGACGATGTTCGTGCCGGTGCCGGTGACGCCCGCGTTGATCGCGGTGCCGGCCGCCACGACCGCCCCGCCCGTCTCCACGAAGGAGTTGCCGCCCGCGCTGGTGGCGATGCCGGTCGCGCCGGCCCCGGCCGCCGAGACGCTGCCCGCCGGCGAGACGGTGACGTTGCCGCCGGCCGCCGTGCCGCTGATGCCGGTGTTGCCGCCGGTCGAGACCAGGTTGCCCGTGCCGCTGATCAGCACGTTGCCCGTGCCGGTCTGGTTCGCGACGATGGCGGACCCGTTGGTCGCCGTCACCAGGCCGCTGCGGTCGATGGTGATGTCGCCCGTGCCGGCCGTCGTCGCGTTGATCGCCGCGCCGCCGGTGCTGGTGGTGGCGCCGGTGCCGCTGATGGTGATGGCGCCGGTGCCGCCCGCGTTGTTCGCGTTGATCGCGATGCCGTTCGTCGCCGTGACCGCGCCGCCGGTGGTGATCGTCGTCGCGCCGGTGCCGGTCTGGCTGGTGCTGATGCCGCCCGTGCCGCCCTGCACCGGGCCGCTGCGATCCACCAGGATCGTCCCCGCGCCGCTGGTGGTGACCTGGATGCCGAGGCCCGTGGCCGTCGTGGCGCCGGAGCCGCTGACCGTCACGTTGCCGCCACCGGCGGTGACGCCGATGGCGGTGTTCGTGCCGGCGCCGTTCGTCGTGACGTTGTTGCCGCTGCTGACGGTGACGTTGCCGGCGCCGGCGTGGTTGATGCTGATGCCGCCGCCATTGGTGGAGGTGACGTTGCCGAAGCCCGTCACCTCGATCACGCCCGGATTGGCCGCGTTGGTGCTGTTGGCGACAATCGCGGCTGTGCCGGCGGCGTTGCTGGCGGTGTAGGTGCCGGTGCGGGTGATGAAGATGTTGCCGTTGGCCGAGTTGTTGGTGGCCAGCACCGCTGCGCCCGCCGCCGCCGAGGTGTTGCCGCTGCCCTCGAAGGTGATGTCGGAGCCGGTGACGGTGGCCACGACGCCGCCCGTCGAGCCGGAGATCAGGCCGTTGCTGCTGATGGTGACGTCGCCCGTGCCGGTCTGGACGGCGCTGATGCCGACGCCGCCGGTGGAGGTGATGGTGTTGCTCGTGTTGATCCCGATGTCGCCGGTGCCGCTGACGCCGACGGTGATCGCGTTGCCGGCGGTGCCCGTCACGATGCCGGCATTCTGGATCGTGACCGCCGAGTTGCGGTCGCTGTTCACCAGGATGCCGGTCTGGCCGGTGATGTTGGTGCTGCGGTCGATCGTCACGCCGCCGGAGGCGCCCCCGTTGGTCACGTCCACCCGGATGCCGGTCGCGTTGTTCGCCGCGCCGACATTGCCGCTGTCGCCGCCGACCGAGACAGAGCCAGCGCCCTGCTGCCGCACGCGGATCGCGTCGCCGCCGGTGGCCGTGATCGCCCCGTTGCGGTCGATCGTGATGTTGCCACCCGTCGACGACGCATGGATACCGCCGGAGAAAATGTTGTTGGCGGTGGCCGCGTTGGCGCTCGCGCCGCCTGAGCCCGTGACAGTGACGGTGCCGCTTTGGCCGATCGCCAAGATGCCGGCCAGGGCGCCGCTGACGCCACCCGTGCCCCGCACCTCGACGAAGCCGGTGCCCGCTCCCTGTTGCGCGGTGATGCCGATGGCCGAGCCGGTGGTGGCCGTCACGGTGCCGTTGTTTTCGACGATCGCATTGCCGGCGCCGCCGAGGACATTCGCGAAGATGCCGGCCGCGCCGAGCCCCCCGTCCGTTCCGGTGATGGTGCTGGAACTGACCGTGATGCCGACGTTGCCGGTGTTGCTCTCGCCGAGGATGCCATTCGGGCCCGTCACGATCGACGCGTTGACCCCGATGGTCACCACGCCGCCATCCGTCGACTGAACGACGACACCGTTGGTGGTCACGCTCGAATTGTTGATGTTCAGCGTGATGTTGCCCTCCAGCGTGTCCGCCGGAGTCGTGTCGGTCGCCAGGTTGATGCCGGCGACCGTCGAGGCGTTGCAGTCGATCGTCGCGTTGGTGTTCGCACCCGCCGGCGCGACGCAGGCCAGCGCTTGGTTGCCCGGGGCGAACGCCACCACACCGCCCACCAGTGCCGAGCACGCCAGCAACCCGGCCCGCAGCCCCTTGCCCATGCGCTTGACCATGTCGGGGCGCCAGTCGCGCGGCAGACGCAGGGAAGCACGAGCCTTGGAGGCGGTCTTGGGCGAGCGAGCCATTTTAGCTTTGTCCCCGTGCGTAGCGTTGACTGGCAACCGGGAGTTGTTCCCGGACCCAATCCTGCCCTCAGGGTAAAAACGGAGCGACCGGTATCACAAGCCCCTGAGCGATGCCCGACCGCGGCGCCTGCTGCGAAAGAACTTCACAAAACCAACACGTTGACGGAAGACCACTCGACGGCGGCCGATGTCGCACTGTGTTGGATGCGCACCGTTGCAGAAAAAACACACAGCCCGCAACGCCCTGGTGACCAATGCTTCGGCAACTGGGACGGTACGGCCCTTCCCGGCTGCATGCGGCAGGCGCGCGCCGCGGCAGGATGACCAGACCGCCGGCGCAGAGCCGCCCCCCCGCGACTCGGCGGCGAAGCCCAGGTCAGGCACGACAGGCCGGTGGGGTGCCGTGCGGGCATGCTGGGCAAGCCGCGAGCCGGGCGACCGGTTGTCGGTCGAGGCCCGTCCGCACCGCCGACGGCGCGCGGCGGCCGCCCATGAAACGAACCGGGCCAGGGCAGCGCCGGCCGGACCCTGCCTTGGCCGCCACTCTCGGCGTCGGGCGCGCCGACGCGGTCGCCCCGTCAGTCCCGGACCAGCGCATCGAGCGCCGGGGCAAGCCCGCGCAGCGAGAAGGGCAGCGCGATCTCGCGATTCGCGCCGTCGCGGAATTCGATCCGGCCGGGCTCGGTGCGGGCGCGCAGGCGGCGCATCGCGGCCTCGTCGCGCAGTTGCACATCCGCGAAGCAACCGGCCGGAACGCAACGGCGCCAGGGCACCTCAATCACCAGCGGCTCGCGGTCTTCTCCGGTCACGCGCAGCGGGTTCGCGAAGGTGGCGCTGGTCGGGACCTGCACGGTCAACAGCAGCGGCTGGCCGCGGGTCGGCCGGGAGAAGGCGATCAGCGCGATCGGCTGGGTCTGGCCCTGCAGCACCAGGGTCTGCGCGGCATCGCAGACGCGCTGGCCGTCGGCCTGGCGTTCGCAGCGCAGCAGCCAGTCGCCGAAGCTCGCGGTGGTGCGGTCCGGGTCGGTGGGGACGGCTTGCGAAGGCGCGGGGGCGGGCGCGGCGGGCGGCGGCGGCGGCACCGTCTGGGCCTGCGGCCTGGCCGGCTGGGCGAAGGCGACCCCGGCCAGGACGGCGACGATGCCCGTCGCGACCACCGCGGAAAGACCGAGCTTCGCCGGCAATGTCCTGGTGCGCGTCGTCATCTGCCGTGTTCCCTTCGCGGTCCTGGCGAAGCCGGACGAATCCGGCCGGGTCGTGCCCTGCGCGGCCCGGCGTGAAGGACTACCGGCGATGCTTGCGCTGTCAAGCGCGTCGCCTGAGCAAGCGCGCCGCCTGAGGAAATGCAGCCAGCGAGCTGGCACGCGGCACGTGCCGGACGGCGGCCTGTGCCCGGACACGGCATGGGCAGGCATGCGGCGTGGCCAGGCGCGACATGGAAGGGAGGACCGGGATGGTGGGCGCACTAGGGCTCGAACCTAGGACCCGCTGATTAAGAGTCAGCTGCTCTACCAACTGAGCTATGCGCCCATCCAGAGGCGGCGAAATAGGGCGTCGCGCCGGCTTTGTCCAGACGCCGCACGCAGACCAGCCCCGGCGCCCGCGCAAGACTGCGCCGGCGCGTCAGCCGGGGTCGCGCGGCGCCCCCAGCTCCGCGTCGCGGTGGACATGCACCGACAGCAGCAGGCCGAAGCCGACCATCGCCGTCAGCATCGCCGACCCGCCATGGCTGATCAGCGGCAGCGGCACGCCGCCCACCGGGATGGCGCCCGTCACCATGGCGACGTTGACGAAGACATAAAGGAAGTAGTTGGTACCCAGGCCCACCGCGACCAGCCGCCCGAACTGGTGCCCGCTGCGCAGCGCGACCAGGAAGGCGAAAAGGATCACGCCCGCCAGCAGCGCCAGCACCGCCAGCGCGCCGACCAGCCCGAATTCCTCGGCGATCATGGTGTAGATGAAGTCGGTCTGCTTTTCCGGCAGGAAGTTCAGGTGGCCCTGCGTCCCCTGCAGGAACCCCTTCCCCCAGAGCCCGCCCGAGCCGAGTGCGATCTTCGACTGGATGATGTTGTAGCCGGCGCCGAGCGGATCGCTCTCGGGGTCGAGGAAGGTGGTGATCCGCGCCCGCTGGTAGTCGTGCAGCTGCTCGTAGGCGATCGGCGCCGCCAGCGCGACGCCGCCCAGCACCAGCGCGAATTTCCACAGCCGGACGCCGGCAGCGAAGAACACCGCGCCGGCGACCATCAGCGTGATCAGCGCGTTGCCCAGGTTGGGCTGCTTGAAGATCAGCGCCGCCGGGATCAGCACCGCGACCAGCGGCGGGATCAGGAAGAGCGGGTTGCCGATGCGCTCCCAGCTCGCGCGGTGGAACCAGGACGCCAGCGCCAGGACCAGCAGGATCTTCATCAGCTCCGAGGGCTGGATCTGCAGCGGGCCCAGGTCGATCCAGCGCTGCGCCCCCTTCCCGACGTTGCCGTGCAGCGCGACCAGCACCAGCAGCCCGACGCCGACGGCATAGCCAAGCCAGGACAGCCGGGCGACCAGCCGGATGTCGACCAGCGCGATCGACAGCATCACCACCAGGCCGAAGCCGAAGCGGATCGCGTGCCGCCCCGCATAGGGATCGGGCGAGCCGCCGCCGGCCGAGTAGAGCGCGACATAGCCGACGGCCGCCAGCGCGCAGAGCAGCAGCACGAAGATCCAGGGGATCTGCCACAGCTTCTCCAGCACGCCGGCGCCGCGTTCGCGCACCAGCAGTCGGCGCTCGAACCTCATCGGCGGAGCTCCCGCGCCGGCGGCGCGGCCTCGGCGACGCGGGCGGGCGGCACGTGCAGCGGGCGCAATCGCTGGAAGGCCTCGGCCAGCACGTCGCGCGCCAGCGGCGCCGCCGCGGCCGATCCGCTGGTGCCGTGCTCCACCACGACGGAGACGGCGAAGACCGGGTTCTCGTGCGGCGCATAGGCGACGAACAGCGCGTGCGGGCGCCATTCGCGCGGCAGCTGGTCCACGCGGAAGCCCCTCTCCCGCTGCTCGCGGGAGATGCGGCGGACCTGGGTGGTGCCGGTCTTGCCTGCCATCTGGATGCCGCCCAGCTCGGCCGGCAGGCGGGACAGCCGCGCGGTGCCGCCCTGCTCGTTCACCACCGCCCACATCGCCTCCCGCACCAGCCGCAGATGCGGCTCGGGGATGCCGAGGCTCGGCCAGTCCTCCGGGCGGGTGCCGCGCACCGGGCGCCCGCCGATGGCGCGCGTCAGGTGCGGCTGCACCGCGCGGCCCGTGGCCAGCCGCGCCGTCATCGTCGCGAGGGAAAGCGGCGTCAACTGATAGAAGCCCTGGCCGATGCCGTGCACCACCGTGTCGCCCAGCGCCCAGGGCCGCCCCTGCGCCTGACGCCATTCGCGCGACGGCACCAGCCCGGCCCGCGTGCCCGGCAGCTCGATCTCCAGCGGCACGCCGAGGCCGAGGCGCCGCGACATCGCCGCGATGCGGTCCATGCCGAGCCGCTTCGCGACTTCGTAGTAGTAGACGTCGCAGGACACCTTCAGCGACTGGCGCAGATCGACATGCCCGTGGCCGGGCCGGTGCCAGCAATGGAAGCGGGCATCGCCGAGGTCCATGTAGCCCGGGCAGAAGATGCGCTCGCCCGGCGTCACCACCCGCGCCTCCAGCGCCGCCAGCATCATCACCATCTTGAAGGTGGAGCCCGGCGCGTAGAGCCCGTTGGTCGGCTTGTTGATCAGCGGCGTCGCGCGGTTGGCCGTCCATTGCCGCCATTGCTGCGCCGAGACGCCGGAGTTGAAGATGTTGGGATCGAAGGAAGGCTGGGTGGCCATCGCCAGCACCTCGCCGTTGCGGGCATCCATCAGGACGACGGAGGTGCCTTCCTCGATCCTGCCGCGCAGCGACTTCTGCAGTTCCGCGTCGATGCTGATCTGCACGTCCTGGCCCTGCACGCCCTCCCGCCGGTCCAGCTCGCGGATCACGCGCCCGACGGCGTTGACCTCGAGCCGCACGGCGCCGGCGCGGCCGCGCAGCGCCAGGTCGTGGTGCCGCTCGACCCCGGCGCGGCCGACGCGGATGCCGGGCAGTTCCAGCAGCGGGTCGCCATCCATGTCGCGCTCGGCCGGCGGGGCGACGTAGCCGACGACATGCGCCAGATGCTCGCCCTCGGGGTAGATGCGCGTGGTGCCGACATCGATCAGGATGCCGGGCAGGTCGGGCGCGTTCAGCTCGATGCGCGCCATCTCCTCCCAGGAGAGGAACTCGCGCACGATCACGGGCACGAAGCGCCGGCGGCGGCGCACGTCGCGCTCGATGCGTGCCCGCTCCTGCTCGGTCAGCGACACGAGCTTCGAGAAGGTCTCGAGCGTCGCGCCGACATCGGCCGTCTGTTCCGCCACCAGCAGCACGCGCCAGTTCAGCTGGTTGCCGGCGACGACCCGCCCCTCGCGGTCCAGCACGCGGCCGCGCGGCGGCGCGAGCAGGCGGGCGGAGACGCGATTCTCCTCCGCCAGCGTCGCGTAGCGCTCGCCCTGGTCGATCTGCAGCGTGTGCAGCCGGTGCGCGAGAAAGCCGAGCAGCCCGAGCTGTCCGGCGCCAAGCACCAGGGCGCGGCGGGTGAAGATGCCGCGGACCCGCTGCTCCTCCCTCTGCCGGCGGCTCATGCCTCTCGGCCCTCAAGCGCCGGGCGCGCGCGGTGCGCGCGGCCGGGCCCCTCTCCCTTCCCTGCCGCAGGCAGGGGACACCACCGAGGCCGTCGGATGGCGGGGCGACGGGCGCCCGGGCAGGTCGCGGAAGCCCCCCCCGCGCCCCCCGCCCCGCCGCCCCTCATCCCTGTTCCTCCGCCCGCAGCAGCACCGCATGCAGCCGCCCCAGCAGGAAGGCGAAGGCCGGGTACAGGCCCGCCGTCAGCACCGCCTGGTGCAGCGCCGGCGCGAAGGGCGGCACCTGCCATTGCAACGCCGCCGTCAGCACGAAGCCCAGGCCCGCCGCGCCGAGGGCGAAGCCGCAGAAGGCGAGCCAGACGAACAGGAAGGTCTGCCGCGCCAGGAAGCGACGCCACGACACCGAAAGCCCATGCGCCACCAGCAGCGTCAGGACACCGGTGCCGAGGGGAGCGAGCGTCAGCAGATCCGCCAGCAGCCCGAGCGCGAAGCAGGCCGGCGGCGGCATGGCGGCGGGGCGGAAGATCGACCAGAACACCACCTGCGGCAGCACCACCGCCGGCACCAGCGCCGGCACGCCGCTCGGCCCCGCGGCCAGCACCAGCAGCACCGCCGTCAGCCCCGCCGGCAGGCAGGCCCGGGCCAGCGCATCGAGCCGCCGCAGCAGGCCGGGCGAAGGCTCGGGGCGACCGACCATGCGCCACCGTCAGCGCCGGGCGCGCGGCTCCGGCCGCGCCACCGCCTCGGGCGGCAGGATCCCGCCCAGCCCGAAGTCGAACAGCCGCACCACGTCCAGCCGGTCGAGATGCGCGAACAGCTCCACCTCCGGCACCCCGCCCGCGCTCCAGCGCACGACGCCCACCGGCAAGCCCGAGGGGAAGGCGATGCCTTCCGCGCTGGTGACCAGGCGCTCGCCTTCCTCCGGCCGCGTGCCTTCCGCCCAGTGCTGGAGCCGCGGCCGCGCGCCGTTGGTGCCGACCATCATCGCCCGCGCGCGGCTGCCTTCCAGCGTCACCGGGATGCGGCTGTTCATGTCGGTGGCCAGCAGCACCCGGGCGGACCGGCTGCCGACCTCGGTCACCCGGCCGACGAAGCCGCGCTCGTCCAGCGCCACCTGGCCGCGGCGCACCTGCACCCCGGGCGGCACCGCGACCAGCACGGCGCGCGCATAGACCCCGCCGCCATCGGCGACCACGCGCGCGGTCTGGAAGGACGGCGCGCGTTCCGGGATGAAGGCCAGTTGCCGGCGCAGCAGCGCGTTCTCGGCTTCCAGCGCCAGCGCCGCGGCCTGCCAGCGGCGCAGCCGGTCGTTCTCCTCGCGCAGGCGGGCATTCTCCTCGCGCAGGGCATAGAGTTCGGGCAGTTCCGCCACGGTGTCCCGCACCGCCTGGGCGGGCCCCGCGAAGGCCGCGTAGAAGGGCGCCAGCAGGTCGGCCAGCGCGACGCGCGCGCGCTCCGCGATCAGCGCATCGGCCTTGCCGAGCAGCATGGTCCCGAAGGCCGCCGCGATCAGCACCGGCAGTGACAGCCGCGCCAGCGCCTGGCGGAGCGGGATGCTCAGACGGATCACGCGCCCTCCCCCTCAGCCGATGGCACGAAGCGGCCCCCGATCAATACATCGACGACAGCACGTGGCGAAGGCGCTTCATTTCCTCAAGGGCGCGGCCGGTGCCGAGGGCGACGCAGGACAAGGCATCCTCCGCCACCACAACGGGCAGGCCGGTCGCGTCGCGCAGCACCGCGTCCAGCTTGTGCAGCAGCGCCCCGCCGCCGGTCAGCACGATGCCCTTGTCGACGATGTCGGCGGCCAACTCGGGCGGCGTGTTCTCCAGCGCCACCTTCACCGCCTCGACGATCTGGCTGACCGGCTCGTAGAGGCTTTCCGAGACCTGCCGCTGGCTGACCAGCACCTCGCGCGGGACGCCGTTCATCAGGTCGCGGCCCTTGACGTCCTTCAGCGGGCCTTCGTCGTTTTCCTCCGGCGGGGCGGCGGCGCCGATCTCCATCTTGATGCGCTCGGCCGTGCTCTCGCCGATCAGCAGGTTGTGGTTGCGGCGGATGTAGGAAATGATCGCCTCGTCCATCTTGTCGCCGCCGACGCGCACCGAGCGCGCATAGACGATGCCGCCGAGCGAGATCACGGCGACCTCCGTCGTGCCGCCGCCGACATCCACCACCAGCGACCCGGAAGGCTCCGTCACCGGCAGGCCGGCGCCGATCGCCGCGGCCATCGGCTCCTCGATCAGCAGCACCTTCCGCGCGCCGGCGCTCTCCGCGCTTTCCTGGATGGCGCGCCGCTCGACCGCCGTGCTGCCGGAGGGGACGCAGACCACGATCATCGGCGAGGCGAAGCTGCGCCGGTTGTGCACCTTGCGGATGAAATGCTTGATCATCTCCTCCGCCACCTCGAAGTCGGCGATGACGCCGTCGCGCAGCGGCCGGATGGCGGCGATGTTGCCGGGCGTGCGGCCCAGCATCTGCTTGGCTTCCTCGCCCACCGCCAGCACCTGCTTCTTGCCGCGATGGTCGGAGATGGCGACGACCGAGGGCTCGTTCAGCACGATGCCGCGGCCCTTCACGTAGACCAGCGTGTTCGCGGTGCCGAGGTCGATGGCCATGTCGGCCGACAGGAAGCCGAACAGGCGGGAGAACATGGGGGACAACCTTCCACGGGCGAGGCGTCGCGCCCGGACCCGCCCGGCCCGGGGGCGCCGCGCGCCGGCCCGGCGCCCCATCGCCTGGCGGGGGCGGGGCGCAGGGCCCGGCCGGGGCTCACGGCTTCGCGGGGTGGCGCGTCCGGTTGCCTTACCCCTCTGGCGGGTCCGGCTCAAGGGGCGATGCCGCGTTGCGACGCGCCGCGACCTGGCCGCCGGCCCGGGCCATCGAACCGGGCGCGCAGCCAGGCGTTGCGCCCAGCGCACGACCCGGCGACGGCGCCGGGCGCACACCATCAGGGAGGCGCGCGATGCGCAGGCTGCTGCTTCTCTCCGCCCTGGTCGCCATGACGGCGGCCTGCGGGCAGACCACGGGCGACCGCGCCCTTTCGGGCGGGCTGCTCGGCGCCGGCGGCGGCGCCGCGATCGGCTCCGTCACCGGCATGGGCGCCGGCACGGGCGCGCTGCTGGGGGGCGCCGCCGGCGCGGCCGGCGGGGCGCTCACCAGCCCGGGCACGGTCAATCTCGGTCGCCCGGCCTGGCGCTGAACGGCAGGGTCGCGCCGGCCGCATGGCCCGCGCGACCGCTGCCGCAGCCCAAAGGCGGGAGCGATCAGGCGACCTTCGGCGAGAGCCCGGCCGAGGCGCTGACCCAGGCCACCGGCACCCCGCCCGCCAGGCCCAGGCGCAACGGCTTCGCCATGGGCACGGATCGCCGGCAGCGCGAACTGCCGGCCCAGGCCCGGGGCGCGAAGCCCAGCCTTGCGTAGAACTCCGTCACCGAGGGCTGGGCGTTCAGGCAGAGCTGCTCGGCACCCAGGCCGAGCGCCACCTCCTCGGCCGCCTCCACCAACTCGGCGCCCAGGCCCTGGCCCCGCCAGCGCGGATCGACCGCCACCAGGCGCAGCGCGGCGCGGTCGCCCGGCAGGGCATCGACGCGGCAGGTGCCGACCACCTCCCCATCGAGAAGCTGCACCAGCGCGCGGTGGCGCGGGTCACGGTCGTCGGGGTGATCCGGGTCGTAGCGGACCCACCATTCGGTGGCGGGCGGATGATAGCGGTCGAAGATCTCGGACCGGCGGATCGCATGCAGGCGATCCCATTCCTTGCGGCTCCTCGCTGGGCGGAGCGCGGTCAGGCGGGGGTGCAAAGGGCACCTTTTGTCAGTTTCGTGACACCGCGCAAAGGCGATGCCTTGTCGGCCCGGGCCCTGCCCGGACAAGCCGAGTATAGGCCATGACAAGCCTGCGGCGCACTTGGAAGGATTTCCGGTTTTCTTGCGCCGTCGGGCGCGTCCACGCGGAACGCCCCGCGGGCCTCGGATTCTTTCTTGTGATGAACCGATGGTTGATTTCGGCCCGCATCGCCGGCGTGCCGGCGTCAGCATCGCCGGCGTGCCGGCGTCAGCATCGCCGGCGTGCCGGCGTCAGCATCGCCGGCGTGGCGGCGTCAGCATCGCCGGCGCGGGGGCGTCAGCCCCTGCGCAGCGTGCCGACCACGAGGCTGGCGATGAACAGGACGATGAAGACACCGAACAGCAGCTTCGCGATCCCGGCGAGCGCGGTCGCCATGCCGCCAAAGCCGATGATCCCCGCGACCAGGGCGAAGGACAGGAAGACCAGCGTCCAGGCGAGCATGCATGTCCTCCGGCACCGTTCTGGATGCCGGCCGCAACGCCCCGCCGCAGCACGCGGTTCCGGAACGGCGCCGGGCTACACGCCGTCCATCCGCATGCCGCCGGTCACCGCCTGGAAGGTCGCGACAGCGAGCGTGGTCGGCTCGAAGGGCTTGGTGATGACGAAGGCGGGCTCCACCGCCGTGCCGGTCAACAGCCGCTCCGGATAGGCGGTGACGAAGATCACCGGCGCGCCGTGCCGCGCCAGGATGCGCGCGACCGCGGCGGCGCCGTCGCCGCCCTTGCCCAGGTTCACGTCGGCCAGCACCAGCGTCGGGCGCTCGGCCTCCGCGATTGCCACGGCCTCGTCCTCGCTCGCCGCGAGGCCGACCACCTCGTGGCCCGCGCTTTCCACGAGCTGCTGGAGGTCCATCGCGATGATCGGCTCGTCCTCGATGATCAGCACGCGCGCCGCGGCCGCGACGCGCAGCCTCTCCCGCGCCGAGCCGAGCATCGCGGCCGCCATCGCCGGCGGGAGGCCGAGCGTCGCCGCGGCCTCCGACAGCTCTAGCTCCTCGAGGGATGTCAGCAGCAGCAGCATGCGCTCGGTCTGCGTCAGCGCGCCGGTGCGGTCCGCTCCGTCGGCGTCGCGCCCCGCCGCCCCGTCGGCGACCGTGGCATAGAGGCCGAGCCGCACGGCACGCGCGGGATCGCCGGATCCGATGGGCCGCACGCCGGCGCGCAGCGCCTCCGCCACCGCCGCATCGCCGCGCGTCTGCGATCCGCTCAGCGCGCGTGCGAAGCGGCGCGCATAGGGAAGGGCGGCGATCAGCGCCACGCGGTCCTCTTCGACCATCGCACGGGCTCCCTTCCCCTCGCGGGGGCGTCTTGTCGGTGGCCTGCTCGTCGCGCAGCGCCAGTCGCCGGCTCGGCTCATCGCCTTGTCATGCGTTCTGGCGCCATCGCGCGATGCCGCGGCCGCCTTTCGTTGATATGCAGCGTCCCGTGGATGGGCAAGACGAAGCGGCGACGCTGCGCAACGGGATCGCGCAGTTGTTGCCAGAGCTGCGCGCCGCGGCGAGGCTTCTCACGGCGTCGCGAGCGGAAGCCGATGATCTCGTGCAGGACGCGCTGCTGCGCATGCTGAAGGGGCTGCACGGCTTCGCGCCGCCGCCGGAGCATGCCGGCGATGCGCAAGCGGCATTGCGCCCCTGGGGCCTTGCCGTGCTGCGCAACGCCTTCCGCGAAGGCACGCGCCGCGCGCGGCGCGAACGCCGGCAACTGGCGGCCGCGGGCCTGGCGGAGGAAGGCCAGGGCGGCGGGCAGGAAGCCTCCGCCGCGATCGGTGAACTCGCGCGCGCGCTCACGCGACTGCCGCCGGCGCTGCGCGAAGCCGTGGTGCTGGTCGGCGCGCAGGGCCTGTCGAACGAGGAGGCGGCGCGCATCTGCCGCGTGCCCGTCGGCACGATGAAGGCGCGCCTGTCGCGGGGGCGGCAGGCGCTGTCGCGGGCTCTCGGCCACGTGACCGGCTGACGCTTTCGCGATGCAACCGCTTCGCGGCGCCGATCATAGAGGGGGCATCGGAGACGGAGTCATCCATGCCCAACGAATTCCATTCGCAGCTGATCGCCCTTCTCCCGCGGCTTCGCGTGCAGGCCCTGGCACTGACGCGCAACCGCGCGGCGGCGGAGGACCTGGTGCAGGACGCCGTCGCGAATGCACTGGCCGCGCAGGAGAGCTTCACGCCCGGCACCAACTTCGCCGCCTGGATGCATCGCATCCTGCGCAACCGCTTCATCAGCACGCTGCGCAAGCAGCGCGACACCACCGACATCGAGGATCTGCCGGCCGGCGCCTTCGCCGTCGCCGCGACGCATGAGGACCGCCTGGTCCTGAAGGAGCTCGGCCGTGCCGTGACGCGCCTGCCGAGCGACCAGCGCGAGGCGCTGTTCATGGTGGTGCTGCAGGGCATGTCCTACGAGGATGTGGCGGCCGCGACCGGCTGTGCCGTCGGCACGGCGAAGAGCCGCGTCTTCCGCGCCCGCCGCCAGCTGCAGGCCTGGCTGATGGGCGAGGAGCGCCCCGTCGCCGCCCGCCCCGCCGAGCCGCGCACGACGACCACCGCGGAACGCGCCGCCACCGACCGCGCTGCGGCGGCGCGCGCGTGACGGCCGGATTCCGCGATGCCCGGCGCGCGGATCGTGGCATGATGCCGCGGGGCGCTGCGTGACCACCCGCCCCGGCGATCCCGCCGGGGCGGATCACGCACCGGGCCAGCTGCCGTCGCGACGGGCGAGATGCTGGCGCGGCGGAGACGACAGGGGGCATGGACCGCAAGAACCCGACAGAGCCGCCGCCACCGCGCGGTCCGGACGATGCCGGCGATGCCACGCCGCGCGACGCCTTCGACCTGTGGCTGCGGCGCAGCCTGCACCAGCTCTATGACGGCATCGCGCAGGAGCCGGTGCCGCCCGAGCTGCTGCGCCTGATCGAGGCGGATCGCGCCCGCCGCAAGGAATGACCGCGGCCCGGCGGCGCGCCTCGCGCCTTGCCGAGCGGGGAACAACGCCGCTGCACAGGCTCGCGCTGCTCTGTGCCGCGACCCTGGCCATCCTGGCAGCCGGCCGTGGCCCTGCGCGTCGGTCCGCGCCGTCCATGCCGCGCCGCGCCGGCACGGCCGTCACCGCGGCCGCCGGGCTGCAAGACCTGGCGGCCGCCTTCCGCACCGCCGCCGCGACCATCGCGTCGCGCGAGGCGGAGCTGCGTGCCATGCGCGAACGCGCCGACCTGCTGACCGCGGAGGTCCATCACCGCGTCAAGAACAACCTCCAGATCGTCAGCAGCCTGCTCGCGCTGCAGGGCAGCCGCGTCACCGACCCCGTCGCGCGCGCGGAGTTCGAGGCGGCGCGCGACCGCGTCGGCGCGCTCGCCACGCTGCATCGCCATCTCTACCTGCATCACGAGCCGGACGCGATCGACCTCGGCGCCTTCCTGCACGAGCTTGGCGCCCAGCTCTTCGCCGCGGTGGGCGAGACACCCGGACGGCGCATCGTGCTGGAGGTGGCGGCGCCGCGGCTGCGCCTCGCCTCGGATCGTGCCGTGCCGCTGGCGCTGGTGATCACGGAAGCCGTCGCGGCCGCGCTGGCGCAGGGCTTCCCGCCCGGCCGCGCGGGCCGCATCGCCATCCGCGTCGAGGCGGAAGCGGACGCCACGCGCCTGACGGTGGAGGATGACGGCGCGCTGCCGCGGCCGGAAGACCCGCTGCGCGCCATGCTGCTGCGCGGCCTGGCGCGGCAGCTCGGCGCGGACATCGTGGCCGAGCCCGGGCGCATGCGGCTGCGCATGCCGCGCGCCCCGGAGCGATCCGCCGGCGCTTAGGCCGCCGGCGCCGAAAGCCCCTCCGGCGCCGTGCGCGCGCGCTTCACCAGCAGCTTGTTCAGCGCATGCACATAGGCGCGCGCGCTGGCCACGATGGTGTCGGTGTCGGCGCCCTGGCCATCGACCAGCTTGCCGTTCTCCTCCAGCCGCACCGTCACGCGCGCCTGCGCGTCGGTGCCGCCGGTGACCGACTGCACGGCGTAGAGCTTCAGGTTCACCTCGTGCGGGAAGGCCGCGCGCAGCGCCGCGAAGGTCGCGTCCACGCCGCCATCGCCGCCGGCAACGCCTTCCTTCGTCTCGCCATCCACTTCCAGCGCGATGGAGGCGATCGGGCGCGTGTGCATGCCCGTCGAGACCGACAGGCCGGTCAGCCTGATGCGGTCGTTGGCGCGGACGACCTCGTCATCCACCAGCGCGGCGACGTCCTCGTCGTAGACGACCTTCTTGCGGTCGGCCAGGTCCTTGAAGCGCTTGAAGGCGTCGTTCAGCGCGTTGTCGCCCAGCTCGTAGCCCAGCGCCTTCAGCTTGTCCTTGAAGGCGGCGCGGCCGGAATGCTTGCCGAGCACCAGCGAGGATTTCTGCCAGCCGACGCTTTCCGGCGTCATGATCTCGTAGGTCGAGCTGTCCTTCAGCATCCCGTCCTGGTGGATGCCGCTTTCATGCGCGAAGGCGTTGCGGCCGACGATCGCCTTGTTGGGCTGCACGTCGAAGCCGGTGATGGTCGCCAGCAGGCGGCTGGTGCGCAGGATGTTCGGCGTGGCGACCGCGTTGCTGACGGGGATCGCGTCGTGGCGCGTGCGCAGCGCCATCACGATCTCCTCCAGGCTGGCATTGCCCGCGCGTTCGCCGATGCCGTTGATGGTGCATTCCACCTGGCGCACGCCGGCGCGGATCGCGGCCAGGGTGTTGGCGACCGCGAGCCCCAGGTCGTTGTGGTTGTGCGCCGAGAACACCACGCCGTCCGCGCCGGGGACGCGATCGCGCAGCATGGTGAAGATGCGCGTGATGTCCTCCGGCACCGCATAGCCGACGGTGTCGGGGATGTTGATGGTGGTCGCGCCCGCCTTGATCGCGGCCTCGACGCAGCGGCAGAGGAAGTCGGGCTCGGTGCGCGTGCCGTCCTCGGCCGACCATTCGACGTCGCTGGTCGCGTGGCGCGCCGCGGTGACGGAGGCGGTGACCAGCTCCAGCACCTTCTCCGGCTCCATCCGGAGTTTCACACGCATATGCAGCGGGCTGGTCGAGACGAAGGTGTGGATGCGCCCGCGCGCCGCCGGCCGGATGGCCTCGGCGGCGCGCGCGATGTCGCCCGGCGCGGTGCGCGCCAGGCCGCAGACCACGGGGCCGTCCTTGGCGAAGCGGTGGGCGATGGCCTGCACGCTTTCGAAGTCGCCGATCGAGGCGATGGGGAAGCCGGCCTCCATCACGTCCACGCCGAGCTCCGCCAGGGCTTCCGCCATGCGGATCTTCTCCTCGAGGTTCATCGAGAAGCCCGGCGACTGCTCGCCGTCGCGCAGCGTGGTGTCGAAGACGATGATGCGGTCGGGGTCGAGCGTCCCGAAGGACGGGTGCTGGATGGCCATGGAAGCGTTCCCTTCGATACCTATGCCGAGCGGACGGGGGCGCGCTGCCCCTCAGGTCCCCCTGAGCGGTGCCGGCCGTGGTCAGCCGGGCGTCACGCCCAGGGGCGGCTAAGTCGAAGGAGGAGGAGCGGAAGCGCGCGCCGGCCAGCCGCGGCAGGAAGGCAGCCGTGCAGGCCGGTGATGGGGGCGCGCGGGCTCATCTGGCCCGAACCTACCGGGCCGCCGCCGCGGAGGCAAGCACCGGCCACCGGTTCCGCGACGCCAAGGAAGCCATCCAGGACTTTGCGAAGTGCCATGAAATTGACCGACGCGACGCTTGACCCTTACGCTCTCTCACCGGCCGGGCGCGGCCAGGAGGAACCTCGGGTGTCCAAGCTGCCGTCACTGCCCCGCGGGGCAAGCTACCGTCTTCCGAAGCTGCTGCATGCCCACGCGGCGCGACTGGACCCGCGGCTTGGCACGCTGCGAGGGATTCGCATCCATGTCTCCCCCCTGCCCCGCGCCTTCGGCGCCGACGCGATCGCCAGCGATGGCCAGGTCTGGGTCGCCCCCGACCGCTTCGACCCGCGCAGCGAGGCCGGCCTGCAGCTGATCGGGCATGAGCTGGCGCATCTCGGACAGCAGCTTGGCATGGCGCCGGCCGGGGGCGTGCTGCACGTGGCGGCGCTGGAACGGGCCGCCGACGCGTTCGGCGCCCACTTCGCGGCCGGCGCGGCGCTGGATGCGTCCTGGATCGCCGGCCCCGCGGCGGCGGCGCGGCCGGCCGGGACCATCCAATGCTCCGGCTCGCTCGCCAGCCAAGTCGTCAACGACGAGTTCGGCGATGACGAGGAGGAGGACGAGGAGGACGAGCCGATGTTCTACCCGGGCGGCGCCCGGGACCAGTTCGCGTCCTCCTTCACCCGCCCGCGCTCGGCCGGCGGCGCGCCGCCGCCGGTAACCGGGGCGCAGGGCGTGGCCTTCGGCGCCGGCCGAACCGTGCAGACGGTGGGCAATCTCGGCCGCTCCGTTGGCGGCGTCGGCGTCGGCGCCTTCAACCAGGTGCAGCAGATCGCGGCCGGGACAGGGATGATCGGCAGCGTCACAGGCGCGGCCGGATCAGCGGTGGGTGCGGCGCTGCTGCCCGCGGCCGCCGTGACCGGGCCGGTCGGGCTGGCGCTGATGGCGCTCGACATCGCGCTGAGCGCCAAGGCGGCCCACAGCACCTACAGCCACATGCAGGTGCTGGAGAACATCATCAAGACGCACATGGGCAAGAAGGGCGTGCGCGACGGCACGATGGCCGCCATCGGCTACACGCTCAACAAGAAGAACAAGAAGCTGAAGCGCAAGGGGCTGGGCTGCGTGCCGGTGCTCGGCAGCTTCTGCAACACCGTCTACACGCTGGGCCGCACCATCCAGAAGCGGATGGATGGCAGCCGGGGCGTGGAGCGCCGCAAATGGGCGGTGGTGCTGTGGGAAAACATGATGGCCGGCGACCCGGCGGCGATCGCCGCCTGCCAGGAATTGCTCGGCACGAAGATCTTCACCTCCATCCGGACGTACCATGAAGGCCATCTGGTGCTGAAGAAGAAGATGAAGTCGCTCTGACCGGGTTGGCGACTCACCCCGGCGGGTGCGTCGCCCACCAGTGCCGCGCGATGTCGGCGCGGCGGCAGACCCACACCTCGTCGCGATGGGCCGCGACATGCGCCAGGAAGCGCTGCAGCGCCTTGGCGCGCCCGGGCCGGCCGACCAGGCGGCAATGCAGCCCGACCGACATCATCTTCGGGCTCCCGGCCCGGCCTTCCTCCAGCAGCAGGTCGAAGGCGTCGCGCAGGTGCCGCTCGAATCCGTCCGGGGCGCCGAAGCCGGGCTGGACGGCGAATTTCATGTCGTTGTTGTCGAGCGTATAGGGGATGACCAGGTGCGGCTTCCCCGCAGCGGTCACGTAGTGCGGCAGGTCGTCGTCGTAGGAATCGCTGTCGTAGAGGAAGCCGCCATGGCGCGCGACCAGGGTGCGGGTGCGCGGGCTGAAGCGGCCGGTGTACCAGCCGATGGGGCGGCTGCCGGTCAGGCGCTCGATCGTCTCGACGCATCTGGCGATGTCGGCGGCTTCGTCCGCCTCGCTCATCGCGTGGTAGTCGATCCAGCGGAAGGCGTGCGAAGCCACCTCGTGCCCCGCCTCCGCGAAGGCGCGCGTCACGGTCGGGTTCAGTTCCAGCGCGCGGCCGACGCCATAGACGGTGAAGGGGAAGCCCTGCGCGGCGAACAGGCGCAGCACGCGCCACACGCCGGCGCGCGCGCCGTAGTCGAACTGCGATTCGACGCTGCGATTGCGCTCGCCGACCACCGGCTGCCCGCCCGGCACCTCGTGCAGATAGATCTCGCTGCCGCGGTCGCCGTTGAGGACGGTGTTCTCGCCGCCCTCCTCGTAGTTCAGCACGAAGGACAGCGCGAGCTTCGCCCCGCCCGGCCAGCGCGGATCGGGCGGCGTCGCGCCATAGCCCAGGAAGTCGCGCGGATAGTCGGTGCCGTCGTCGAGGATCGTCATGCCGCGCAGGCTGCCGAAAGCGCGCGCCGGCGGTCAACCGGGCGCGCGCGGGTTCATTCGGGGGCGAGGCGCAGCTGCCGCACGATCGGCCGCAGCGCGGCGACCTGGGCGTGCACCATGTCGCGGAACTCGGCGCTGGAATTGCCGCCCGGGTCGGCGCCCAGCTCGTCGATGCGCGAGGCCAGCGGCGGGTGCCGAGCGGCCGCCGCCACTTCCGCCTGCAGCCGCACCAGCACGGCTTCCGACGTGGGGGCGGGGGCGAAGAAGCCGTTCCAGCCGAGGATCTCGGCGTTCGGGAAGCCCTGTTCCCGCACCGTCGGCACCTCCGGCAGCATCCGCGAGCGCGCGGTGGAGCGGATCGCCACCGGCCGCAGCGCGCCCGAGCGGATGTGCTGCAGCGAGGAGGAGAGCTGGTCGCCGCCGAAGGGGATGCGGCCGGCCAGCATCTCCTGCACCAGCAGCGAGGCGCCGCGGAAGGGCACGTGCTCCATGCGGAAATTGCCGTCGGCCTGCAGCACCTCCCCCGTCAGGTGCCCGGCGCTGCCCGGGCCGGTCGAGCCGTAGAAGGGCGGCGAAGGCTGCGACCGCGCCCACGCGATGAACTCCGCCAGGTTCGTCGCCGGCACGGAGGGGTGCACCATCATCACCGTCGGCACCAGCGCGCCGAGGCTGATCGGCGCGAAGTCGCGCTCGATCGAATGCGGCGCGCGGTTGTTGAACTCCAGCACCGCGGTGGTCGCGGAGAAGGTGGAGTTGTGGAACAGCAGCACCTGCCCGTCCGGGTTCGCCTTCGCCACCAGGTCCGCGCCGATCGAGCCGCCGCCGCCACCGCGGTTCTCCACCAGGATCGGCACGCCCAGCGTCTCCGACAGGCGCTGACCGAACAGGCGGGCCAGGATGTCGGTGGTGCCGCCGGCCGCGAAGGGCACGATCACCCGGATGGGGCCGGACGGCGCCCAGCCCTGGGCACGGAGCGCCGCCGGCACGGCGAGCGTGCCGGCGGCGACAAGCAGCAGGGCGCGACGGCCTGGCATGGGACGTTCTCCTCCGACCGGGGCCGCGTCTTGCGTTGCGCCGCCCTCTGGACGGAAGGTTGCGCGGCGGTCACGCGGCCGGTCAACCCCCGCGCGAGGCCACCGGCACCGCCACCTCGTTCCGCCGCAGCGCGGGGATGGTCCAGGGCGGGTCGTAGAACCAGCCGACCACCGGCCCCGTGGCCTGCCAGCGCGTCGCCGGCAGCGTCGCCAGCAGCCTGGCGCGGGCCTCGGCCACCGCCGCCGGCGAGGGCACGCCGGAGAAGCGCAGCACAGCGACCGTCTCGGCCGGCACCTCCGCGATCGTCACGCGCGGGTCGTTGGGTGCGGGCGGGTCGCGCAGCGCGGCGGGCAGGAAGAAGCGGATGCGCTGCACGTCGCCGCCCGCGGCGTCCTGCGCGACCGGCGCCATCATCGCGATGCGCTGCCCGTCCTGCGCGACCGGCGCCGTCATCGCGATTCTGGCAGACCCCGCATTGGCGCCGAAGATGTAGCGGGCGAGCCGCGAAAACCCCTCGCTGCGCGCTGCCGCCTCCTCGCCCTGGACCAGCGTCTCGGCCGCCAGGCGCGGGGCGTAGCGGCGGATCTCGAGGCCGGCTTCCGTGCCCAGCGCCTCGTAGCGCGGCTCCTCGGTGCCCGCCCTCACGCCCACCACCGTGCAGGCGCCGAGCAGCACGGACGCCGCCAGCGCCCCGATCCGTCGCAGCATCGCGCACCCCGTTCCATGCGCCCCGGATGTGGCGCCAAGGGGCGCGAACGCAAAGGGGGCGGCAGGTCGCCCCGCCGCCCCCGATGCACGCGCGGTGTGCCGCGATCAGTTCCGCGACTTGTCCACCAGCGCGTTCTTCTTGATCCATGGCATCATGCCGCGCAGCTTCTCGCCGACATCCTCGATCGGGTGCTCGGCCAGGCGGCGGCGCGTGGCCTTGAAGGACGCCTGGTTCACCTTGTTCTCCAGCATCCAGTCGCGCGCGAAGCGGCCGGACTGGATGTCCTCCAGCACCTTCTTCATCTCCGCCTTGGTCTCCGGCGTGATGATGCGCGGCCCCGTCACGTACTCGCCGTATTCCGCGGTGTTGGAGATGGAGTAGTTCATGTTCGCGATGCCGCCTTCGTAGATCAGGTCCACGATCAGCTTCACCTCGTGCAGGCACTCGAAATAGGCCATCTCGGGGGCGTAGCCGGCTTCCACCAGCGTCTCGAAGCCCGCCTTGATCAGCTCCACCAGGCCGCCGCAGAGCACGACCTGCTCGCCGAACAGGTCGGTCTCGCATTCCTCCTTGAAGGTCGTCTCGATGATGCCGGACCGGCCGCCACCCACCGCCGAGGCGTAGGACAGCGCGATCTCCAGCGCATTGCCCGACGGGTTCTGGTGGACGGCCACCAGGCAGGGGACGCCGCCGCCCTTCTGGTATTCGCTGCGCACCGTGTGGCCGGGGCCCTTCGGCGCGATCATGAACACGTCGAGGTCGGCGCGCGGCTCGATCAGGTTGAAGTGCACGTTGAGGCCATGCGCGAAGGCGATCGCCGCGCCGTCCTTCAGGTTGGCGTGCAGGTGGTCGCGATAGAGGTCGCCCTGCAGCTCGTCCGGCGTCAGCACCATGGTGACATCGGCCCACTTCGCCGCATCGGCCGGCGACATCACCTTGAAGCCCGCGGCCTCGGCCTTCTTCCAGGACGCGCCCGGGCGCAGGCCGATCACCACGTCGGTCACGCCGCTGTCGCGCATGTTCTGCGCATGGGCATGGCCCTGGCTGCCGAAGCCGATGACCGCGACCTTCCTGGCCTTGATCAGGTTCACATCCGCATCGCGGTCGTAGTACACGCGCATCGTCGTCCGTCCTTCTAGTTCGCCCGTGTGGCGGGCCTGTCATGCACCAATTCGTGGATGAAGCCCAGCTTGCGGGCAACCGCCGGGCCCAGCACGAAGGGGTAGAGGTCCGGCGTGCCCATGCAGCGGTTCATCGCGTTCATCGCGACCGTCAGCGGCGTCCAGGCCTGCAGGATCTCGTCCATCGAGGCGCGGTAGGGGCTGAAATCCACCTCCGCCTCCAGCGCGCCGTCGTGGTCGAGGCGCGGGCGCGTGCGCAGGCCGAAGCTCGCCGCCATCTCCAGGCTGTCGACCATGTGCAGGTAATGGGCGAAGCATTCCGCCCAATCCTCATGCGGGTGCGCGGCCGCATAGGCCGAGATGAAGCTGCCGCGCCAGTCGTCGGAGGATGGCTTCGCGTAATGGGCCTGCAGCGCCTGCGCGTAATCCGCCCGCTCGTCGCCGAAGACCGCGCGGAAGGCGTCCTGGCGCCCCGCGCGCTCGACCAGCACGACGAAATACCAATGGCCGACCTCGTGCCGCAGATGGCCGAGCAGCGTGCGATAGGGTTCCCCCATCGCGTCCCGGCGCTTCTCGCGTTCCGCGTCGTCGGCCTCGATCAGCGCGATGTCGATCTGGCCATTCGCATGGCCCGTCATCGCGCGCTGGCCGCCCAGGTCGGCCAGGAAGGAGAAGCGCAGCTCCGCCGCGTCGCGCGGCAGGCCCAGCCGGTCGAGCGTGTAGACCAGCCGGTGCTTCGCGACCTCAAGCTTCTGCCAGAGCGGCAGGTTGGCGGGCACCGACAGGTCCGGCACCACCGCGTTGTGGGCGCAGGCCTCGCACAGCTCCGCGGCGTCGTCCGCGCGCAGCATCCAGTTGCAGACGCCATGCGCCGCATTCGCGCAGGGCTTCCAGCGCCCGCCATCCAGCAGCGAGGTCACGCCATCGGCCGCGAAGGCCGACATCGCGCCGCGGGGGGCGAGGAAGCCGAGCGCGGAGCCGCACTGCTCGCACCGCACATTCTCGAAGTGCAGCGCATTGCCGCACTTGTCGCAGGCGAAGAGGCGCATGGGAGGGGCTCCGTGATCGGTTCGCCCCGGAAACCGCGCGGAGACGCGCAAGGTTTCAGGCCTTCAGCGCGGAGGTGCCGCGCGCGATCGCCACCGCGCCGGTGCGCGACACCTCCGCCAGCCCGATCGGCCGCATCAGGTTGCAGAAGGCGTCGATCTTCTCGGCATTGCCGGTCATCTCGAAGACGAAGCTTTCCGTTGTGGCGTCCACCACGCGGGCGCGGAAGGCATCCGCCAGGCGCAGCGCCTCCACGCGGTTGTCGCCGCGCCCGACCACCTTGATCAGCGCCAGCTCGCGGACCAGGTGCGGGCCTTCCAGCGTCAGGTCGGACACCTTGTGCACCGGCACCAGCCGGTCGAGCTGCGCCTTGATCTGCTCGATCACCATCTGCGTGCCGGTGGTGACGACGGTGATGCGCGACAGGCGCCTTTCCTGGTCCACCGGGGCGACGGTCAGGCTCTCGATGTTGTAGCCGCGGCCGGAGAACAGGCCGATGACGCGCGCCAGCACGCCGGCCTCGTTCTCCACCAGCACCGCGATGGTCGCGGATCGCATGTCGTTGTCGGAAAGGTCGGGCATCGGAAGTGATCCAGCAGGATATGCGGAAGGGCGGGCCGCCGCGCGGCCCGGCCGGTTGCGTCGGTCAGGCGTGGCTCAGACGAGGACCTTGCCCTCGTCCGTCACGCCGGCGACGCCGCCCTCCTGCCCCGGGCCCAGGATCATCTCGTTGTGCGCCGCGCCCGAGGGGATCATCGGGAAGCAGTTTTCCTTCTGGTCCACCGCGATGTCGGCGATCACCGGCCGGTCGATCGCGATCATCTCCCGGATCACGCGATCCAGGTCGTCCGCGCTGGTCGCGCGCAGGCCGACGCCGTGGAAGCTTTCCGCCAGCTTCACGAAGTCGGGCAGCGCGGCGCTGTAGCTTTCGGAATAGCGCCCGCCATGCAGCAGTTCCTGCCACTGGCGCACCATGCCCATGTACTCGTTGTTCAGGATGAAGACCTTTACCGGCAGGCGGTACTGCGCGAGCGT
>JAIYDD010000185.1 GCA_027487675.1 Acetobacteraceae bacterium | reverse complement strand
CGCCAGCACCGCCGCGCGCGGGCGCGGCTGCCGGGCCGGGCGCCGCGCGCGCAACGCCCGCCAGGCGCGCCGCAGCGCGGCCGGCAGCGCCACCAGCAGCAGCGCGACCAGCAGGCCGGCGGCAGTCGCCAGCACCTCGCCCCATCGAGCATCCATGCCGGCGAATGGATGCGCGGGAGGTCTGGAGAGGCGGTTAACCGGCCGCCCGCCGCGGCCTTCCGGCGGCGCCGCGGCGCTACGCGCGCGAGGCCGGCCGGTGACCGGGCGCCGCAGCCGGTTGCCGCACGGCCGGCGCGATCACGCGGGGGTGATCGGCCTTGCATCCAGGTGCGCGGATCGTTCCGCTTGCCCGGGGCCGACGGCTGGCCGAAAGATACCGTGAGCTTTCCCTTTGGTGAGGGAGGGCACTTGCGCCGCCCCCCAAGCCGTCCAGGAAAACCGGTCTTGTCTCCTGCCCCCGCTGCCGTCCCGCTTCCGGCCAACGAGGCCGCCCGTCTTTCCGCCTTGCGTGCCTACGAGGTGCTGGACACCCCGGCCGAAGACAGCTTCGACGACGTCACGCGGCTCGCGGCCCACCTGACCGGCTGCCCGATGGCCTCCGTCACGCTGATCGAACAGGACCGGCAATGGTTCAAGAGCCGCTTCGGCGTGCCGATGGGCGAGACGCCGCGGCAGCACGCCTTCTGCGCCTATGCGATCCTGGAGCCCGGCGAGGCGATGGTGGTGCCCGACGCCACGGTCGATCCGCGCTTCGCGTCCAACCCCTATGTGACCGGGGAACCCAGGGTGCGCGCCTATCTCGGCATGCCGTTGGTGACGCCGGACGGCTTCGCGCTCGGGACGCTCTGCGTGTTGGACACGGAGCCGCGCAGCTTCGGGGCGGATATGGTCGGCGTGGTGCGCAGCCTGGCGCGCACGGTGCAGACCAACCTCGAGCTGCGCCGCGCCATGCTGAAGGCGCGCGACATGGCGCTGACCGATGCGCTGACCGGGCTGCCGAACCGCCCGGCCTTCCGCGCCGCCGTCTCCCGCGCGCTGGAGCGGCAGCGGCGCGACGGGCACGCCTTCGCGCTGGTCTATCTCGACCTCGACGGCTTCAAGGGCGTGAACGACCGGCTGGGCCATGCCGCCGGCGACGCGGTGCTGGCCGAGGCGGCGTCCGCGCTGCGCGGCGCGATCCGGCACGAGGACCTGGCGGCGCGGCTCGGCGGCGACGAATTCGCCGCCGTGCTGGCCGGCGGCACCGGGCAGGAGGTGCCGGCGGCGGCCGAGCGCATCCGCCAGGCGATAGCGGAGCGGATGGAGGGCCATGGCTGGCCGGTGACCGCCTCGGTCGGGGCGGCGCTGTTCACCGCCGCGCCGCGGGACGAGGATGCGGCCCTGGCCGAGGCCGACCGGCAGATGTACGCCGCCAAGCGGGCCGGGCGGAACCGCGTGGCCTTCGCCGCCATCGCCGAGGCGTCCTGCCTGGCATGACGGCGCGCCGCCTCGCGGGGGGAAGCATGCACGGATGAGCGGGACGACGATCGCGGGCCTGGCGGCCGCGAGCATGCCGGCCACGGTGACGAGCGACACGCTCGACGAATCCTACGTCTCGATCAACGAGGGGCTGGTCTTCCCCAATGTGCGGTCCTGCATGGCGCTGGTGGTGCGCTCCACCCCGCAGGGCCGGATCGCCGGCTACCACACCACCATCGCGACCACCGGGCCTGAGATGGAGGCGGTGGCCGACGTGGTGAAGACCGCGCTCGGCAAGGGCTTTTCCGAGATGTACCTGCTCGGCTCTGTCTCGATGCGCGCCGGCGGCGGCAGCGTGGCGTCGGAAAGCCGCTATCGCGTGCCGCTGGTCATGCTGCTGCGGCGGGTCTTCGACTATGCGGGGCAGATCCGCACCTTCGACACCAGCCAGAACAACCTGCAGGGCTGGGTGTTCCATGCCTGGCGCGACCCGAAGAGCAACGCCACGCGGCTGGCGGGGGGCATCGGCGGCGCCCCGACCGCCCCGGCCTGCCAGCTCTCGGCCGAGGTGCGGCGCTGGCGCCATGCCGAGGGCAAGATCGTCAAGCCGCCGATCGGGGCGATGTCGCCGCGCATCTGGACCCCGCCGGCGACGATCGCGGCGATCCCGACGCATCTGATGGCGACGCTGTAGGCGCTTCGGCGCCTGCCCTATCTGGCCGGCTGCCCGGGGCCGGCGCGCAGCGCCGCGACGCGGTCGATCGGCAGGGCGCGGCCGATGGCGCGCCGGCCGGCGATGCGGGATTCGACCGTGGTCGCCATGGTCAGCGCGTTCAGCACGGCTTCCTCCGTCGCCTCGATCGCCGCGACGAAGAGCGGCGAGCAGAGCCCGTTCGGCAGGTCGGGCACCGCAAGGGCGCGGCGCCTGTGCTCGGGCGTGCGGCGCACCTCCGGATGCGTCGAGACGGCCAGCGCGTAGTCGCCCGAGCCGTCGCTGAAGGCCGCGCCGGTGCGGGCGATGCCGCCCATGGCGCGGCGGGCGACCCGCTGGAGGTTGCGGTCCGACAGCGGCGCGTCGGTGGCGACCACCACCATCACCGAGCCATCGGCATCGGCCTGCAGCGCCGGGCCCTCCGCACGGGCTGGCGCGACATGCTCGGTCAGGTAATGCTTCCCGAGCAGCCTGCCCACCGGCAGGCCGTCCATCACCAGCGCGCCGCCGTAGTTCGCCTGGACCAGCACGCCGAGCGTCCAGCCGCCGAGGCTATCGGGCAGCACCCGCGAAGCGGTGCCGATGCCGCCCTTCCAGCCGAAGGCCATGGTGCCGGTGCCGGCGCCGACGCTGCCCTCCGCCACCGGGCCGCCGGCGGCGGCGTCGAGCGCGGCCCGCACATGCGCGGCCGTCACGCCGCGGGCGCGGATGTCGTTGAGGCGCCCGTCATTGGTCTCGCCCACCACGGCGTTGAGGCTGCGCACCGCCTCGCAGCCCGGGAGCGCGAGCGTCCAGTCCACCAGCGCCTCCATGGCGCGGCCGACGGCCAGCGTGTTGGTGAGGACGATCGGCGTCTCGATCTCGCCGAGCTCCTGGATCTGGCTGACGCCGGCCATCTTGCCGAAGCCGTTGAAGGCGAAGAGGCCGGCGGGCACGCGGTGCAGATACGGGTTGTCGGCGTGGGCGTGGATGGCGGTGACGCCGGTGCGGATCCCCTCCCCCTCCGTCAACGTGACCTGGCCGACGCGCACGCCCGCCACATCGGTGATGGCGTTCAACGGGCCGGGCGGCAGGATGCCCGGGGCGAAGCCGAGGGCGCGGGCGCGGGGCATGCGAGGGTCCTGGGTCGGTGGAGGCGGGGCGCCCTGGGGAGGGCTCCGCCCTCCCTCCTCCGCCGTAGCTGAACGGCCGAACGCGTCAAGAACGGCGGTGGCGAGGGCGCCCTCCTCCCGGATCCGTGCCGACCCGCCCCCGCCCTCAGCCCCAGGCGCCGAGGCCGCGCAGCAGGCCCGCCTTCGCCTCCGGCTCCTTCGGCGAGAGCGGGTGCAGCACCAGGCTTTCGGGCAGGCGCTCCGGCAGGCGCGGCACCCAGGCCTGCGGCAGGACCCAGAGCCGGAGGCCGAGCGCCGCGCAGGCACCGGGCAGCGGGCGGGCGGGATCGGCCAGCACCGTATCGCGGAAGGGCCGCTCCCGCCGCGGCACGCCCGACCAGTCCCAGGTCGTGCCGGCCGCCAGCAGCCGGTGGTTCAGCAGCACCTGGTCGTCCGGCTGCCCGGCCTCGGCCTCGGCCGCCAGCCCGTCGAGGAAGGCCGCCACCGCCGGCCCTGGGCGGGCGGCGAACAGGCCGCAGCACAGCACGAAGCCCCAGGCGACATGCGCCGCCGACGGCCAGACGGTGCCGAGCGAGAAGACCAGGTCGCCCGGCAGCGCGGCCAGCGCCGGCCGCGGATCGGCCACCCACACGGCATCCGCGTCGCTGTGGACGAATCCCACCCCCGCCCGCGTCAGCACAGCGAAGAGCCGCAGGCGCAGCGCCCAGAGCGAGGCCAGCGTACCGGCATGCCGCAGCCCGAGCACGCCGAGGCCCGGGCGGCCGCGGCAGGCGGCCTCCGTCTCGGCGTCGAGCGCCACCACCAGCGTCTCCGCCACGCCGGCGCGCATGGCGTGGCGCAGCCAGTTCTCCAGCACCGCTCCGTAGCGCGCATCGGCGAAGACCACCGGCAGCAGCCCCGGCCGCGCCATCCCCGCCAGCGCCGCCGCCACCGCGTCCCGCATCGTCAGAAGGCGTAGCCGAAGCGGGCGATGTCCTCGGCATAGGCCGCCGCCGCCAGGTCGCGTGTCCCGGCATCGTAGCTGTCGCGGTAGGCGCCGCGGCGGGACGCGTTCAGCCGCGGCACGGTGTCCACCGCGAGCCCGATGCGCGCGGCGACGGCGCGGATATCGGCCTCGAAGCTCTCCTGTCGGCCGAGCATGTCCACCTCCCCGTCCAGCCAGTGCGCCTGCGGCCGGAAGTGCATGTGCCCCAGATGGCGGGGCAGGTTGCGCACGAAGCGCCCGAAATCCCCGCCATAGACGGCCAGGTGCTTCTCCCGGTAGGCGGCGTCGAAGGGGTTGCAGCCGCCGGCATCCAGGTAGGCGAAGGCGGAGAGCAGCCGGTCCCAGGGGTTGCGCACGAAGCCGAAGCGCAGGTAGCCGGCCGTCCCCGGCCGTGCCCTGAGCTCCGACAGGCGGCGATGGCCGTAGGGCAGTTCGAGATGCGCCAGCCCGCCGTCGTAGTCCTTCCCGAGAAGCGGCAGGCCGAACAGCGCCAGCACGGTCTTTCCCGCCGTCTTCGGCACATGCACGAAGACGGCGCGATGCAGGTGCGAGATCATGGCGCGATCCTGGTCACACGCAGTCCGCCCGCCGCCCCGGCGGCGCGGCATCCATGCATACAGGCCGTCGCCACCGCAGGGAACCGCCGATGTCGGCCGACCGCGGGAGGGCGTGCAGGCCCGGGCGCCTGCGCGCCCCGCGGGGCGCCGCTGTTGAGCCGCGCCGGCGCACGGCCCAGTCTGCGGCGATGACCGACCCGCCCGACCGCCCGCGCTGGCGCTGCGTCGCCGAGCCCGAGGTGCTCGACCTGCTGCTGGCCGAGGGCTGGGCCTGGGAACGCGACGCCCCCGGCGCGCGGCAGGCCGCCGCCGCGGCGCTGGCGCGGCTGCGCGCGGCCGGGCTCGGCTGGGCGCCGGGCGCCGGCGGGCCGCTCTACGACCCGGTGGAAGTCGCCGCCCTGCTGCGGCGGGAAGGCCGCGCGGGGCGGGAGGCGCTGTTCACCGGGCGCGTGCTGCCCTTCGGCCGGCGCAACCTGCGCGACCTGGCCGGCGAGGGGCCGGGAGAGGGACCGCCCGACTGGTCCCGCCACCCGGCCGGGCGGGTGGTGAGCGTGACGCTGCGCCGCCGCTTTCCGGCCGATGCGCTGCCGCCCGGCCGCCCGGCGCGGCTGCGCCTGCCGGCGCCGCTGCCCGGGCCGGGCGTCTCCGGCCTGGTGGTCGAGGTGCTCGAACAGCCCGCGGGCGCGCCGCCCGCGACCCTCTCGCCCGGGCGGATGGAGGTGCGGCTCGATGCCCCGGCCGAGGCGGTGCTCGCGCTCCGCGCCACCGCCCGCCTCGCCCCGCTGCTGCGTGGCGCGCTGCCGCCCGAGCCCCTGCCGGCCGAGGCGGCGGCGCTCCACCTGCGGCCGGATGAGGGTTTCATCCGCGTCACCCCGGCCATCGCGGCGCTGGCCGCGGCGGCGGGCGCGGGCCCGCCGCGGCAGGTCGCGCAGGCGATCTGGCGCGCCACGCTGGCGCGGCTGCAGGTCGAGCCGATCCACTACGCGGAGGTGGACGCCGCCGCGCCGGGGGAGTGGGTGCTGGCGCGCGGCGCGGCCGATTGCCAGCTGGTCTCCGCGCTGCTCGTCGCGCTGTTCCGCGCGCGCGGCATCCCGGCGCGGCTGGTCGGCGGCGTGCTGCCCTATCCCCGCGCGCCGTCGCGGCATTACTGGGCGGAGGCGCATCTGGACGGCGCCTGGCACCCCTTCGACGCGATCGCGCGCGACCTGGACGACGACGGCCGCGTCCCGGCCTGGCACGACGCCTTCGCCGGCCAGGTCGAGCCGCGCCTGGTCACGGAGCGGCATCCGCGGCTGTTCACCGGCGCCCCCGGCGTGCCGATGCCGCCCGGCTGGCTGATGCTGCGGCGCCTGACGGGCGACGGCGCGGCGGTGCGGCATGTCGAGGCCGGCACGCGCCGCCTGCTCTACGAGGAGGAGATCGCGGTCACCCTGGGCGACCTCATGCCAGGCTGAAGGCCACGCCGTTCGGCCCGCGCACCACGACCGGGCCGAGGCCGAGCGGCGCGACGCCGGCGCGCAGCGCGGCTTCCTGCCGCAGCAGCAGCGCCCTCGACCGGCCGAGCCTCTCCGCCAGCATCCGGTGGTGGTCCTGCGGCATCAGGTTCGTCCCGTGCGCGACGTAGACCAGCAACTCCGGCGCATCGGCCAGCGCCGTCACCGCGCCGGCCTCGCGCAGCGCCAGGGCCGCCGCCAGGTCCTCGCCGGTGCGGGAAGCGGGGTCGTAGCGCGGCGCCGCCTCGGCGCGCACCACGAGCGAGGCCGGCTTGCCGCCGGCGGGCGTCGCCGCCCAGTTCAGCGAATAGAGCGCACCCTGCGCGACGAACCAGTGCAGCACGTCGCGCAGCAGCACCGCGGGCCGGCCGCCCGCCTGCAGCGCCGCGAGCTGGCGGGCCAGTCGGTCCGGGTGGTGGCGGTCGTCGTCGTCCCACTGGCACAGCACCTCGCCGCGCGCGGCGTCCAGGCTGGCGTTGCGCACCGCGCCGAGCGCCGGCGCGCCCGGCAGCTCCACCACGCGGATCGCGGGGTCGGCCAGCGCGGCCAGATGCGCCGCCAGCGCGCGTGCCCCGTCCGGCGCGGCGTTGTTCAGCACGACGACGAGCTCGCGCGCCGGATGGGTCTGGGCGCGCCAGTCGGCGACGCTGCGCAGCACCAGCGGCAGCCGCGCCGGCGCGGCGGCGGTGACCATGAGGCAGCTGACGAGAATCGACACGGGCCGAACCTAGGCCGGATGCCCGCGCGGCGCGATGGCGCGGCGGCGCGGATCGCCCTGCGCGGGGTCGCCGAGGGCGGATCGCGCCCCCGCATCCGGGCGCGCAAGGCCGGCCCGCGCCGCCGGCCAGGCGGACGCCGGCGCGCTTGACAGGCCGGCGCCGCGGAACCGATCAACCCGCCGAACCGGCACCCGGAGAGGCTTCGCCTTGATCCTCAACCTGACGATGCCGCCGCTCGCCGATGTCGAGGCCGGGATGAGCGTGCACGCGCTGCACGCCGCGGCCGGCGCGCTGCTGGCGCCCGGCGGAAGGCTGCTCGACATCCGGCTCGACCTCGCGGCCAGCGTCCAGCACGACTGCCCGCCGGTTTCCTTCCACCGCATCGTGGTGCGCCAGCGCGTCTGGCTGCGCCGGCTGCTCGTCACGGCGGGGCAGGAGGTGCCGCCCTGGGCGCCGATCGGCCTGTTCAGCACCGAACCCGACGAGCCGGAGGACGGGCCGGTCGCCGGCCCGCTGCGCGTCTCCGTGGCGATGGTGCTGGTGGACCACGACGGGGCGTGAGCGCGACCCTGCCGCTCCGCCTCGGGACGGTGGCGCCCGAAGGGCTGCGCGCCCAGCGTTCCGGCCTGCGCTGGCTGGTGCGCGAGGGCCAGCGCGTCGGCGCGGGCGAGCTGCTGGGCTACTGCCAGCTCGGCGTGCTGCCGCCGAAGGGCGGTATCATCGCCTCGCCGATGGGGATGGAGCGGCTCGATTTCGGCGTCGCCTTCTCCGCCCCCTGTGCCGGGCGCGTGCGGCCGCACGCCGGCACCTCGCGCGGCGGGATGCTCGACCGGCTGCGCGCCGCCGCGTCCTGGGAGCCGGAGGAGGTGGTGGCGGAGATCGAGCCGGAGGCGGAGGTGCCGCCGGGGGCCGGGGCGCTCGGCCTGCTGTTCACCACCGGGCTGCGCGTGAACCCGCAGCTTGCGATGCGCAGCGGGCTGCTGAGCGGCTGGTACGCCCGCCGCCGCGCCTGGTGGGGCGAGGCGGCGGACGGGACGCTTCCCCCGACCCTCGCCTGCCTCGGCAGCTGCGACATCGCCGACGCGATCGCCGGGGAGGAGGGCGACTTCCGCGAGTTCCACGCCGAGATCGCCGGCCCCGCCCACCTCGTCCTGCTGCCCGAGGTCATGCCCGTCACCGCCGGCGTTTCGGCGCTGGAGGCGATGCGCCGCACGCCGGCGGAGCTGGAGGCGATCTCCGACGGGATGCGGCGCGCCTTCGCCGACGGGCCGCCGCCGGGCGCGGAAGACTGGCTGTTCGCCGGCTCGCTGCTCGCGGCGCTGGGGCGCAATCCCGTCGTGCTCGACGCGCCGCTGCTGACGCAGGCCGGGATCGCGCGCGTCGCGCGGCCGGACGCGATCCTGTTCTCGCTGATCGGCGATGCGCGAACCGTGCTGCGGCACCGGACGCAGGGCTGGACGCTGGCGCTGCATGGCTACCGGCTGCAGCCGGATTGGATCGGGCCCGCGACCCGCGCCTGGCTGGATGCCGCCTTCGTGCGGCAGACGCGGAGCTTCGCCCAGCAGGCCGCGGAGATGGCGGAGCTTGTCGCGGCGCTGCGCGCGGCGATCCCGGGGCCGGTGGTCGTCGCGAACCAGGCGACGACGACGGGTCGCGACCAGCTGCATGCCTACGCCGCCTTCGACGCGCCGCTGTCCGAGCAGGTGGCGGCGGTGCGCAACCGCGACTGGACGCTGCTGCTGACGGAGCTGGCGCGCAGCCATGGCATGCTGGTGCTCGACGTGGACGCGATCCTGGCCGAGATGGGCACGGCCGCGCACATGCCCGACGGCACGCACCCGAGCGGCGCGCTGCAGGCGGCGCTGCGGCAGGAGACGGCGCGGCTGCTGCGCGAGGCCGGGCTGCCGGGCTTCGCGCCGCGCGCGGCCTGACGCACGGCCTGGCGCGCGGCGAACGCCGGGGACCACGGGATCGGCATCGAGGCGCGCCTTCAGATCACCTCGAAGGCGACCGGCCATTCGGCCGCGGTCGCGGCATCCTCCGGCAGCGTCTCCGCCGCATCGTCGGACAGCAGCGCCAGCGGCGCGCCGAGCACCTGCCACTCGCCCTCCGCGCAGAGACGCCGGCGCAGCCAGGCGGCGCGGCCGGCGCGCACCTCCACCACGGCCTTGTGCGTCTCCAGCTCCACGACCAGCGCATCCGCCTCCACCCGCTCGCCCTCGGCGGCGTGCCATTGCAGCACGCGCACCTCCTCGACATCGGCGATCGGGCCGGGCACGCGAAGCTGGCGGATCATGCGGTCTCTCCTGCGGAGGGGCGTAGCAGCCGGCGCGCGGCGGCGGCGATGCGCGGCGCATCGGGCAGCGACGCCGCCTCCAGCACCGGGTTGGAACTGACGGGCACGGGCCGCGCGCCGACCCGCGCGACGGCCAGCGCCGGCACGCATTCGCGCACGCGGAAGGCGATCTCGGCGCCGACGCCGCAGGGCAGCTGGCCTTCCTCCACCGCCACCAGCGCGCCGGTGCGCGCGGCGGAGGCCGCCAGCGTCTCGATGTCGAGCGGCGCGAGGCTGCGCAGCTCCACCACCTCGGCCGAGATGCCCGCCTCGGCCAGCGATGCGGCGGCGGCCAGCGTCGGGTGCGTCATCCAGCCATGGGTGGCCAGCGTCACGTCGCGCCCGGCGCGGCGGATCGCGGCCAGGCCGAAGGGGATCGCCGCCTCCGCGTCCGGCACCGGGCCGGCCATCGGGAAGAGCCGCTTGTGGTCCACGAACACCACGGGCCCCGGCGCGCGCAGCGCCGTCTTCAGCAGCCCGTAGGCATCGCCGGGCGAGGAGGGCGCGACCACGGCCAGCCCGGGGACGTTCATCAGCCAGGCTTCCAGGCATTGCGAATGCGCCACGCCCTGGCCCTTCGCCCCGGCGGTGGTCTTCACCACCACCGGCGCCGCCAGCTGCCCGGCGGTCTTGAAGCGCAGCTTCGCCGCGTAGTTCACCAGCGGGTCGAGCGCCGGCATCAGGAAATCCATGTAGGTGATCGCGACCAGCGTGCGCGCGCCGGCGGCGGCGGCGCCGACGCCGAGGCCCACCATCGCGGCTTCCGCCACCGGCGTGTCGCGCACCCGCGCGGGGCCGAATTCCGCCAGCAGCCCCTCGAAGTCGCGATAGGGGCCGCCGAAGGCGCCGATGTCCTGGCCGAGCAGCAGCAGGGACGGGTCGCGGCGCATCTCCTCGCGCAGCGCGCGGGCGATCGCCTCGCGGAAGAAGCGGCGCGTGGCGGGGGCCTCAGGCGGCATCGTCGAGCTCGTCCGCGGTGGCGGGCGGGGAGGCCTCCGCCGTGCGGAAGGCGGCATCGGCCGCCGCGTCCGCCGCCGCGCGCAGCGGCGCGGCCAGCGCCTCGCCCAGCGCCGCGGACAGCCGCGCGATCGGGTCGCGCGCGGCGAGTGCGGCGAGGTCCGCGCGCGTCCGGCTTTCCCGCGCCGAGGTGGAATGCGGGCCGAGGCGCACCGAGACGGCTTCCAGGAAGGCCGGGCCGCCGCCGGCGCGGATGCCGGCGGCCAGCGCCGCCGCCGCGTCGCGCACCGCCGGCGCGTCGGTGCCGTCCACCGTCGCGGCGGGGATGCCGAAGGGGCGTGCGAGGTCGGCGACGCGCGCGGGCGCGAGATGCGCGGCCGCCGGCGTCGAGATCGACCAGCCATTGTTGCTGCACACGAACAGCAGCGGCAGCTGCCAGAGCGCGGCGATGTTCAGCGTCTCGTGCAGCGCGCCGGCGCCGGCCGCGCCGTCGCCGAACAGCACGGCGACGATCCCCGGCCGCGCCGCCGCCTGGAAGGCCAGCGCGACGCCGGCCGCGATCGAGAGATTGCCCGCCACCACCGCATGCGCGCCGAAGAAGCCGGCGGAGGGCTGCGCCAGGTGCCCGCGCCCGGCGCGGCCGCGGCAGGGCCCGCCGGTGCGGCCCAGCAGTTCCGCCACGACCGCGGCCGGGTCGAGCCCGCGCGCCAGGGCCGGCGCGATGGACCGCCCGCTGCACAGCAGCTGGTCCCCGGGCCCGAGCACGGCGCAGAGCCCGGCGGCCACCGCCTCCTCCCCCGCCGAGAACAGCTGGAAGCCGCAATCCGGCCGCGCCGCCAGCCGCGCCTCCACCGCGCGGCACAGCAGCATGGTGCGCAGCAGCGCGGCGTCGCTCATGGCGCCGCCGCCGCGCGCGCGCCGGGCTGCCCGAGCAGCCGCCTGGCCTTCTGCAGCACGCGCTCCTCGCAGCGCGCGTCCAGCGCCTCGGCCAGCAGCGCCGCGGCGATCGCCTCGGCCGCCACCTCCCGCACCGCCGCGCCCTCCAGCCGGTGGTCGGCGCCGAGCGCGCGGGCGCCGGGCTGGGCACAGGCGCGGTCGATATCGGCGACCGCCGCCCCGGTCTCGCGCGACAGCTCGATCGCCAGGCGGTTCAGGCGCCGGATGCGTTCGCGCAGCGCCGCCTGGTGCGGGCCGGGCGGGACGTGGCGGAACAGCGTCAGCAGCACCGGGCGGCATCCCTCGATCCGCGCCGCGGCGGCGACCGTCGCGGCCAGTGCCGCCGCCGCCGCGTCCCACGGCACCTCCGGCCGCGCCGGGCCGAGAGAGAGCAGCAGCGCGTCCGGCGCCACCGCTGCGGCCTGCTCGAGGTCCGCGACGGGGCGGAGCGCGACCGGCGGCGTGCCGGGCATGGCCTCGGCGAGCAGGGCGGCCACGCGCGCGGTGGCGGTGGCGGCGGCGGCGGCCTCCGACGGCGGCAGCACGGCGGCGACGACGATCGGCGCGCTCACGCCGCGCCGGTCCAGAAGGCCGGGCCGAGCGCCCGGGCGCCGATCGCGCGCCGCGGCACGTCCCAGTCCCGGCCGTCATCGCCGCGCGCCGCCGCCGCCAGCGCGGGCAGCGAGGGCAGCAGGTAGTCGGGCGGGAAGCGCGGCCGGTCCGCCATGCCCGCCCAGAACACCGCCAGCAGCGCCACCTGCCGCCGCGGCGCGACGGCCAGGAAGCGGTCCTCCCACCCGAGCGCCGCAAGCGGGTCCAGCCAGCCGGCACGGTGGGTCATGTGGACGCTGACCGCGCCCTCCGCGGCGCGCATCGGATGGCCGGCGTCGTGCAGCCGCAGCGCCAGCACGCGATGCGCGGTGATGTCGAGCGCGGGGTCGAAGCCGCCGGCGCCGAGGAAGGCGTCGCGCGGCACGGAGAGATTCGGCCCCGTCGCCGCGGCCCAGAGCGCGGTGCAGCCAGGCGCCGTGCGCAGCGCCTCCATCTCCACCGCATGCATCCGGCGCGGCCCGGCGCCCGGATAATGGCCGGGCTCGGCGCGGGCGAGCAGCGCGGCGAAGTCGCCCGCCACCATCGCGCGCGTGACGCGCAGCCGCGCATGCTCGGCCGCGGGCAGCCGCGCGAAGGACGCGGCGGCGGCGGGAAAGGGCTCCAGCGTCGCCGGGTCGCGCAGCAGCCGCGTCTGGCGCAGATGCCAGGTCTCGCCGCGGCCGATCGCGCGCGGCTCGGCGTCGTGCAGCGCGGCATGCGCGGCGAGCAGGCCGGGCGCGGCCAGCGTGTCGCCATCCAGGAACAGCAGCCGCGGCGCGCGCGCCGCCGCGGCGCCGGCATTGGTGGCGCGGGACCGGCCGGCCGGCGCGGCGTTGCGCAGCACGCGCAGCGGCAGGGTGGCGGCGGCCTCGGCCAGCACCGCCGGCGTCGCGTCGGTGGAGCCGTCATCCACCACCACGACCTGCTCCGGCCGCGGGTCCTGCGCGGCGAGGGAGGCGAGCGTCAGCGCCAGGCGCGGCGCCTCGTTGCAGGTCCTGACGACGATCGCGGGCAGGCTCACTCCGCGTGCTCCGTCGGCGCGTCGAGGCAGCCGAGGTCCTCCAGCACGCGCGCCACCTCCTCCGCGACCAGCCGGCAGCCCTCGGCGGTCATGTGCAGCGCGTCGAACTTCAGCCGCGCCGCGCCGGCGCCGGCCAGCACGCGATCGACGTCGATCACCGAGACGCCGGTGCGCATGGAGACCTCGGCCAGCGCCAGGTTCAGCCGGCGGATGCGCGTCGCCACCGTCTCGCCGAGACCGGCCAGGCTGTGCGCCGTCTCGCCCGGGACATAGGCCGAGAGGTTGAAGACCAGCACCGGCGCCGCGGTCCGCGCGCGCAGGCGGGCGATCACGGCCTCCAGCGCGGCGGCGACGCCCTCGGGCGCCGGCGGTGGCTCGCGCCGCAGGGTCGCGCGCGCCCAGTCCCGGTCGGCCGCGCCCCAGGCCTCCATCCGCTCGGCGTAGAAGCCCCAGCCTTCCTCGCGGTGGCGCATCGCCCAGGTCGCCAGCTCCTGCTGGATCGAGAGCAGGTAGGCATCCGCCTCCGCCTCGAAGAAGGCGGCGCTGAACTGCGCCTCGGGCGGATAGGCGACGAACGGCAGCGGCCGCGCCGCCAGCGCGGCGGGCACGCGGCCATCGGCCTCGGCCAGCAGGTCGAGCCGCGGATTGGTCTCGTGCCGGATGCGCGCCAGCGCGCCGCGGCCGCGCAGCACCTCGTTCAGGCCGTTCCAGGCCACCGTGCCGCCGAGGCGCAGGACGTGCAGCGAATCCCGCAGGTCGAGGTTGCCCTTGAGGAACAGGCGAAGCCGGCGCGGCGGCCGGCGCGGGGCGGACATGCGCGATGCCTCCGCGGCTGCGACGGGCCCGATGCATTCGCACGGCGCGGTGCCGGCCTGCAAGGCGGGGCCTCACGCATGCTCGGCGCGCTTGCGCAGCCAGACCTGCGACCCGTGCTCCAGCACCTCGATCAGCGGCGCGTAGATCGCGAGCACCGCGTCGATTGCCGGCTTCGGCGCGCCGCGCCGCGCGTCGAGCGGATCGGTCCAGAGGTAGTCGTCGAAGGCGATCACGCCGCCGATCCGCGCCAGGCGGAAGCCGAGCACCGCATCCTCCAGCACGTCCACGGTCGCGTGGCTGCCATCGATGTAGACGAAGTCGTAGCTGCCGGGATCGAGCCGCGGCAGCACATCGCGCGAGGCGCCGGGCAGCACCCGCACCTGCGCCGCGCGCCCGGTGCGCGCGATGTTCTGCCGCAGGCGCCGCTGGACGAAGAGATCGACGGCATCGAGCCGCGCCTCGGCATGGCCGAGCAGCGTCTCCGCCATCCAGGTCGTGGCCCGCCCTTCATGCGCGCCGACTTCCAGCAGCCGGCACGGCGTGTCGAGAAGATGGGACAAATGTCGACGGAAGCTCGGCAGGTTCGGCGTGAACCAGTCCTCGCTGAACACATAGGGGTCCGTCACGGTCATCGCGTCGCTCCGCCGAAGGCGTCGAGGGTGAACGCTAGCACGCGAGACGGGCGCCGAAGCCCCGGGATGGCACGCTGGCCGCGCATGCCTCGGCGGTTGCCACCCCGCATGCGCGGATGCATGAGTCCCCTGCCCGAACCGGAATTCGTTGCGTGATCGTCTGGCTCGCTTCCTTCCCGCGCTCCGGGAACACGCTGCTGCGCCGCCTGCTGCGCGAGAGCTTCGGCCTCTCCAGCTGGTCGGCCTATGACGACCGCACCGACATCGGCGCGACGCCGGAGCGGGCGGCGCTGGTCGGCCACCTTGCGCATGGCGAAAGCCGCGCGGCGTTCGTTGCGCGCGCCCGCGCGGCGGAGGGGACGTTCCTCGTCAAGACGCATGAACTGCCGGATCCCGCCGACGATTCCCCCGCGATCTACGTGGTGCGCGACGGGCGATCCGCGCTGGTGTCCTACTGGTACTACCTGGCGCAGATCCTGCCGCGCCCGCAGCGCGACCGGCTGCTGCAGGAAGTCGTGGCGGGCCTGGTGCATTTCGGCTCCTGGAGCGACCATGTCGAGGCCTGGCTCGCCCATCCCGCCCGGCGCGAGGTGGTGCGCTACGAGGCGCTGGCGGCGCATGAGCCGGAGACGCTGGCGCGCATCGCCACCCTGCTCGGGCAGCCGGTGCCGCCGGTGCGCCCGCGCGACGATTTCGCCGCGCTGCACGCCGCCTATCCGGAGTTCTTCCGCCGCGGCGACGATGCGGCGAACATCGCGGAGCTGGAAGCCAGCTGCCCCGGCCTGTTCGACCTGCTGCATGGCGGGACCCAGGCGCGGCTCGGCTACCCGCCGGCGGCAGGCGGCGACCGCGCGGCGCTGCGGCGCGACCTCTCGGCGCTGCTCGGCGGCACGCTGCTGCGCGGCGCGGCATCGGCCTCCGACCGGCGCCGGCCCGACCTGGTGCTGACGCCGGACGGCGCGGCGGAGGTCGCCGCCGTCGAGGTGCTCTCGGGCTTCGCGCGGCCGGCGCTGCCGCTGGACCAGCCGGCCGCGCGCGCCGGCGCGCGACGGCTCGAGGCGGCGGAGGCCAGGCTGCGCTGCGTGCCCCGGCGCGCCGGGCCGCACCGCATCCGCCTGCGCGGCCGGTCGCTCGACGACGCGCTGCGCGTGGTCGTGACGGCGGGCGGGGCCGTGCTGATCGACTGCGCCCTGCCGCTGGTGCCGCCCGAGCGCGACCTGCTGGTTGGCTTCGACGCCGACCTCCCGGCCGAGGGCGTCGAACTGCGCCTGGCCTTCCACCACCCGGGCCGGGACCCGGCGCGGGGCTGCTTCTTCCTGCTCGACTGTGCGGCCGAGCCGGCCTGACCCCGCCGCGGGGACGTCGCGGTCGCGTCGGCGCCGCCGGCCCGCGCCGGGCATGGATCGCCCGGCCGATGCGGGTCTAGGCTCAACCCGGGACCTGCAGGCCCCGTGCCGGCGGCCACCGCGGGCCGCGGGGCCCCGGCGCGCGAGGAAAGGGTGCAACCGCCATGACGGATCCCGCTGCGGCGGCGGCCGGCGGGCGCGGGCGGTGACGCCGCGTGCCGCCATCCTGCGCCCGGCCGGCGCCCGCCTCGGCGAAGGGCCGGTCTGGGACGCGGCGCGGGGCGTGCTCTGGTGGGTGGACATCGAGGGGCGGCGCCTGCACCGGACCGACCCCGCCGATGCGCGCGGCGACGCAGCCTGGTCACTGCCGGCCGCGCCCGGCTGCCTGGCCTGTTGCGCGGACGGGACGCTGCTCGTCGCGCTGCGCGACGGGCTGGCGCGCTTCGACCCGGACCGCGGCGCGCTCTCCGCCCCGCTGCCGTTCGAGACCGACCGCCCCGGCAACCGCAGCAATGACGGCAAGGCGGGGCCCGACGGCGCCTTCTGGGTGGGCACCATGCCGGAGGCCTGGCAGGCCCCGCCGGTCGGCGCGCTCTGGCGCCTGGCGCCGGGCCTGCCGCCGGAGCGCGTGCTGGACGGCATCGGCTGCCCGAACGCGCTGTGCTGGAGCCCTGACCGCGGCACCCTCTACACCGCGGACAGCCGCACGCGGCGCCTCGTGGCGCATCCCTTCGACCCGGCGGCGGGACGGCTCGGCGCGGGGCGGGTGCTGCTCGACCTGGCCGCCCCGCCGTCCGGCCTGCCCGCGGGCGGGCTGCCGCAAGGCGCGACGGTGGATGGCGCGACGGTGGATGCCGCGGGGCAAATCTGGATCGCGATCTGGGATGGCGGCTGCGTGCTGGCGCTGACGCCGGCGGGCGAGGTGGCGCTGCGGCTCGACCTGCCGGCGCGGCGCCCGACCTGCCCGGCCTTCGGCGGCCCGGGGCTGCGCACCCTCTTCGTCACCAGCGCGCGGCTCGGGCTGCCCGTGCCGACCGAGGCCGATGGTGCGCTGCTCGCCATCGCCGACACCGGCGCCGAGGGCCTGGAGGAGCCGGTCCTCGCCTGGCCCGCGGGCCTGCCGCCGCGCCTGGCCGACGCGACCGGAGCCGCATGACGATGCGGCCCCGCCCGACATCGCCGCGCCGACGCGGCCCAAGGGCATGAGCGGCGGCAGCCCGCCCGTGCTGCTGACCGGCGCCGCGGGGCGGCTCGGGCGGGGGCTGGCGCGGCGCCTCGGCGCGGCCGGGGTCGGGCTGCGCCTGACCGACCGGCTTCCCTTCCCCGACGCGCTGCCGCCCGGGGCGAGCTTCACGCCGGCCGAGCTGGAGGATGCGGCCGCGATGGCCGCCCTCGCGCAGGGCTGCCGCGCCATCCTGCACTTCGCCGCCGTGGCGACCGAGGCGCCGGGCTTCGAAGCGATCCTCGCCGCGAACCTGCGCGGCGCCTTCCATGTGTTCGAGGCAGCGCGCGCGGCCGGGGCGCGGGTGGTCTTCGCCTCCTCCGGCCATGTGGCGGGCTTCCACCCGCGGCCGGCGCCGGGCGGGCCGAGGCTGCCGGCCGGCTGCGACTACCGCCCGGACAGCCTCTATGGGCTTTCGAAGCTCTATGGCGAGCTGCTCGGCCGCCTCTACTGGGACAAGCATGCGGTCGAGAGCGTGCAGCTGCGCATCGGCTGGTGCACGCCGGAGCCGCGGGACGTGCTGTCGCTGTCCACCTGGCTGTCGCCGGAGGACCTGGCGCGGCTCTGCCTGGCGGCGATCTCCGCCCCGCGCACCGGCTGGGCGGTGGTCTGGGGGGCCTCCGCCAACCCGGCCTCCTTCTGGGACCGCGACGACCGCGCGCTGATCGGGTGGCACCCGCGGGACAGCGCCGAGCCCTGGCGCGACCGGGT
>JAIYDD010000232.1 GCA_027487675.1 Acetobacteraceae bacterium | reverse complement strand
GCGCCCGGCTTCGGGCTGCGCCGCGTCCTGCTCGACCAGTCGGGCGAGCCGAAGGGCGAGTTGCGCCGCGGCGAGCAGAAAAGCCTGCAGACGGACCGCGTCGTCCTGCGTCCCGGGCCGGCCGGCGAGGTCGCCGTGGTCGAGAGCATCTACCGCGCCTTCGTCGAACAGGGCCACGGCGAGGCCATCATCGCGCGCCGGCTGAACGAGGACGGGGTGCGGACCGACCTCGGCCGCCCGTGGACCCGCGGCACGGTCCACCAGATCCTGACCAACGAGAAGTACATTGGCGGCAATGTCTACAACCGCGTCTCCTTCAAGCTCAAGCAGCAGCGCGTGCGGAACCCGCCGGAGGCCTGGGTGCGGCGCCCCGACGCCTTCGAGGCGATCGTGCCGCCGGAGCTGTTCTTCACGGCGCAGGGGATCATCCGCGCGCGGTCGCGACGCTTCTCCGACGGCGAGATGCTCGACCGCCTGCGCCAACTCTACCAGGCGCGCGGCTTCCTGTCGGCCATCCTGATCGACGAGGCGGAAGGCCTGCCCTCGTCCGGCGCCTTCGGCCAGCGCTTCGGCAGCCTGATCCGGGCCTATGAGCTGGTGGGCTTCACGCCGGACCGGGACTACCGCTTCGTCGAGGCGAACCGGCTGCTGCGCCGGCTGCATCCCGAGATCGTGCAGCGGACCGAGGCGGCGATGCTGGCGCTCGGGGCGCAGATCGAGCGCGATCCCGCGACCGACCTGCTGCGTGTGAACGCCGAGTTCAGCGTCTCGGTGATCCTCAGCCGCTGCACCGCGACGGCCGCCGGGGTGCTGCGCTGGAAGCTCCGTCTCGATACCAGCTTGCGTCCCGACATCACCGTGGCGGTGCGGCTGGCGCCAGGCAATGCGGCGGAGCTGGACTACTACCTCCTGCCGTGAATGGACGTGGCGGCAAGCCAGCTGCGGCTTGGCGAGCGCAACGGGACGCATCTCGACGGCTACCGGGCGGACGATCTGTCGCCGCTCTACCGCCTGGCCGAACGCGCACCGATCCGGAGGGCGGCATGAGCGAGGCGCCGCCGTCCGCCATGGAGGCGGCACCGGGTGCGGACGGGGAGCGCGTGCAGGATGTCCCGCTCGACCTGATCGACATCCTGAACCCGCGCGAGCGCAAGCAGAAGGTGTTCCAGGAGCTGGTCGCCTCGATCCGGCTGCTCGGCCTCAAGAAGCCGATCACGGTGGCGCAGCGCGGCGACCGCTACCTCTTGATCTGCGGGCAGGGGCGGGTCGAGGCGTTCCGCGCGCTCGGGCAGGCCACCATCCCGGCGATCGTCGTCGAAACATCCGACGAGGGCGCGTTCGTGCGCAGCCTGGTCGAGAACATCGCCCGCCGCCCGCCGCGGACGATGGAGCAGCTCGAGCCGATCCGGGCGCTGCAGCAGCGTGGCTACGACACGGCCACGATCGCGCGCAAGACGGGGCTGGACGCCACCTGGATCAAGGGCGTCCTGACGCTGCTGGAGCGCGGCGAGGAGCGGCTGCTGGTCGCCGTGGAGGACCAGAGGATCCCGATCACCACCGCGATCGCCATTGCCGGCGCGGGCGACGAGGAGGTCCAGCAGGTGCTCCAGTCGGCCTATGAGAGCGGCGAGCTGCGCGGCCGCAAGCTGCTCGCCGCGCGCCGGCTGATCGAGGTGCGCGGGCTCTACGGCAAGGCATCCGGCCGAACGAGCATCACGAAGCCGAGGGGCACCAAGTTCAGTTCGGCGATCCTCGTCCGCGCCTACAACAAGGAGGTCGAGCGGCAGAAGCAGCTGATCCGCAAGGCCGACCTGGTCGAGCAGCGGCTGGCCTTCCTGGCGGCCGCGCTCGGGGGGCTGCTGCGGGACGAGCACTTCGTTGACTTGCTACGGGCGGAGGGCCTGCCGACGCTGCCCAAGGCGATCGACGAGCTGGTGCGCGGCAGGTCCGGATGACGGTCGGGCGGAGACGACGATGATGAAGCTGGCCGAGGCCTTCGACCGCGACATTCTCCACCTCGCTCTGGACCGCCTGCTGCCGACGCGCATCCTGGGCAAGGACGTTCCGAGGTCGCGGAAGTTCGAGCAGATCCGGGTGTCGATGCAGGAGATCGGCCTGATCGAGCCGCTGTCGGTGACCCAGCCGGACACGCGGAACGGGCTGTGCACGGTGCTCGACGGGCATCTCCGCCTGGCCGCCGCGCGGGCGCTCGGCTGGCCCACGATCGCCTGCCTTCGCTCGCGCGACGACGAGGGCTACACCTACAACAAGCGGGTGAACCGGCTTGCGACGGTGCAGGAGCACTTCATGATCCTGCGCGCTCTGGAGCGCGGCGTGGCGGAGGAGCGGCTGGCGCGCGCGCTCGACCTCGACATCGACACCATCCGCCGCAAGCGCGACCTGCTGGCCGGCATCTGCCCTGAGGCGGTGGAGCTGCTGAAGGAGGCGCACTTCCACCAGGACGTCACGCGTCACCTGCGCAAGATGAAGCCGGCCCGGCAGGTCGAGTGCGTCGAGCTGATGCTCAGCGTGAACAATTTCTCGGTGACCTACGCCGAAGCGTTGCTGGCCGCGACGCCCTCCGGCCAGCTGGTGGATCCCGGCCAGCCCAAGAAGATCCGCGGGCTGTCGATGGACCAGATCGCGCGCATGGAGCAGGAGATGTCGCTCGTGCAGTCGCGCTTCAAGGCGATCGAGCAGAGCTACAACCGGAACGTGATGCAGCTCGTGCTGGCGCGGGGCTATGTGGCGAAGCTGCTCGGCAACGAGGCGGTCGCGCGCTGGCTGGGCCGGCACCAGCCGGAGGTTCGCGACGAGTTCCGCGCCATTGTGTCGGCGGCGACGCTGGATGAGGAGTCGTCGCGGTAGCGCTCGCGCCGAGGAGCCCGGGCGTGGGAATTGCGATTGACCGACGCTGACCTCGGCGGCGATCTTGGCGGCGTCGGGGACCCGGACCCATCAAGCGCGGGGACCGCCGGAGACGCTGCACGAGGGGCAGATCGAGGGCGGTGGTGGGGATGGCGGCGAACCCGCCGGAGCCCATCAGACCGGCCGCCATGGGGCTGGCCGAGCGAAGGAGCGCGCGCCCGGCGCGGCGGCATTGCCGGGCACGCTTCTCGCTGAGCATGGTGGCATGAACGCGCTACGCTTTCTCCACCCGCACCCGCAGCGTCCCGCTGGCCAGATCGATCGCTCCCGCCGTGCCGTTCTGGAACCGCACGCTGACCGTGTTCGCGGCCGACATCCAGGCCGTCAGCGTGCTGCCCTGCAGGTCAAGTGAGAAGCTCGCGCGCGCGAAATCGCCGAGCGCCGCGCCGGCGACATTCACATTCGTGGTGACGCCCGCGCCGACGGCGAGGCTCGGCGGGTCGTAACTGACGCTGGCCTCCAGCAGCTGCGGCGCCACCACCGCCCAGGCGCTGCTGTTCCAACCCCACTGGGCCAGCGTGGCGGCGTCGAACACCACCAGCCCGACGAAGGGTGCGTAGAACACCCACGCCCCGCCGATCCGCTGCGCCAGCCGGTTCGCGTGCCCGGCCCAGGCGCCTGTCGGCGCGGTGCCGACGATCCAGCACTGGCCGTCTGGCGGCGAGCCGGGCGACGTGTTGAGCCCGACCGCCTGGACGACGGGCTGCACCAGGGCGTCGAGCCGGTTCAGCCCGGCCGCGTGGGTGACCTCCTTCTGCGCCTGGTGGCTGAGGATGTAGGGCAGCGCAAGCCGCGGTGTGGTCGTCACAGGATGGCCTCCCTGGCCGCGCCGCGGCCGACAGTGTCGCTGATCTGCTGGACGCGGACGCGCACGGTGGCCGGCAGCGCGCCGAAGTCGGCAGTCTGCTCGGCCGCGGTGTAGGTCGCGACGGGGCTGGTGGCGGTGATTGTGCGTAGCGTCGCCGTGTTCGCGGCGTTGCGGATCTCGACCTCGTAGCGCTCGGCCGCCTCGCCGAGCGGCACGTCGGTGCCGTCCGCCCAGGCCGAGGGGATGCGCGTGCGCCGGATCCAGGTGATGGTGAGATTGCCCGCGCCGTCGCGGGTGCCGGCGAGGTGCACCGGGCTGAGCGGCGCCAGGCCGCGGGCGGTGTTGGTAAAGCTCGTCGCCGCGACCGCGCTCTCCTCCTGCCAGAGGCTGACGGCCTTGTAGGAGCGGCTGATCCCGCGCAGCCCGAGCCCGTCGCGGATGCGCTCGAGGCCGAGCGCGCCAGACAGCAGCACAAAGCGCTCCCCGGGCCCGTGCGTTGCAACGCGGTCGTCCGTGCCGAGCCGCCCCCGCAGGAAGCCGGACAGGCGGTAGGTGCCGGGCGCGATCAGCACCGCATCCCGGAAGCCGACGCTCTCGTCGCCGACGAGCGCCGCATTGGCGCCGGCGAGCATCGCGGCCTCGCTCACCGCCTCGAGCTCATCCTCCGGGTTCAGCAGCAGCACGTCGAAGGTGCTGGCGGCGTCGAGATAGGCCCAGGGGCCGGCGGGCAACACGGTCTGGCAGGTCCCGAGGACGGCCGGCGCGTCAAGATAGCCGACCTCCTCGAAGCTGATCCCGTCCGCCGCACGCAGCACCGCCGCCGCCCGCCAGCCGGGCCCACCACCCGCGGCGACGTAGCACCCGGCATCGTCGTCCTCGGCCCGCAGCATCGGCAGGTCGAGCAGGTGCAGCGTCGTCGGCACCACCCGCGGGATGTCCTGTGCCGGCAGCGTGCCGGTATCCGCGGTGGCGGTGCGGGGCAGCCAGGTCACGCCCTGCTCCACCGCCGCCGCGATCTCGACAAGGCCCGAGGGCGCCACGGTGACGCGGGTGAGGTTCAGCCGCCGCAGCCGACCTGCCAGCACCACATCCAGGCACTCGCCCGGCTGCAGCGTCGCGAAGGAGGGCGGCAGCGTCAGGCCCTCGATGGTGTTCCGCGCCGCCCAGATGTCGCGATGCGCCTGCTCGGCGCGCGCCTTGGCCTCGGCGGCGTCCAGCACCACGGCGATGTCGTAGGCGGCCTTGGCGAGGCCCGAGCCGTCCTGGCGGGTGCTGCGGACCGTGCCCGGCTGGTAGTCCCGCGCCGGGTCCATGTGGGTCAGCGTCAACTCGCGCGGGAGCGCGTTCTCCTCCGCCCGGCCCATCGTCCAGCCGTCGGCATCGGCATTGCCTTCCGTCCGGGCGCCGAAAGCCTCCGCGTCCATGCCGCCGAGGGCGGCGACACCGCGCGGCTTGACCGTAACGCCGCCCGGCACCGCGCAGCCCACCAGCGAGTAGGCGAGCATCAGCTCCTCGATGGCGGCGCGGGCGCTGACGGGCCGCGCCACGGCATAGCCGGCCAGGGGCTTCGCGGTGGAGGCCACGTCGACAACCGGCACGCCGGCGCGAATGGCCAGGGCCTGCAAGACGCGCGCAAGGTCGGGCGTGCCGGGCTCGATCTCGGCGGTGATCTGCGGGATGCGGTTGGCGAAGTTCGCCAGTTGCAGTCCCTCGAAGACGGCGTAGCAGAGGCCGCGATAGGCCGGGCAGTCCGCCGTGCCGACATCGGCCGCGATCAGCGCGTCCGCGGCCTGGTCCTCCGTCCCGGTGTAGATCCGGATGTCCGCGGCCAGCGTCTGCGGTGGCGCGGCGGTGGCGTCATAGAACAGCTTGCCATCGGCCCAGATGCGCCGGACGCCGACGATCGGCCCCTCGCAGAAGGCCACGGCGAAGTTCGCGCTGTAGCTGTAGGTGGTCATGGTCTGGCGCCCGCTGCCGCCCTTGCGGTCGGCACGGCGACGGCGGGCCCTCTCGATGAGCGGCATGGCCCAGATGATGTTGCCGCCCATGCGGATGCGGCTGCCGAAGGCGAGCGGGATCGCGGCGCCGTAGGTGGAGGTGGTGATGGCGAGGTCGGCGATGCGCGGCCCGTCGAGGCGCTGGCCGCCGCTGCCGAAGAGCGTGCTGTCGATGACCGAGCCCACAAGCGCCCCGAGGCCGCGGCCGGCGGCAGCGCCGAAGGGCCCGCCGATGGCGCCGCCGACGACGGAGCCGACGACGGAGAGAGCCAGCGTCGCCATGGCTCAGCCCTCCACGCCCGGCAGCCGGTAGACCAGCAGCCCGGCGTCATCCTGCACGATGCGCGCCTGCCATTCGGCGGTGAGGCCATGCTCGACGACGCGGCGGATGCCGGCCCAGGCGTGGATCATGCCCCAGCCCTCCGGCAGCGTGCTGACGATGGCGACGTGCTGCGGCGCCTCGCCCCAGCGCATGAGCAGCACGGCGCCCGCTTCCAGCGTGGGGATGCGGGCGCACTGCCGCTCGACGCAGGCGCGCAGGCTGACGCCGTCCGGCAGGCGGGCGTAGCCGGGCGGGTGGTCCTGCACCGGCAGGCCGAGCGCCTGGCCGACGCCGACGACCAGCCCGCCGCAGTCCACGCCAGTGCCGCGCAGCCGCGCCTGGTGCCGCCAGGGCGTGCCGAGCCAGCGCCGCGCCTCTGCGGCGACGTCCTGACCGGTGACGGGGCTCATCGCGCGTCCGGGTAGCGGAAGGCGGCGTCGGTGCCGGGGACGTGCGGGAAGCCGCGGAAGTTGGCGACGTTGGCGAAGCGGTCGCGGCAGGTGGCCAGGCGCTTGTCGCAGCCGGCGGCGATCGAGAGCGTGTCGCCGACCGCCAGCGGTGCCGCGAAGGGCTCCCACAGCTCGATCAGCCCGTCCGCACTGTGCGCCCGCACCTCGCGCCGCGCGCCGGCGTTCGGTCCGCTCGTGACCGTGACGCGGCCGTAGTCGGCCCAGCCCGCCGGCTCGGTGAAATCGGCCGCGATAAAGGCCGTGTCCGACAGCACCGCGGTGATAGTCGCCGTGCGCGTCCAGGCCGCCGCCGCGATGCCGCAGCGCGACGAGAACAGATCCACCCGGCATTCCGGCGTGTAGAGATCGAGCACCGGCCGATCGAGCAGGGCGGAGGGCAGCAGCAACTCCGCCTCGAAGCGCGTCTGCCCGGCGCTCACCCGCCCGATGCGCCCGGCCAGCACCACCTCCGCGCCGCGGGCGGGCGCTGCCCAGTCCACGCGCAGCACGATGACCTCCGCATCGTCGTAGAGCCCGTTCAGCAGCGCCTCGGCAGTGATCTCCGGCGAGGCCAGCAGCCCCGCGACCTCCATCTGCCCGGCGGCCAATGAGCGCGACGCCTCGATCGCGGTGGCGTCGAAGGGGGCCGCCGCGCTCCAGGCCTGCCCGCCCCAGGTCACGTCGGCGTCGAGCGCGGCAAAGCGCTGCTCCACCCCGTCCCGCCGCCGGATGCGCCACAGCAGGCAGGCCCGCGAGACCTCCTCCGCCAGCAGGCTGTCGGAGATCAGCACTTCAAGCGTCAGGCTGGTCGCCAGCGCCGCATCCGCCTCGAAGGTCAGCGCCTCAAGGGCGAGAGCGGTGACGCACGCCGGATCGTCGGCCGCGGCCAGGCTGTCGAGGGTGAGGCTGGTGACGCGCGCGGGCTCGTCGGCCGCCGCCAGGCTTTCGAGGACCTGCTGGGTGGCGCGGGTCGTGGTCATGTCGGCGCCTCAGAGGATCCGCTCGATGCCGGCCGACAGCGCGTTCACCCCTGCCGGCGTCCAGGCCGCCCCCGTCGCCGGGTCGGTTGGAAAGAGCGCGGAGAAGTAGCGGTAGGTCACATCCGGCGCGTCGTTCGGTCCCTGCGCCACCGCCGCGCCCGACTGCACGAAGAGCCGCGTCTCGGCCGGCACCGCATCCTGCTTGCGCACCCGGCAGTTCAGCCGCAGGCCGGAGACGGTGGCCACCGACGCGGGCAGGCTCTCGAAGCCGTAGCGGTCGAGCAGCCCGGTCGCGGCGCCGGCGACGTAGCTGGTGTCGTCGTCGGGTGTGATGTCGGCGACGCGCGCGGCGTTCACGCCGGGCGGGAGGGGCGTCCAGCCGGCGGCGAGGTCGGCATTGGGGAGCAGGACGCGCACGCGGCGCTGCCCGAGGAAGTCGTTGTTGGCGGTGCCCGCGCCGTCGCAGACATAGAGGTCGTCGATGCGAAAGGTGCGAGTGCTGGCGATGTTCTCGGAGGCACGGACGGCGTCGATCACGTCGCCGGCGGCGATGCGGGTCTGCACGCCGGTCAGCGCCGCGACGATCTGGCCGTTCCTCCGCAGCGTGACCGCGCCGTTGGCGGTGTGGTCGAGCACGACCTTGAGCTCGTAGTGCAGCCAGGTGCCGACCGGCTCGACATCGGTGCCGGTCCAGAGTGTGGAGGTGTCTCGGATCAGGCGCAGCTGGCCCGAGCCGTTGGTGGTCAGCGACAGATTGGCGCGGTTCTGGTTGCTGGCCCAGAGCTGGACGGGGAATTGGCCGCCGTTCGGCGCGCCGACCCAGAACACGCCGAGGCCGATGATCAGCGTATCTCCGCTGGCGGTGAAGTTGAAGCGGACGTTCTGGCCATTGGAGAACTCCAGGCAGGCGCGGCCGGTGCGCGGGCTGGTGGTGGAGATCGCGGGCAGAGTGGTGGCGGCGTAGTTCGCCTGCTGGAGCATCTGGGCGGCGGTGGCGTATTTGTCGAAGCCCTCGAAGAAGAGCAGCGCCATGGATCAGATCCTGATCTCGATGAGGTCGATGTCGCGCACGGCCACCGCGCGCCAGGTCTCGTAGGTGCCGGCCAGCGCGTCGGTGTCGAAGCGCACCGGCACGTCGAATTCGAAGCCGGCGCGGATCGCGGCGTTGCCGGTTGGCCGGTTCGCGCCGGTGAAGTTCAGCACGCCGGTGGCGGGATCGACCGACCAGGGGAAGGCCCAGCCTGGCGAGACCTGCTCGGTGCCGCCGACGGCGACACGGACGGTGCCGGCGACGGGCTTGCGGATGGTGCGGGTCCAGCCGCCGCCGGCATCGGCATAGAGCTTGACCAGCTGGTGCGGCCCGGGCCCGGTGCCGAGCAGCTGGTCGGTGGCGGCGACGGGGACGTCCGGCGCCGCGGCGGAGGAG
>JAIYDD010000009.1 GCA_027487675.1 Acetobacteraceae bacterium | reverse complement strand
TCCATCTCCGCGATCATCTTCTCCGCATTCGTGATGAAATACGGGGAGACGTAGCCGCGGTCGAACTGCATGCCCTCGACGACGTCGAGCTCGGTCTGGATGCTCTTGGCTTCCTCGACCGTGATGACGCCCTCGTTGCCGACCTTCTCCATCGCCTTGGCGATCATCTCGCCGATCTCGGACTCGCCGTTCGCGGACAGCGTGCCGACCTGGGCGACCTCGGCGGAGGTCGTGATCTTCTTGGTGTTCGCCTCGAGGTACTTCACCACCTCGAGCACGGCCTTGTCGATGCCGCGCTTCAGGTCCATCGGGTTCATGCCCGCGGCCACCGACTTCGCGCCTTCGCGCACGATCGCCTGCGCCAGCACGGTCGCGGTGGTCGTGCCGTCGCCGGCGATGTCGTTGGTCTTCGAGGCCACTTCGCGCACCATCTGGGCGCCCATGTTCTCGAACTTGTCGGCCAGCTCGATCTCCTTGGCGACGGTCACGCCGTCCTTGGTGATCCGCGGCGCGCCGAAGCTCTTGTCGATCACGACGTTGCGGCCCTTCGGACCCAGCGTGACCTTCACCGCGTCGGCGAGGATGTCGACGCCGCGGAGCATCCGCTCACGCGCGCCGGCGCCGAACTTGACGTCCTTTGCAGCCATTTTCCCGTTCCCTATTCGTGAGGTTCTGTTGCGACCAGCCTGAGGTGCCCGCGATCCTTGCGGATCGGCGCGCTCAGGCGGCCTTCGCGGCGGAAGGGGTCTCGAGGATCCCCATGATGTCGGACTCCTTCATGATGAGGAGCTCCTCGCCGCCGAGCTTGACCTCGGTGCCCGACCACTTGCCGAACAGGATGCGGTCGCCCGCCTTCACGTCCAGCGCGCGCAGCTCGCCCTTGTCGTTCAGCGTGCCGGGGCCGACCGCCACGACTTCGCCTTCCTGCGGCTTTTCCTTCGCGGTGTCGGGGATGATGATGCCGCCCGCCGTCTTCTCTTCGGCCGTCACGCGACGGACGAGGACACGGTCGTGCAGGGGACGGAACTTCATGGTGATCCTCTCCTGACTGCTTCCATAGGATTGGCAAGCTCTTCCGGAGATACGCGGCCTGCGGGCGCCCTGACCGGGCCAGCCCTTGGACGCCGCCAGCGGGCCCATTCCGGCGCCCGTTAGCACTCCCCCCAGAGGAGTGCCAGCCATCTAGGGGAAGCCCGCACGCGCGTCAAGTGCCGGCAGCACTCTCCAAGCGCGAGTGCTATTTCGCTGATTGGCAAGGTTTTTCTTGCGCCGCCACGCAATCGTCATGGCATGCTTCCCAACCCGGCAGGGCGCACGCACGACCCGGCCGCGGACAGGGAAGGACCCGGACGGCAACGCCGAGCAGGGGCCAGGCGGCCCCGAAGAGGAGCAAGATGGATCTGAGCGGCCTTCAGCACCTCGCCCGTTTCCCCAGGATCCCGGACTGGCGGCTGACCACCGCCGAGATCCTCTACCACCTGCCCGACCATCCGGGCGTGCTGCAGAGCTTCGTCTGGCAGAAGCACGACCTGGCGCCGCGCTTCCCCGAGCTCGGCCGGTTCCTCGATTTCTGGCGCCGCGAGATCGTCGCACCGCTGCATTCGGTGCGCGTCGCCTCCGCCGCGCTGACCCGGCCGGCCGAGCTGCGCTATGCGGGGGGCGAGTTCCGCCTGCACTGACCGCCCGGCGCGCCGCCGGCTCAGCCCGGCGGCGCCGCCAGCGCCCGCCCCGCCCGGTGCCGGCGCAGCAACCACAGCCCGAGCCCGACCGAGACCGCCAGCAGCGCCGCCGCCAGCGCCAGCTGCCAGGTGCCCTCGACCCGGATGCCCTTGCCGAGCAGCGCGAAGACCACCGTCTGCGGCAGGTAGCCCAGCGCCGAGCCCGCCAGGAAGGGCAGCGGCTTCAGCGCCGCCATCCCCGCCAGCAGGTTCAGCGCCAGGTTGTTGCCCACCGGCAGCAGCCGCAGCGCCAGCGTCGCCTGGAACGGGTTCTCCGCCAGCGCGTCGCGCAGCGGCCGCAGCCGGTGGCCGAAGCGCCCGGCCATCCGCCGCTCCGCCCAGTCCCGGCCGAGCAGCCGGGCCCAGCCATAGCTCGCCGCGCAGCCCAGCAGCTGCGCCGCGAGGCCGAGCGCGATGCCGAGTGCCGCGCCGAAGGCATAGCCGCCCAGGAAGGCCACCGTCTGCCGCGGCACGCCCGCCGCGGTGACGGCGGCGCCGACGGCCAGGAACAGCAGCTCGCCCCAGACCCCCTCGTCGCGGATCGTGCGGTCCACCCATTCGGTGCCCGGCACGCCGCCGAGTTCGCGCAGCAGCGCGCCGCCGGCCAGGAGCCCGCCCGCCAGCAGGCCGAGCTTCAGCAGCGACCGCCCGGCGCTCATCCGCGGGCGCTCATCCCCTCGGGCCGGGGCCGGTCGCGGCGGGGGCGATGGGTTCGGCGACCGGCCGCTTCCAGCGCCGCTGCAGCCACATCATGCCGAGCAGGTCGGTGACGCTGACCGCGAGGCGATCCAGCGTGCCGTAGTTGGACCGGCCGCGCAGCCGCGGGCGGTGGTTGACGGGCTCGCTCACCACCCGCGCCCCATGCCGGATCGCGAGCGCCGGCAGGAAGCGGTGCATGTGGTCGAAGCGCGGCAGATCGAGGAACAGGGCGCGCGGGAACACCTTCAGTCCGCAGCCGGTGTCGGGCGTCGCATCGCCCAGCAGCCGCGCGCGGATGGCGTTCGCCATGCGGCTGGTGACGCGCTTCACGCCGCTGTCCTTGCGCGTCACCCGGTGCCCGGCCGCCATCGCCGGCACCCCGCCCGCGGCTTCGGCCCGCGCCCGCGCCCAGAGGCGGGGGATGTCCGCCGGGTCGTTCTGGCCGTCGCCGTCGAGCGTCGCGATCCAGGCCGCGCGGGCGGCGCGCACGCCGCTGACGATCGCCGCCGATTGCCCGCAGGACGCGGCATGCCGCAGCGCGACCACGGGGTAGCGCGCCGCCGCCTCCAGCAGCCGCGCCGCCGTCTCGTCCGAGGAGCCGTCGTCGACGCAGACCACCTCATGCGCGGTGTCCCGCAGCGCCGCCGCGATCTCCTCGATCAGCGGCAGGACGTTCGGCCCCTCGTTGCGCATCGGGATGACGACGGAGAGCAGCGGCGGCGGCCCGCTCGCGAACGGCGGCACCGGCGCCGTCGTCATCGGCTGCATGCAGGCCTGTCCGGGGTCTGGGGGGGCAAGGATCGGGCGGGGCGCCGGGTCGGCGCCGCGGTGCCGGTCCGGCGCCGGCTGGGCATCGGGCGCCATGGCGGGCGGCGTTAGCAGGGGCGGCAAGCGCCGGCAAGCCGGGCCGCGGGCGGCGCATGACCGCATGGCCGGGCCTGTCGCGCTTTCGCGACGGGCCTCTATATTGCCCGCATGCCGTTCGACGTCCGCCCCCTGACCCTGCCCGGCGCCGATTGCCCGACGCGCGATGCGCGCGCCGTCGCCTGGTGGCTGCTCTCCGTCGCGGGGCTGGTCTGGATCATGGTCGCCATCGGCGGCGCGACGCGGCTGACCGGGTCGGGCCTGTCGATCATGGAATGGGCGCCGCTGTCGGGCGCGCTGCCGCCGCTGTCGGAGGCGGAGTGGACGCGCCTCTACGACCTCTACCGCACCATCCCGCAATATGCCCTGCAGAACGAGGGCTTCGGGATGGAGGGCTTCAGGCGGATCTTCTGGCTGGAATGGATCCACCGGCAATGGGGGCGGCTGATCGGGCTGGCCTACCTGGCGGGGCTGGTCTGGTTCTGGGCGCGCGGGCGCATCCCGGAAGGCTACCGCGGCCGGCTGCTGCTGCTGCTGGCGCTGGGCGGGCTGCAGGGCGCCATCGGCTGGTACATGGTCGCCTCCGGCTTCCAGGACGGGCGGACCGCGGTCGCGCCCTATCGGCTGGTGATCCATCTCGGGCTGGCGCTGGCGATCTTCGCGGCGCTCGTCTGGACCGCGCTCGGCCTGCTCGCGCCCGCCGGCCGCGCGCCGCCCGATGCGCGGCCGCTGCGGCGGATGGTCAAGGCGACCTTCTGGGTGGTGGCGGCGACGATGCTGGTCGGCGGCTTCGTCGCCGGCACCCGGGCCGGTTTCACGTGGAACACCTTCCCCCTGATGGATGGCCAGCTGGTCCCGGACGGGCTGCTGGCGCTCGACCCGCCCTGGCGGAACCTGACGGAAAACCTGCTGGCGGTGCAGTTCGCCCACCGGGCGCTGGCGACGCTCGCCGGGCTGATGGCGGCCGGCTGCGTCTGGGCCGCCTTCCGGCGGCTGCCGGATGGCTGGGCGCGCCGGGCGGTGCTCGGCCTCGGCGCCGCGGTCGCGCTGCAGTACCTGCTCGGCGTGCTGACGCTGGTGCATGTGGTCCCTGTCGGCCTCGGCACGCTGCACCAGGCGACCGCGGTGCTGGTGCTGGCCGCCGCGCTGCTGGCGCTGCACGCCTTGCGGGCGGCCCGCGCCTCATGACCGGCGGGGCGGATGCGCAGGCGGTGCTGGACGCCCTGCCCTTCGGGCTGACGGTCAGCGACGCCGCGCATCGCTTCGTCTATGCCAATCCCGCCTTCTGGCAGGTTCTCGGCGCCGGGCAATCCGCCTGTCCCTATGGCAGCCCGGTCGCGGAGCTGTTCCGGCTGGCGGCCTATCGCGGCCTCTACGGGCCGGGCGACCCGGAGGCGCAGGCCGCGGCCAGCGCCGCGCTGGACCGCAGCCGCCCGAGCCGCCGGCAGTACCGCTCGGCGGATGGCAGCCGGACGATCGACGTCATCTCCCAGCCGCTGCCCGGCGGCGGGTTCCTGACCATGGGCGTCGACGTCACCGGCCCCGCCCGGGCGCGGGAGGAGGCGGTGGCCCGCGCCCGCGCCGCGGAGGGCACTCTGGCAAGGCTGTCGAGCGGCATCGGCCTGTTCGACGCCGGGATGCGCCTGCTGCTGCTCAACCCGGCCTATGAGGCGCTGTGCGGCCTGTCGCCCGGTGCGCTGCGGCCCGGCCTGACGCATCGCGACGTCCTGGCCGCGATGGCGGCGATGGGCGAGCTGGGCCCGGCGGAGGCGGAGGAGATCGCCGAGCGGATGGAGGCCGATCCCGGCCGCGCGGCGACGCGCCAGCGCCGCCGCCCCTCCGGCGAGGTGCTGCGCTACCGCGTCCAGCCGATGCCCGATGGCGGCCAGCTGGTGGAGATCGACGAGATCACGGCGCTGCGGCATGCGCAGGACGAGGCCAGCCGCCGTGCCGCGCTGCTGGACGGCGTGCTTTCCGCCCTGCCGCAGGGCGTCTGCGTCTACAGCCCCGACCGCCGGGTGACGCTGACCAACCCGGCCTATGCGCGGATCATGGAAGGCAGCCCGGTCGCGATCGGCGAGACGCTGGCCGAGGTGGTCGGCCGCCGCGTCGCCGCCGGCGAATTCCCGACCGAGACCGGCCAAGCCATCCTGGCGATGCATGACGGGCCGGGCGGCCCGGGCGGCGTGCGCACGCGGGTGCGTCCCGACGGCACGGTGCTCGAAAGCCGCGTCGCGCCGCTGCCCGATGGCGGCTCGGTCGCGCTGATCTCCGACGTCACCGCCCTGCACCGTGCCGAGGCCGAGGCGCGCCACCGCGCCGAGGTGCTGGGCGCCATGCTCGACAACATGCTGCACGGCATCTGCCTGTTCGACGAGGAGATGCGCGTCGTCGCCGCCAATGCGCTGGCCGCCCGCCTGACCGGGCTGGAGGAGGCGGATTTCGTCCCCGGGCGGTTCCTGACCGAGCTGCAGCTTCGCCAGCGGGAACGCGGCGAGTTCGGCTCGGCCGAGGAGGAACGCAACTGGCGGCCGAGCGACTTCCACCCCGGCAAGGTCCGCCCCGGCACCTTCCGCCGCCTGCGCCCCGATGGCTCGGTGGTGGAGATCCGCACCGCCCGCACGCCCGATGGCCGCTTCGTCCGCACCTACAGCGACATCACCGAGCTGGTCCGCGCGGAGGAGGAGACGCGACGCCGCGCCGCGATGCTGGAGGCGATGCTCGGCAATCTGCGCCACGGGCTGGCGCTGTTCGATGCCGAGCGGCGGCTGCTGGCGGTGAACGCCAAGGCCAGCGCGCTCGGCGGCGTGCCGCCCGAGGCGCAGTACGTCGGCCAGCCGATCGAGGCGCTGCTGGAGGAGCAGCATCGCCGCGGCGCGATCGGCGCCGCCGACGTCGCCGCCGGCAGCGGCATGGATCGCACCCGGCCGGTCCGCTACGAGCGCCCGACCCCCGATGGCCGGGTGCTCGAGGTCTTCTCGGACCCGACCCCGGAAGGCGGCTTCACCGTCACCTTCACCGATGTCACCGAGGACCGCCGCATCCGCGCCGAGCTCGACCGCGCCCGCGTCGCGGCGGAGGCGGCCAGCGAGGCGAAGTCGCGCTTCCTCGCCATCATGAGCCACGAGCTGCGCACGCCGCTCAACGCCGTCATCGGCTTCTCCGAAGCCATCGGTCAGGAGCGCGACCCGAAGCGCATCGCCGAATATGCCGGGATGATCAACGATTCCGGCCGGCAGTTGCTGAAGCTGGTGGACGACATCCTCGACGTCGCGCGCAGCGAAACGGGCGAGCTGCGCGTTGCCGCCGAGCCGGTCGAGACCGCGCGCGTGCTGCGCGAGGCCGCGCTGGACGGCCGCGCCGCCGCCGAGGCGGCCGGCCTCTCCCTGGTCGTCGCGGTGCCCGACGACCTGCCCCGGCTGCGCGGCGATGCGCTGCGGCTGCGCCAGATCCTGGGCGGGCTGCTGTCCAACGCGGTGAAGTTCACCCCGGCCGGCGGCCGCATCACCCTGGCGGCCGAGGCGGGGCCGGCGGGCCTCGTCATCCGCGTGGCCGACACCGGCATCGGCGTGCCCGAGGCGGAGCGGGAGCGGATGTTCGAGCCCTTCACCCAGGCCGACAGCTCGCTCACCCGCCGCCATGCCGGCTCCGGCCTCGGCCTGCACCTGGCGCGGCGGCTCGCCGCGTCGCTCGGGGGCACGCTGACCCTCGAGGATGCAGGCGGCCCCGGCATCGTGGCCGCCCTGCGCTTCCCTGGCGATCGCCTGCTCCCCATCTCGGGCGAGACGCCGACGCAGGACGGCCTGGAACCCTGAGGGCCCGGGGATCCATGCCCGACCGCGCCGGCATCCGCGGGAAGACGCCGGCGATCCCACGGGCATCGCGGCCCGGGCTCCTTCCCCGCAAAGGCTCCGAGCCGGGCTGCCCCCGGCCGAGAAAGGACATGCCAACGTGACAGACGCGCTTGCCGCCACCGACGCCCTGTTCCTCGGCCAGCTCGACCGCGGCGCCGCCGAACGCCTGCTGGCCGGCGCCACCGCCGGGGCGGAGGATGGCGAGCTCTTCCTCGAACACCGGGAGAGCGAGGCGATCAGCCTGGAGGACGGCCGCATCCGCAGCGCCTCCTTCGACGCCACGCGCGGCTTCGGCCTGCGCACGGTGGCCGGCGAGGCCGCCGGCTATGCGCATGCCGCCGAGATCAGCGAGGCCGCGCTGGCGCGCGCCGCCGAGACGGTGAAGGCGGTGGCCGCGGGGCATTCCGGCACGCTCGATGTCGGCCCGCGCGCCACCAATGCCCGGCTCTATTCCGAGCTGAACCCGCTGACCGCGATGGACTTCGCCGCCAAGACCGCCCTGCTGGCCGAGATGGACGCCTTCGCCCGCGCCCGCGACCCCCGCGTGAAGCAGGTGATGGCCTCCATCACCGGCGAATGGCAGGCGGTGCAGATCCTGCGCCCCGACGGCTCGCGCGTCGCCGACCTCCGGCCGCTGGTCCGCCTCAGCGTCGCGGTGGTGGTGGAGGCGAACGGGCGGCGGGAGACCGGCAGCTTCGGCACCGGCGGGCGCTTCGCCTATGACCGCGTGCTCGGCGAGGCGTCCTGGAAGGCGGCGGTGGAGGAGGCGCTGCGCCAGGCGCTGGTCAACCTCGACGCCGTGCCGGCGCCTGCCGGCGAGATGGAGGTGGTGCTCGGCCCCGGCTGGCCCGGCATCCTGCTGCACGAGGCGATCGGCCACGGGCTGGAAGGCGACTTCAACCGCAAGAAGACCAGCGCCTTCGCCGGGCTGCTCGGCCAGCGGATCGCCGCGCCGGGCGTGACCGTGGTGGATGACGGCACCATCCCCGACCGCCGCGGGTCGCTGACGGTGGACGACGAGGGCACGCCCTCCGGCCGCACCGTGCTGATCGAGGACGGCATCCTGGTCGGCTTCCTGCAGGACCGGCAGAACGCCCGGCTGATGGGCGTGGCCCCCACCGGCAACGGCCGCCGGCAATCCCACGCCCACATCCCGATGCCGCGCATGACCAACACGGTGATGCTGGGCGGCACGCTCGACCCGCGCGAGATCATCGGCAGCGTGAAGCGCGGCATCTACGCGCAAAATTTCGGCGGCGGGCAGGTGGACATCACGTCGGGAAAATTCGTGTTCAGCGCCTCGGAGGCCTACCTGATCGAGGATGGCCGGCTCGGCGCGCCGGTGAAGGGCGCGACGCTGATCGGCAACGGGCCGGACGCACTGACCAAGGTCGCGATGGTCGGCAACGACATGGGCCTCGACCCGGGGATCGGCACCTGCGGCAAGCAGGGCCAGGGCGTGCCGGTGGGCGTCGGGCAGCCGACGCTGAAAATGACCGGGCTGACCATCGGCGGCACGGCGGTCTGAGTCCGGCGCCGGCGCGCGCGTGACGGGCGGGCCGGGCGCGGCGGGCCCGCTCCGCGCCCGGTACGACCGTCCCGGCCTGCCGCCGCTGCCCGACCTCGGCGGGGCGCCCCCCGGCATCGAGGCGGCCTTGGTCACCGGCAAGGCCGCCCGCTTCGACCGGCTGGCGGGGCTCGGCGCGCTGCGGGGGCCGGAGGTGCCGGCGCTCGGCGATGTCAAGCACGTCGAGGAGTTCGCCGCCCGGCAGGCGCGCCAGCGCGCCCGGCCCGGCCGCGGCGCCGGCGGAGGAGCCGGGCCGCCGAGCCTCGGCCAGCCGGGGTGGCTTCCCTTTTCCGGCGAAACCGGTCGAGATGGCGGCATGAAGGGCGCGGCCGCTGCGGTGCCGCTCGCCCGGGGGGATTGCGCGATGACGCCTCGCGGCCGGCATTTCTACGCCCATCCGGGCCCGACCAACATCCCGGACAGCGTGCTGCACGCCGTCGGCCACCCGACCGTGGACTTCAACGGCGCCGAATTCCTCGCGGTCTACGATGCCTGCGTCGCCGGGCTGAAGCGCGTGGTCGGCACCGAGGCCGGGCACATCTTCATGTACACCGGCTCGGGCCATGCGGCGTGGGAAGCCACGCTCACCAACCTGCTCTCCCCCGGCGACCGCGTGCTGATGCTGGAATCGGGCGTCTTCTCCTCGATGTGGACGGCGATGGCGCGCGACCTCGGGATCGAGGTGCAGATGGTCCCCGGCGACTGGCGGCGCGGGCCGGACCACGCGGCGCTGCGCGACGCGCTGGCGGCCGATGCCGCCCACGCCATCAAGGCGGTCTGCGCCGTGCACAACGAGACCTCCACCGGCATCACCGTCAGCCTGCCCCGGGTGCGCGCGGCGCTGGACGAGACCGGGCATCCGGCGCTGCTGCTGGCCGACACCATCTCCGGCCTCGGCTCCATCGACTTCCGCTTCGACGCCTGGGGCATCGATGCGGCGGTCTGCGGCAGCCAGAAGGGGCTGATGCTGCCGGTGGGCTTCGCCTTCACCGCCGCCTCGGCCAGGGCGCTGGCCGCGCATGCGACCGCGAAGCTGCCCAGGCACTACTTCGACTGGACCATCATGCAGGGCCGCCGGCAGAAGAGCTTCGTCGGCACCATCCCGACCAACCTGTTCTACGGCCTGCGCGAAGCCCTGCGCCTGCTGGAGGAGGAGGGGCTGCCCAACGTCTTCGCCCGCCACCACCGCCTGGCCGAGGCGGTGCGGCGCTGCGTACGGCACTGGTCGGGCAACAACGGCCCGCAGGTCTATTGCCTGTCGCCCGAGGCGGCGTCCGATTCCGTCACCGCGGTGCTGATGCCCGAGGGCCATGACGCGGAGGCGGTGCGGCACCGGGCGCTGGCCATGAATGTCGGCCTTGGCACCGGCCTCGGCCCCTTGCAGGGCAAGGTCTTCCGCATCGGGCACCTCGGCGACCTGAACGAGCCGATGGTGCTGGGCACGCTGGCGGCGACCGAGATCGCGCTCGGCCAGCAGGGCGTGCCGCACATGCCCGGCGGGGTGTCCGCCGCGATGGCCTGGCTGGCCGAAGACGCGGCCTGATCGCGCCGGCGATCAGCGCCGGTCGGCGCGCCGCCCGGTCGTGGGGGCGGCCCCGCCCAGCGCCCAGCGCGCCAGCTCCCCCGGCCGCGCCTGCCTGGCGTTGCACAGCGATCGCCCGAAGCGACGCAGGGAGGGCAGCTGTTCCGCCCAGTCGCGCGGATGGCCCAGCCACACCCAGGCCGGCAGCAGCGCCGCTGTGAGGAGGAGGAGAAGCCCGATGGCCATGGCGGTTTCCGTCCGTGCTTTCTGCGGACCGCGTCCCCAGGATCGCCTGCCTCGGGTGCCTTCGCGCCCTCGGCCGGACGGCGCCGGTGGCGCGTCACCCCCCGTCGTAGCGGCAAAGCGTTACCGAAACGGAAACGCCCGGGGGGATTCCCGCGCCGCGCCGGCACCGGCCGGCCCGGCGGCCGGCGCGGGCTATTCCTCCGCCGCCGGTTCCCGCAGATAGGGCTCCACTTGGCCCTTCAGCTTCAGGGTCAGCGGGTTGCCCTTGCGGTCCAGCGTCTTGCCGACGGCCACGCGGATCCAGCCCTCGCTGACGCAGTATTCCTCGACATTCGTCTTCTCCGCCCCGTTGAAGCGGATGCCGATGCCGCGCTTCAGCAGCCCGGCATCGTGATGGGGGCTCCGCGGGTCGACGGAGAGGCGGTCGGGCAGGGTCCCGGCCTGGGGCGTCGCGGTGTCGGGCGTCTGGGTCATGGCGGCGGCACTTAGCGCAGGTGGGGACCGGCTGGAACCGGCCGATCCCGCGCCCCCGAGCCGGGCGGCGCCCCGGCCCGGGCGACCGGCCCGTAACCGCGCATCGCACCGTGCACCGGCGCGGCGCCCGGACGGGCCGGCCCCCCGGTCCGCGCCGCTCCCGGGCTACCCGAAGACCAGGTCGCTGCCGATCCGGTCACCCAGCGCCTCCACCAGGTCGATGCGGTCGGCGCCGGCGGCGAATTCCGCCTGCCAGAGCCGCTGCTCCGCCGGCGCCGGGCCGCGCCCCAGCGCATCCCGGTGCAGCAGGGCGATGAACTCGGCATCGTCCAGCCCCGCGGTCCGCGCCCCGAACGCCTCGCCCGAGGCCAGGCCCCGGGCGATGTCGCCGCGCGACACGCCGCGCCCCTCCATCCAGCCGAGGAACCCCGCCTCCTCGGCCGTCGCGTCGCGCCCGAAGGTCAGGCGCATCAGCGCATCGGCCGGGCTCGGCGGCGCCATGCCCTGACGCGGCGGCAGCGGCGTGGCCGGCAGCATGGCGGGCGCGCCGACGGCGATGCCGGCGGCCGGCGTCCAAGCCGGCAGCGCAGCGGAATCCAGCACCGCATTGCCGGCGCCCGGGCCGCCCGGCTCCGCGGTGCGGCCGATGCCCCAGGCATAGTGCAGCACCGCGCCGGCCGGCACTGCCTGGCCGAAGCCCACTACCAGGCTGTCGGCATCGAGCACGGCGGCGCCGGTCGCCTCGATCCGCCGCCCATCGGGCAGCGCCAGCGACCAGCCGAGGCCCTTCGCCGCCCCGGCCGACAGCGGCAGGAAGCCGCCGGTGCCGTCATGGCGCACATCGACCTGCAGCTGCCCGGGCCCAGCGGCGGAAGCCGCGACCACCATCGGCCCGTCCGAGGCGATGTCGCCGCGCGCCAGCGCCACCGGCGAGCCGGGCTTCGCATAGGCCGCCCATTCCTCCGCCACCCCGCGCGCGGCGCGCGTGGCGATCAGCATCGCGTCCCCCGCGGTGATGTGGGCGAAGCCGTATTCGGTGGTGGCCGGGTTCCCGTCCAGGTCGTCAAGGGCGATGTCGGTGTCGGGCGCGCGGGCCACGATCGCGGCGTCGAAGCGCGGGTCGGCGTCCAGCGCCTCCATCCCCGCGCGGATCGCCTGGTGGCCGGCATCGGTGCCGTCGCCATAGGGATGCGCCGCGACGAAGAGGTAGGGTGCGTCCCGCCCCAGCGCCTGGCGCGTCAGCGCCGCATCGGTGCGCACCGCCGCGGTCCAGTCCGCGGTGAGCAGGTTCGGGTCGCGGCTGTCGTATTCGCTGTGCATCCAGAGGATGGCGGTGGCGTCGCCCATCCCCTCCGCCCGGTACTGCCCCATGCGGGCCAGGAAGCCCTGTTCGAGCGGGCCGGCCGCCCAGCCGGCCTGGGAGCGCGCCATCCACTCGCCCAGGAAGGCGGTGCCGGAATACATGGTGTCGCCGCCCTGGCCGTCGCGGTCGTGCAGGAGGGTCACGCGGTCCTTGACGCCATCGAAGCCGAGCAGCCGCTCCACCTCCTGCACCAGGCGCCCGGCGGCGGCACCGCGCTCGAGTTCCGCCAGCAGGATGGCGTTCGACTGGCCTCGCAGGATGATGTCGAGTTGCAACGGCTTTGCCTCCGGTCCGATGTGGCGGAGGCTGATCGCGGCGGGACCGGGGCGGTTCCATGCGCGGGACCGGAAGGGGTCAACGTTCCGCCCCCGGCCGAGGTTGCGCGGCCGTGTCGTCAGCCGCGCCGGCGGAGATGCCGCCGCATGTCCCCCGGGGCACCGACGCCGCGCCTGGCTCCGCCACGCCGCTTGCGTGCACGCACCGGCTTCGTGCGCCATCCGGCGCCCTGGTGGCCGTCGGCGGCTGCAAGCCGGGACGGGCGCCGGCCGGCATGGCGGGCGGGTGGCGCGGCGGCGCCTGCGCGCGGGGCTGCGCGGCGGGACGGGCCGGCGCCGGTCAGCCCAGGAAGCGTGCGTCCCGCGTGGCGCGCATCGCCTCGTAGGCGGCGCGGACGGGCGCCGGGCCATGCGCGCGTTCCAGCCGGCGGATGGCGAAATGCGCCTCCGCGATGCCGCGGAAGTGTTCCAGGAAGGCGATGTTCACCGCCGCCCCCGCCGCCGCGCCGACCAGCGGCGCCGCCTGCGCCGAGAGCTTGATGGCGACCGGCCCGCCGAAGCGCGCCGCGATGGCGCCGAGGAAGCCCGGCAGCATCATCCCCGCCACGCCGCGGCCGACCGCGCCCTTCAGCGCCTCGGCCAGCGCCAGGCGGACGGCGAAATACCCGGCCTCCGCCGCGTCGTCGCCGGGGTTGCGCCCGCCGAGGGCGAAGACCTTCAGGCATTCCGCGGCGCTTTCGGGGCGCGCCAGATCCTCCCCCTGCGCCGCGGCGACGGCGGCGACCTGGCGCAGCAGCAGGGTGGTGGAGACCGGCAGCTCGACCAGGGTGCCGGGCAGGCCGAAGGCGCCGCCGGCGGCGCCGGTGGCGGCCGCCATGCCGCGGTGGAACCAGGTGGCGCCGCCGGGCAGGGGGTTGCGCGCGGGGTCGGTGGCGAGCGCGGCGCCCATCGCCGCCTTCAGCGCGCGGCGCACCGCGCCATCGATCATGGCCTGGGCGGCGCCGGGCAGGCGCGCCTTCAGCGCCTCCACCGGCTGGCCGACCAGGGAGGAGAGGCGGGCGGCGAGCGAGGTGCCTTCCAGCCTTTCGAAGGCGCGCGCGATTTCGGCGCGGGCGTCTTCGGGCAGGGCGTGCGGGACGGGCAGGGACGCGGAGAGGGACATGATGCTGCCGGATATGGGGGGCCGGGTGGCGCGGTTCAGCCGCGCGCGGCGGCGTGATCGCGGAGCCAGGCGGCGAAGCCTTCCTCGGGCAGGTCGCCGGCGGCGAGGTCCAGCATGGCGACAACGCTTTCCGCATCCGAGGCCAGCAGCGCGATGCCGTTGAGCAGCAGGAAGGTTTCCACCGCGACGAAGGCGGTGCGCTTGTTGCCGTCCACGAAGGGGTGGTTGCGCGCGATCCCATGGCCCAGCGCGGCGGCCAGCGCGCAGAGGTCCGTCACCCCATAGCCCCAGGCATTGCGCGGCCGCGCCAGGGCGCTGTCCAGCAGGCCGAGGTCGCGCACCCCCTCGCCGCCGCCATGCTCTGCGACCTGCTCCTCGTGGACCGCAACTGCGACGTCGAGGGTGATCCAGACCGGCTCGGTCACTTGGCGAGTTCGCGCAGCACGGCGCGGCGGCGGCGCATCACTTCCCGCGCCACTTCCATCTGCTGTTCGAAATCCGGCTCGGCGCGCTTCAGGCGGAAGCCGTCGGGGCTTTCCACCACATGCAGCGTGTCGCCTTCCCGCAGGTCGAGCTTGGCGAGCAGTTCCTTCGGCAGCACCACGCCCACCGAATTGCCGATCGCGCGCAGCTTCAGGGTGGCCATGGCCAGGGTCTCCGTGGGCCCACTTCCCGTGCCCACGGGTGTTATAACGCCGCGGCGTCGCCGGTGTCCACATCCGTGGCCACGGAGCTGCGCCATCCGCCGGGTGATCCAGGCCGCCGGGGCGGTCCGCCCCGTGGCCGATCGCGCCCCTACAGGATGAAGCGGCTGAGGTCGGCGCTGGCCGCCAGCGGCGCCACGCGGTCGCGGACCGTGCCGCCATCCACCACGATCCGCTCCCCGCCCCTGTCGCTGGCGGTGAAGGAGATCTCGTCCAGCAGCCGCTCCATCACGGTGGCCAGGCGGCGCGCGCCGATGTTCTCGACGCTGGCGTTGATCTCCGCGGCGAGGTCGGCCAGCGCGTCCACCGCATCCGCCGTCACCTCCAGCGTCACGCCCTCGGTCCCCATCAGCGCGACGTACTGCTTCAGCAGGGAATGCTCGGGCTCGGTCAGGATGCGCCGGAAATCCTCGCGCCCCAGCGCCTTCAGCTCCACCCGGATCGGCAGCCGCCCCTGCAGTTCGGGCAGCAGGTCCGAGGGCTTGGCCATGTGGAAGGCGCCGGAGGCGATGAACAGGATGTGGTCCGTCTTCACCGGCCCGTGCTTGGTGGTGACGGTCGTGCCCTCGATCAGCGGCAGCAGGTCGCGCTGCACGCCCTCGCGGGAGACGTCGCCGCCGCGGAAGCCGCCTTCGGTGGTCCGCGCCGCGACCTTGTCGATCTCGTCGACGAAGACGATGCCGTTGTTCTCGGCGTTGGCCACCGCGGTGCGCGTCAGCGCCTCCTGGTCCAGCAGCTTGTCGGCCTCGTCCTTCACCAGCGCGGCGCGGGCTTCGGCCACCGTCATGCGGCGCGGCTTGGTGCGGCCGCCGAACATCTTGCCGAGCATCTCCTGCATCTGCTGCATCTGGATGCCCTGCGCGCCGGGCAGGTCCATCATGCCGATGGGCATGCCGCCGCCGGCGTCCGCCACCTGCACCTCGACCTCGCGCGTCTCGAGCTGGCCGTCGCGCAGCAGGCGGCGGAATTTCTGGCGCGTCTCGCCGGCCGCGCCTTCGCCGACCAGCGCGGTGACCAGCCGTTCCTCGGCGGCGAGTTCCGCCTTGGCCTGGACTTCCTTGCGGGCCTGGTCGCGGGTCTGGGTGATCGAGACCTCGATCAGGTCGCGGACGATGCTCTCCACGTCGCGGCCGACATAGCCGACCTCGGTGAACTTCGTCGCCTCGACCTTCAGGAAGGGCGCGTTGGCGAGCTTCGCCAGGCGCCGCGCGATCTCGGTCTTGCCGCAGCCGGTCGGGCCGATCATCAGGATGTTCTTCGGCACCACCTCCTCGCGCAGGCCGGGCGCCAGCTGCTGGCGCCGCCAGCGGTTGCGCAGCGCGATGGCGACCGCGCGCTTGGCGTCGCCCTGGCCGACGATGTGGCGGTCGAGCTCGGAGACGATCTCGCGAGGCGACAGGTTGACCGCTTCGCTCACTGCTCGATGGTCTCCAGCACGATGTTGCCGTTGGTGTAGACGCAGATGTCGGCGGCGATCTTCATGGCGCGGCGGCACACCTCCTCCGCACCGACGCCCTCCACCGGCAGCAGCGCGCGCGCCGCGGCCAGCGCGAAATTGCCGCCCGAGCCGATGCCGATCACCGCATCCTCCGGCTCCAGCACGTCGCCCTGGCCGGTCAGCAGCAGGGACCGGCGCGCATCGGCCACCGCCAGCAGGGCTTCCAGCCGGCGCAGGTAGCGGTCGGTGCGCCAGTCCTTGGCAAGTTCCACGCAGGCGCGTTCCAGCTGGTCCGGGAAGCGTTCCAGCTTCGCCTCCAGCCGCTCCAGCAGGGTGAAGGCATCCGCCGTGGCGCCGGCGAAGCCGGCCAGCACGCGGCCCTGGGCGATGCGACGCACCTTGCGCGCATTGCCCTTCACCACCGTCTGGCCGAGCGAGACCTGGCCATCGCCGGCCATCGCCACCATCCCGCCCTTGCGGACGCAGAGGATGGTGGTGCCGTGCCAGCCGAGGGGATCGTGGGGAGTGGTCTGTGTCATGCTGCTGGCGCATGTGGCATCGCGCCCCCCGGGCGGCAACGGGCAGGCCCAGGCCCAGGCCCAGGCCCAGGCCCAGGGCCCAGGCCCGGGCCCATCGCACAAGCGCCAACGCGGCGGGAACCTCCCTCTCCCGCCCAGGCGGGAGAGGGTCGGGGTGAGGGTGGGGCGCGCAGCGCCTTGCGGAAGGCGCGTCGAAATCCGGGCGGGCAGACCAGCGCTCCACGCGCCCCCCCGACCCCGCAGGCGCGCCGCGCCGGCGCTCTCCCCCATCGGCGGGAGAGGGTGAATACATGTGCGGCACTCGCCTTTCCTTCCGCTCGCGCGATTGCCCTGCGGGCAGGCCGCGCCCCCCTCGCCAACCGCCGCACCCGGGCGTAAACCCGCCCGCATGGACGCCCAGCGCAACCAGGACGCGAAATCGCCGGCCCCGCAGGGCGCGCCCCGTCGGGCCGCGATCGCGCGCACCACGTCCGAAACCGCGATCCGCCTGGCCATCGACCTCGACGGCACCGGCCGCGCCGAGATCACGACCGGCGTTGGTTTCCTGGACCACATGCTGACCGCGCTGGCCCGCCATTCCCTGATCGACATGGAGATCGAGGCGCAGGGCGACCTGCACATCGACTTCCACCACACGACCGAGGATGTCGGCATCGTGCTCGGCCAGGCGGTCAGGCAGGCGCTCGGCGACAAGCGTGGCATCCGCCGCTACGGCGCCGCCCTGATCCCGATGGACGAGGCGCTGGCCGAGGCCGCGCTCGACATCTCCGGCCGCCCCTTCCTCGCCTGGTCGGTGCCCTTCGCGCGGCCCAAGATCGGCGAGTTCGACACCGAGCTGGTGGAGGAATTCTTCCGCGCCTTCGCCTTCAACGCAGGCGTGACCCTGCACGTGACCTTGAAGGCCGGCACCAACGCGCACCACGTGGCGGAGGCCTGCTTCAAGGCGCTGGCCCGCGCGCTGCGCATGGCGGTCGAGCCCGACCCCCGCGCCGCCGGCGCCATCCCGTCCACCAAGGGCTCGCTGGAGGGCTGAATGCGGCTCTACACCGTCCATGCCGAGCCGCCGCGCGTGCAGACCGGCCCGGAAGGCTGGCCGGAGCCGAAGGCGCCGCCGCCGGTCCTGGTCCCGGAGGGCTTCTGCGCCGGCGCCTTCCTGTTCGGCCCCATCTGGTTCGCGGTGAACCGGCTGTGGTGGGAAGCGCTCGGCCTGCTGGCGTTGACGCTGGCGGCCGCATTCCTGCTGCCCGCCCCCTGGTCCGGCGTGACCGTGCTGGCGCTGCAGGTGCTGGCGGGGCTGGAGGCGCGGGACCGGCTGCGCGCGCGCCTTGCTCGCCGCGGCCGCCCGATGGCCGGCGTCGTCGCCGCGCCCGACCTCGACGCCGCCTGGTTCCGCCTGACGCAGCAGCGCCCGGACCTGGTGAAGTCGCCGCCATGAGCGGTGCGGGAATACGCTTCGCCATGAGCGGCGCGGGAATACGCTTCGCCATGAGCGGCGCGCATGCGGGCGTCGCCATCGGCGGCGCGGACACGGGCGTCGCGGCGCGCGATGCCGTCCAGCACATCGCGGTCGTCGACCCCGGCTCGGGCAACCTCGCCTCCGTGCGCCGCGCGCTGGAACGCGTGGCCCGGGAAGCCGGGATCGCGGCGCGCATCGCCGTCACCACCGACCCGGCCGATCTGCGCGCCGCGGATCGCATCATCCTGCCCGGCCAGGGCGCCTTCGCCGCCTGCCGGCGTGGTCTCGACGCCATCCCCGGCATGGTCGATGCCCTCACCACCGAGGTGATGGTCCGGCAAAAACCCTTCCTCGGCATCTGCGTCGGCATGCAGCTGATGGCGGAGCGCGGGCTGGAACATGGCGTGACCCCCGGCCTCGGCTGGATCGACGGCGAGATCGCGCCGATGGACCCCCGCGCGCCGGACGGCACCGCCCTGCCGCTGCCGCAGATGGGCTGGAACGCGCTGCACCGCGACGCGCCCGCGCATCCGCTGCTGGCGGGCCTGGCGGAAGGCGACCACGTCTATTTCGTGCATTCCTACGCGCTCGCCGGCGGCAGCGCCGGCCAGCTGCTCGCCTCCACCTCCTATGGCGGGCCGGTCGCGGCCATGGTCGGCCACGGCAACATCGCGGGGACGCAGTTCCACGTGGAGAAGTCGGGCCCGGTCGGCCTGCGCATCCTCTCCGCTTTCCTGCGGTGGCGCCCGTGAACGGCCCCGGCCCGCGCGCCACCGGCCATGCGCTGACGGTCGAGCTCTGCACCAGCCTCGACGAGCATGACTGCGCCGAGCTGTGCGAGGCGACCAACGCCGCCATCCTGGAAGGCGGCGGCTTCGGCTGGATCCAACCGCAGGACCGCGCGGCGCTGGCGCGGCATTTCCGCGGCGTGCTGCTGGTGCCCGACCGCACGCTGTTCCTGGCGCGCCTCGACGGGGTGGTGGTGGGCTCCGCCCAGCTGGTCCGCCCGCCCCGCAACAACGAGGCGCAGGCCTTCGCCGCCCAGCTCAACCACGCCTACATCGCGCCCTATGCCCGCGGCTTCGGCCTCGCCCGCCAGCTGGTCGCGCGGGTCGAGGAACATGCCGCGGCGCAGGGCTTCCGCGTGCTGAACCTCGACGTGCGGGAGACGCAGCGGAACGCCATCGCGCTGTTCGAGGCGCTGGACTACGTCCGCTGGGGCACCCATCCCGCCTATGCGCGCGTCGAGGGCCGCACGGTCGCCGGTCACCACTACTACAAGCTGCTGGAGCCGGGGCGCGGGCGGACCACCGAAAGCCTCTTCCTCGTCGACTGATCCGCCGCCGGCCGCCGCAGGGGTTCGCCATGGGCTTCACGCTCTATCCCGCCATCGACCTCAAGGCCGGCCAGGTGGTGCGGCTGAAGCGCGGCGACATGGCGCAGGCGACCATCTACGCCGAGGATCCGGCCGCCCAGGCCGCCGCCTTCGCCGCCCAGGGCTTTGCCTGGGTGCATGTGGTGGACCTGGACGGCGCCTTCGCCGGCCGGCCCGCCAATGCCGCCGCGGTGCGCGCCGTGCTGGCCGCCGTGCCGGGGCTGTCCGTGCAGCTCGGCGGCGGGATCCGGGACATGGCGACGGCCGAGGCCTGGCTCTCCGCCGGGGTGGCGCGGATCATCCTGGGCTCGGCCGCGGTGAAGGACCCGGATTTCGCCCGCGCCGCCTGCCGCGCCTTCCCGAACCGCGTGGCGCTCGGCGTCGATGCGAAGGACGGGCTGGTGGCGACCGAGGGCTGGGCGGAGGTCTCCTCCGTCACCGCGACCGACCTCGCGCTGCGGCTCGCCGATGCCGGGCCGGCCGCCATCATCTACACCGACATCGCCCGCGACGGGATGCTGGCCGGGGTGAACCTGGCGGCCACCGCGGCGCTGGCGCGGGCGGTCGCGGTGCCGGTCATCGCCTCGGGCGGCGTGGCGGGGATCGAGGACATCCAGGCGCTGGTGGCGGATGGCGTGGTGGCCGGCGCGATCCTGGGCCGCGCGCTCTATGACGGGCGGGTGGAGCCGCGCGCGGCGCTGGCGGCGGCGGCGGGCTGAACGCTTCACGGCCCCGTCAGGCGGGCCGCGGCAGGCCGGGCCGCGGGTTGCGGCCCGGTTGTTTCGTTGATAGCAGCAGGCCGCCGGCGCCGCCGCGCCCCATGATGGGCGCGCCGGCGCCGGGAACCCCTGCCCGTCTCTCGCGCCCTGATCCAACGGGCGCCCGGCCGCGGGACCGACCCGCGGCGTCCTGCCGGCGCGGCCCTGAGGAGACGCCGATGGCCATCACGCAGCACCTCTCCGCCAGGGACGTCCTCCTCGACCTCGGCGCCGCCTCCAAGGACGAGGTCCTCCGGCACCTGTCCGCCGAGGCCGCCGCGCGGCTCGGCCGGCCCGAGGCGGAGGTGCTGGCCGCGCTGGAGGCGCGCGAGAGCCTGGGCTCCACCGCGCTCGGCCGCGGCGTCGCGCTGCCGCATGCGCGCCTGCCCGGCGAGCACGCCCCCGTGACGCTGTTCGCCCGGCTGCGCCGCGCCGTGGAGTTCGAGGCGCGCGACGAGGAACCGGTGGACCTCGTCATCCTCGTCCTCTGGCCCGAGGCCGCGCCGGAGGGCTTCCTGCCCATGCTGTCCGAGACCTGCCGGTCGCTGCGGGAGCCGCAGACGCTCCGCCGCCTGCGCGCCGCCGCGGCGCCGGAGGAGGTGCTGTCGCTGCTCGGCCGGCCGGGCCCCGCCTGATGCCTCGCCACGCCCGCCCGGCGCGCCGCTGACGCACCGCGATGCCCGACAGCCTCCTCCTCCTCGCGCTGGTGCTGCTGCCCTTCGCCGGCGCGATCGTGGCCGGGCTGCTGCCGACCCATGCGCGCAACGCCGCCGCCGCGCTGGCCGGCGGCGTCGCGCTCACCGCGCTCGCGCTGGTCTGGGCCGCCTATCCCACGGTGCGGGCCGGCGAGGTGCTGCGGGCGGAGTTCGCCTGGGTGCCGGCGCTCGGCCTCACCGCCTCGCTGCGCATGGACGGCTTCGCCTGGCTCTTCGCCGGGCTGGTGAGCGGGATCGGCGCGCTCGTCGTGCTCTACGCGCGCTACTACATGGCGCAGGAAGACCCGGTGCCGCGCTTCTTCGCCTTCCTCCTCGCCTTCATGGGGGCGATGACGGGGGTGGTGCTGGCCGGCAACGTGATCCAGCTCGCCTTCTTCTGGGAGCTGACGAGCCTCTTCTCCTTCCTGCTGATCGGCTACTGGCACCACACCGCGGCCGCGCGCGACGGGGCGCGGATGGCGATGACCATCACCGGGGCGGGCGGGCTCGCGCTGTTCGCGGGCGTGCTGGTGCTCGGCCACATCGTCGGCAGCTACGAGCTGGACGCGGTGCTCGCCGCCGGCGACCGCATCCGCGACCACGACCTCTACTTGCCGGCGCTGATCCTGATCCTGCTCGGCGCGCTCACGAAAAGCGCGCAATTCCCCTTCCATGTCTGGCTGCCGCAGGCGATGGCCGCGCCGACGCCGGTCTCCGCCTACCTGCATTCGGCGACGCTGGTGAAGGCCGGCGTCTTCCTGATGGCGCGGCTCTGGCCGGCACTGGGCGGCACCGATGCCTGGTTCCTGATCGTCGGCTCGGCCGGGCTGATCACCCTGCTGGTCGGCGCCTACATCGCCATCTTCCAGAACGACCTGAAGGGGCTGCTGGCCTATTCCACCATCAGCCATCTGGGGCTGATCACGCTGCTGCTCGGGCTGAACAGCCAGCTCGCGCTCGTCGCGGCGGTCTTCCACATCCTGAACCACGCGGCCTTCAAGGCCTCGCTCTTCATGGCCGCGGGCATCATCGACCACGAGACGGGCACGCGCGACATCCGCCGCCTGTCGGGGCTGAACCGGTCCATGCCATTCACCGCGCGGCTCGCGCTGGTCGCCGCCGCCGCCATGGCGGGCGTGCCGCTGCTGAACGGCTTCATCTCAAAGGAGATGTTCTTCGCCGAGGCGCTGACCGCCGATTCGCCCATGGGGCTGATGAACATCCTGCCCGTCGCGGCCATGCTCGGCAGCGCCTTCAGCGTCGCCTATTCGCTGCGCTTCATCCATGGGGCCTTCTTCGGCCCGCCCGCCACCGACCTGCCGCGCAGCCCGCACGAGCCGGAAACCTGGATGCGCCTGCCGGTCGAACTCCTGGTGCTGACCTGCATCATGGTGGGCGTGCTGCCGGCCGCGACCGTCGGGCCCTTCCTGGCGGTGGCCGTTGCGCCGCTGCTGGGGGGCGAGCTGCCCTACTACAGCCTCGCCGTCTGGCACGGCTTCAACCTGCCCCTGCTGATGAGCGTCGTGGCCCTGGCCGGCGGCGTGCTGCTGTATCTCGCGCTGCAGCGGCGGCTGCGGCAGGGGCTCGAACGGCCGCCGCTGCTCGGCCGGCTCGACGGCCAGCGCATCTTCGAACGCAGCATGGTCTTCCTCTCCTGGCGGCTCGCGCGGCGGGCGGAAGGCGTCGCCGGCACGCGCCGGCTGCAGCCGCAGCTGCGTGCCATCGTCGGCGCCGCCATCCTGGCCGGCGCGGCCACGGTGTGGTGGCGCGGCGTGGGCCCGGGCAACCTGCCGCCCTCCCCGGTCGATCCGGTGCTGGCGCTGGTCTGGCTGTGCGGCGGCGCCTGCGCGCTCGGCGCGGCCTGGATGGCGAAGTTCCACCGGGTGGCGGCACTGATCCTGCTGGGCGGGGCGGGGCTCGCGGTGGTGGTGACCTTCGTCTGGTTCTCCGCCCCCGACCTGGCGCTCACCCAGCTGACGGTCGAGGTGGTGACCACGGTGCTGCTGCTGCTCGGCCTGCGCTGGCTGCCCCAGCGCATGCCGCGCCCGGGCGAGCGGGGGCCGGAGGTGCTGACGCGCACGCGCCGCCTGCGCGACCTTGCGCTGGCCGTGGCGGCCGGCGGCGGGCTCGCCGCGCTGTCCTACGCGGTGATGACGCGCGTGCCGCCCGAGCTGCTGGCGCAGCACTTCCTCGCCCGCGCCTACACCGAGGGCGGCGGCACGAACGTGGTCAACGTGATCCTGGTGGATTTCCGCGGCTTCGACACGCTGGGCGAGGTCTTCGTCGTCGCCGCGGTGGCGCTGACCGCCTATGCGCTGCTGCGCCGCTTCCGCCCCGCGCCGGAAAGCATCGGCCTGCCGGACCAGCAGGCGCAGTCTGAGCACGGGGTGGCCGGCGCCGCCGTGACCACCCGCGGCGCGATGCGGGACGGCGCCGACTGGCTGCTGGTGCCCTTCACGCTGACGCGGCTGCTCTTCCCCGTCATGCTGATCGTCGCCGTCTTCCTGCTGCTGCGTGGGCATGACCTGCCGGGCGGCGGCTTCTCCGCCGGCATGGTCGTGGCGATCGCGATCATCCTGCAATACATGATCGGCGGCACCGACTGGACCGAGGACCGGATGCGCCTGCGCCCGCGGCTGTGGATCGGCGGCGGGCTGCTGGTGGCGTCCGGCACCGGGCTCGCGGCGCTGGCCTTCGGGCGGCCCTTCCTGACCACCTATTTCGGCTATGCCGACCTGCCGCTGATCGGCCAGGTGCCGACCGCCAGCGCGCTGGTCTTCGACATCGGCATCTTCGCCCTGGTGGTCGGCGCCACGCTGCTGATGCTGGTGGCGCTGGCCCACCAGTCGGTCCGCGCCCACCGCGCCGCGCCGCGCCCGCCCGCCCCGGCCGAGGCAGCGCGCGCCCCCGCCCCCCTGGTCGCGGCGGAGGAGCGCTGATGGAGCTGGTCGTCGCCCTGGCGATCGGCGTGCTCGCCGGGTCGGGCGTGTGGCTGCTGCTGCGGCCGCGCACCTTCCAGGTGGCGATCGGGCTCGCGCTGCTGTCCTACGCCGTGAACCTGTTCATCTTCTCGACCGGCGGGCTGCGCACCGGCGCGGCCGCCATCCTGGAGAGGGGGCAGGAAGGCAGCCTCGGCCAGTTCGCCGACCCGCTGCCGCAGGCGCTGGTGCTGACCGCCATCGTCATCGGCTTCGCCACCACCGCGCTGCTGCTGGTGCTGCTGCTGGCCGCCCGCGGCCTGACCGGCACCGACCATGTGGACGGGCGGGAGCGCGACCGGTGACCGCGCTGTCCGACCACCTGGTCATCGCGCCGATCCTGCTGCCGATGCTGGCGGGCGCGGCGATGGTGCTGGCGGGCGACCGCTGGCGCGGGCCCGTCGTGGCGCTCGGGCTTCTCTCCACGCTCGGGCTGGTGGCCCTGGCCGCCGTGCTGCTGGGCATGGCGGACACGCCCACGGTGCGGATCTACCGGCTCGGCGACTGGCCGGCCGCCTTCGGCATCGTGCTGGTGCTCGACCGCCTCTCGGCGCTGATGCTGGCGCTCTCCGCGGTGCTGGGCTTCGCCGCCTTCGTCGCCGCGCTGGCGCGGTGGGACCGGGCGGGGGCGAATTTCCATCCGCTCTTCCAGTTCCAGCTGATGGGGCTGAACGGCGCCTTCCTGACCGGCGACCTGTTCAACCTGTTCGTCTTCTTCGAGGTGATGCTCGCCGCCTCCTACGGCCTGGCGCTGCACGGGTCCGGCACGGCGCGGGTGCGGGCGGGGCTGCACTACCTCGTGGTCAACCTGGTGGCCTCGCTGCTGTTCCTGGTCGGCGTCAGCGTGGTCTACGGCATCTCCGGCACGCTCGGCATGGCGGAGCTGGCGGCGCGGATGCGCGACGTGGCGGCGGAGGATCGCGCGCTGCTGGAAGCCGGGCTCGCCGTGATGGGCGTCGCCTTCCTCATCAAGGCGGCGTCCTGGCCGCTGGGCTTCTGGCTGCCCGGCACCTATGCCGCCGCCAGCGCGCCGGCGGCGGCGATTCTGTCCATCCTGAGCAAGGTCGGCATCTATGCCGTGCTGCGCGTCTGGCTGCTGCTGTTCGGGCCGGAGGCCGGCGCCTCGGCCGGCTTCGGCGGGCCGGTGCTGACCGCGGCGGGGGTGCTGACCATGGCCTTCGGCGCCATCGCCGTGCTGGCGGCGCAGAACCTGCCGCGGCTGGCGGGGGCCAGCGTGCTCGTCTCCTCCGGCACGCTGCTGGCGGCGGTGGGGACGGGGCAGGCGGCGGTGACGGGGGGCGCGCTGCTCTATCTGGCCAGCTCGGTCCTCGCGCTCGGCGCGCTGTTCCTGCTGGTCGAGCTGCTGGAGCGCGGGCGGGAGATCGGCGCCGACGTGCTGGCCGTGACGCGGGAGGCCTTCGCCACCCGCGAGGACGAGGACGAGTTCCAGGAGCCGGAGGCGGTGGGCGTGGCGATCCCCGCCATGGTCGCGATCCTCGGCCTTGGCTTCGCCGCCTGCGCGGTGCTGCTGGCCGGGCTGCCGCCGCTGTCGGGCTTCCTCGCGAAATTCGCCATGCTGGCGCCGCTGCTCGGCCCGCCGGAGGCGACGGTCGCCGCCACCGCCTGGGTGATCATGGCGGCGATGATCCTGTCGGGGCTCGCGGTGCTGGTGGCGATGCTGCGCACCGGGATCGACGTCTTCTGGGCCTCTCCCCCCGCCGCGGTGCCGCGCGTCAGCCTGCTGGAGATCGCGCCCATCGGCCTGCTGCTGGCGCTCTGCGTCGGGCTGACCGTCGGGGCGGGGCCGGCGATGGACTACATGCTGGCCGCCGCCCGCGCGCTGCACGCGCCGGGCGCCTATCTGGGCGGCGTGCTGGGGGCCGGGGGATGAGGCGGCGCCTGCCCTACGTCCTGCCGGTGCTGGCCTTCCTGCTGCTGTGGCTGCTGCTGGCCCGGAGCATCTCGCCCGGCGCCATCCTGCTCGGCGCGGTGCTGGCGGTGGCGGGCGGCGCGGTGCTGGCCTGGCTGCGGATGCCGGTCGGGCGGCTCGGCCGGCTGCGCGGCGTGCCGGGGCTGCTGGCGGCGATCCTGGCGGAGGTGGTGCGGTCGAACAACGCGGTGGCGCGCATCATCCTCCGGCCCCCACCGCCGGGGACGCGCCGCGCCGGCTTCGTCGCCGTGCCGCTCCGGATGCGCGACCCGCGCGGGCTGTCGGCGCTGGCCTGCATCCTGACCGCGACGCCCGGCACCGTCTGGGTGGACTACGATGCGCGGTCCGGGGTCATGCTGATGCATGTCCTCGACATGGTCGACGAGGAGACCTGGGTCCGCACCATCCAGGACAGGTGGGAGCGCCCGCTGATGGAGATCTTCGAATGAGCGCCGCGATCCTGTCCTGGTCGCTGCTGGCGGCGCAGCTGCTGCTGGCGGCGGCGATGGGCTGCGCGGTGCTGCGCGTGCTGGCCGGGCCGCGCGCGCAGGACCGCGTGCTGGCGCTCGACACGCTGTACGTGAACGCCGCGATGCTGCTGCTGGTCTTCGGCATCCGCACCGGCAGCACCCACTACTTCGAGGCGGCGCTGCTGATCACCCTGCTCGGCTTCGTCGCCACCGCGGCGCTGGCGAAGTTCCTGATGCGCGGCGAGGTCATCGAATGACCGCTTCAGCCGACATCCCGCTCTGGGCGGCGCTGCCGGTGGCGCTGCTGGTGCTGGCCGGCGCCGCGCTCGGGCTGGTCGGCTCGATCGGGCTGCTGCGGCTGCGCAGCTTCTACGAGAGGCTGCACGCGCCGACGCTCGCCACCACGCTCGGCATCGGGGCGATCCTGGCCGGCTCCATGCTGTTCTTCACGGTCCTGCAGACGCGGCCGGTGCTGCACGAGGTGCTGATCGCCGCCGTCGTCGTCGTCACCACGCCGGTCACGCTGATGCTGCTGGCCCGCGCCGCGCTGCAGCGCGACCGCGCCGAGGGCAGCACGCAGGTGCCCGGTGCCGCCGCGCCGGAGGCCCCGCCGCGCGAGTGACCCCCGGCGCGCGCCCGGCCCCGGCCGGGGCGCGCAACATCGCTTGACCGCCCGGCGGGCCCGGCGCAATCAGCGTGCCGCGGCGCAGCATCGCGCGCCGATCCGAAAACCGGACCCTCCGTCCGCCTGGGAGTGCCCCCGGTGCTGGCCTTGCGCGTCATCCCCTGCCTGGACGTCAAGGACGGCCGCGTCGTCAAGGGCGTGAACTTCGTGGCGCTGCGCGACGCCGGCGACCCGGTGGAACAGGCCCGCGCCTATGACCGCGAAGGCGCGGACGAGATCACCTTCCTCGACATCGGCGCGACGCATGAGAACCGCGACACGATGTACGACGTCGTCTCCCGCACCGCCGCCGAGGTCTTCATCCCGCTCACCGTCGGCGGCGGGGTGCGGAGCGTGGAGGACATGCGCAGGCTGCTGCTGGCCGGCGCCGACAAGGTCTCGGTCAATTCCGCCGCCATCGCCGACCCCGCGCTGGTCACCGCCGGCGCCGAGGCCTTCGGCAGCCAGGCCATCGTGGTGGCCATCGACGCCCGAAGCGTGGCGGAGGGGCGGTGGGAGATCTTCACCCATGGCGGCCGCCGCCCGACCGGCGTGGACGCGGTGGCCTGGGCCCGCCAGGCCGAGGCGCGCGGCGCGGGGGAGATCCTGCTGACCTCGATGGACCGCGACGGCACCAAGCAGGGCTTCGACCTCGACCTGCTGCGGGCGGTGCGGGCGGCGGTGCGCCTGCCCATCGTCGCCTCCGGCGGCGTCGGCACGGCGGCGCATTTCGTGGACGGTGCGCGGGTCGGCGCGACCGGCCTGCTGGCCGCCAGCGTCTTCCACTATGGCGAGATGCGCATCGCCGAGGCCAAGGCGGCGCTGGCCGCGGCCGGGCTGCCGGTGCGGCCGCTGGCGGAGGCAGCCTGATGGCGAAGGACGGCAAGCCCCCGGCGAAGCCCGGCCCCAAGGCCAAGAAGAAGTCGCTGCGGCGCGAAGCGAAGCTGCCCCTGCCCCCGGGACTCCCCGCGCCGGAAGCCCCGCCGGCCCGGCGCGCGGCCGATGTCGCCGCCGGCGCCATGACCCCCTTCGCGGTGGCCGGGGCGGAAGCCGCGATCCTGGACGCGCTGTGGCAGACGGTGGAGGCGCGGCGCGTCGCCGGCGACACCGAGCATTCGCATTCCGCAAGGCTGCTGGCGCGCGGCACGCCCAAGGTCGCCCAGAAGCTGGGCGAGGAAGCGGTGGAATGCGTGATCGAGGCGACGCAGGGCAACCGCGCCGCCACCATCCTGGAAAGCGCCGACCTGCTCTACCACCTCGTCGTCGTCTGGGTGGATGCCGGCATCCGGCCGGAGGAGGTCTGGGCGGAACTCGCCCGCCGCCAGGGCCTGTCCGGCATCGCGGAGAAGGCGGCGCGGCCCAAGGCGATCGTCCGCGCGGCGCAGACCACCAAGCTGCCGTGACCGGCGCGCCGCCAGGCGATGCCGGGCGGGAGCCCCGCCGCGACGCGCCGCCGCCGCGGGTGTCCCTGTACGCCTGGCTGCCGGCGTCGCTGCTCTGCGCCGTCTACGCCGCGATCCTGCTCCGCCTCGTCCAGCTGGGCGCATGGCCGGTGCTGGCCGATGGCGGGCTGGCCGGCATTGATTTCGTCCCGCTTTACGTCGCCGGCGGGCTGGCGCGTGCGGGGGAGGCGGCGCAGGCCTATGACTGGGGCGTGCTGCTCGACCTGCAGCGTGCGGCGGGCGGGCCGGGCACCGGCGGCTGGCTGAACCCGCCGACCTTCTTCCTCGTGATGGCGCCGCTCTCGGCCCTTCCCTATGCGGTGGCCTTCGCGACCTGGATCGCCGGGACCGCCGCGGTCTATGCGCTCGGCCTGTGGCGCGCCTTCGGGCACCCGGCCGCGGTGCCCCTCGGCTTCGCCGCCCCCGCCACGCTGTTCTGCGTCTGGCTGGGCCAGAGCGGCCTGCTGGCGGCGGGGCTTCTCGGCCTCTGCCTGGCGCTGATCGACCGGCGGCCGGTCCTGGCCGGCATCCTGCTCGGCCTGCTGACCTACAAGCCGCATCTCGGCCTGCTCTTCCCGCTGCTGCTCGCCGCCGGCGGGCACTGGCGCAGCTTCCTGGCCGCCGCGGCGACGACGCTGGCGATGGCGGCCCTGTCCCTGTTGCTGTTCGGCGCGGAGGCGTGGCTGGCCTTCCTGTTCTCGATCGGCACCACGGGGGACATCTACTTCGGCGGCGCGGAGCCGGCCTGCTCGGTGCATGGCGCGGTGCTGCACGGGACCGGCAGCCAGGCCCTCGCGGTGGCGCTGCACGCGGCGGCGGCCCTCGCCGCCGCGGCGGCGGCGCTGTCGCTGTGGCGGCGCGGGGCGGGCGGCCCGGCCGAGGCGCGCGCGGCCGCCGCCATCGCCGCCGGCCTGCTCGTCACGCCCTATGCCTTCGTGGCGGATGCGGCGCTGCTGGCCATGGCGGCGGCCTTCCTGGCCCGCGCCGGGCTGCGGGACGGCTTCCTGCCCGGGGAGCCGCTCGGCCTGCTGGCGGCCTCGGCGCTGCCGTTGCTGTTCGCGCTTGCCAAGGCGCCGGTCGCGGTGCCGGCGGCGGCGGCGCTGCTGCTTCTGCTGGCGCTGCGCCGAGCGCGCCGCGCCGGCTGAGCGCCGCGCCCGCCTTGCGCGCCCGCCGCCGCCCGGCGAGAACCGGGCGCCCCATCCGGACAGGGACCCGACCCCGATGCGCGTGACCGGCCTGCCGCCCTACGATCCCAGCAACGTCTTCGCCCGCATCCTGCGCGGCGAGATCCCCTGCAAGCGCGTGCACGAGGACGACCATGCGCTCGCCTTCCACGACATCGCCCCGCAGGCGCCGGTGCATGTGCTGGTGATCCCCAAGGGCGCCTATGTCTCGGTCGCCGACTTCACCGCCAACGCGACCGATGCCGAGATCGCCGGCTTCTGGCGCGCCGTCGGCCTGGTGGCGCGCAGCCTCGGCCTGGAGGAGGGCGGCTACCGCATCCTGTCGAACATGGGCGAGGATGGCGGCCAGGAAGTGCCGCATTTCCACGTCCACATCTTCGGCGGACGGCGGATCGGCCGCATGGTCCCCCGCGCGGAGGCTTGACCGCGGCGCGCCGAAGCGCGACGTCCCCGCCATGACGGACCCGCTGGCCGAGGCCCGCGCCGCGCTCGAGGCGGCCGGCCAATTGCCCGACGAGGAGCTGGACATCGCGGCACTCGCGCTGCAGCTCGCCCGCGTCGATGCGCCGGTCGCGGACTGGCGCGCCGCGGCCGCGCACCTGACCGACATCGCCCGCGCCGCCGTGCAGGCCGCCGCGGACGACGCGGAGGCCGATGCCGGCAACCTCGCGCGGCGCCGCGCCGTGCTCGCCGGGCTGCTGCACGCCGATTTCGGCTATGCCGGCGATGCCGAGACCTATGACGACCTCTCCAACGCCAACCTGATCAAGGTGGCCGAGCGGCGCCGCGGCCTGCCCGTGGCGCTCGGCATTCTCTGGCTGCACGCGGCGGAGGCGGCGGGGTGGGAAGCGCATGGCGTGGACTTCCCCGGCCATTTCCTGGTGGCACTCTCGGGCCGCGGCCAGGTGGTGGTGGACGTCTTCGCCGGCGGCACGGCGCTGGAGGCGCGGGAGCTTCGCGCCCTGCTGAAGCGCGTGGCGGGAGACCGCGCGGAGCTCGGCCCCGGCGCCATGGCGCCGATGGGCAAGCGCGCCGTGCTGCTGCGCCTGCAGAACAACATCAAGCTGCGCCGCCTGCGCGACGGCGACCTCGAAGGCGCGCTGGGCTGCACCGCGGACATGCTGCGCTTCGCCCCCGATGCCGCCCCGCTGTGGCGGGAAGCCGGGCTGATGCACCAGCGCATCGGCCAGATCGCCGCCGCCATCCAGCACCTGGAACGCTTCCTGGCGCTGTCGCCGGACGGGCCGCAATCGGCCCGGGTGCGCGGCCTGGTGGAGGAGCTGCGCCAGCAGCTGCATTGACCTGCGCTCGCCGGCGGGCGGGACCCCCGGCGGCCCGCGGCCCGCGACGCGCGCCGCGCCCCGGCTCAGCGCCAGCCGATGCGCGCGGCGCCGACCAGCCGGGCGACATGCGCCAGCCAGCAGAGCTGCACCGCCAGCGCCGGCAGCACGACCAGCGGCTTCCATGGCGGCGCCAGCGCCAGGAACAGCAGCGCCAGCAGCGCGTGGAAGGCCGCGAAGGCCCAGTGCAGCGCAGCCACCGCGCCCACGCCCATCCCCGCCCGCTGGGCCAGCTGGTAGAGATGCGTCCGGTGGCCCTCGGCCAGCCGCTCGCCCATCAGCGCCCGGCGCGCCAGGGTGAAGCCGGCGTCGAACAGCAGCCCGAACATCAGCAGCGGCACGATCAGGAAGGACAGCTGCTGCGCATCGAAGCGCGCGGCCGCCACCGCCAGCACGGCCAGCACGAAGCCCGCGAACTGGCTGCCGACATCGCCCAGGAAGATGCGCGCGGGATGCAGGTTGAAGGGCAGGAAGCCGGCCAGCCCCGCGGCCAGGAACAGCGAGGCGGCATAGACGAACCAGCCGCCCTGCATCGCCGCGATCGCGGCCAGGGCGGCGGCGGCCACAAGCAGCGTGCCGCCCGCCAGCCCGTCCAGCCCGTCCATGAAGTTCACCGCATTGGTGCAGCCGACGATCCAGAGCAGCGTCAGCGGCACGCCGAGCCAGCCGAGCTCGATCCCGCCCGTCCAGGGGATCTCGACCCGCGTGACCACCAGGCCCGACGCCACCGCCACCAGCGCCGCGCCGAGCTGCGCCAGCAGCCGCAGCGTGGCCGGCAGGCTGCGCACGTCGTCGGCCAGGCCCACGCCGGCGATCGCCACCGCGGCGGCGATCACGCCCAGGAATTGCGGGTCGGCGATGCGGGCGAACTCGGCCAGCTGGAACAGCGCCAGCATGCCGGCCAGGAAGGCGACCACCGGCCCGACGCCCCCGCCCCGCGGCGTCGGGCTGGCATGCTCGCTGCGGGCATTCGGCCGGTCGAGGATCGCCGCCGCCACCATGCCGCGCACCGTCAGCGCCGAAAGCAGCGCGAGCGCGGCGGCGAAGCCGAGATGCGTCAGGGCGGCGGAGGGCAGCATGCGCGGCGCCTCATGCCGGCGGCATGCGGCGGCGGCAAGTCATGCGCGACCGCAACAATCCGCCAGCGGCGGCCCTGCCCTGCCGGGCGGCGCGGTCGCCGGGGCGGTCCCGCCCTCAGGCGCCGGCGCGTCGCCCGGCTTCGCCGCATGCGCGCGCCCGGCCGCCGGCGGATCGCCGGCGGCGCCGGCCGGCATCACCCGGCCACCCGCGCCGGCTCCAGGCTGGCATAGACATCGCCGGAATTGGCCGCGTGCGGCAGGCCGGCGATCCAGGCCGCCATCGGCGCGGCGCCGAGCGGCGCGGGGTGGGCGAAGTCCATCGCCTCGCCCAGGCAGGCGTTGAAGGCGCCGTAGCCCAGCGCCGACAGCCGGGCGAGGCAGTCCTGCGCCACCTCCCGCTGGATGGTGGTGAACTCGAAGGACAGCGTCCGCGGCGCGAAGCCGAGGCCCGACAGCGCCACCGCCTCGTAGCCCTCCACGTCGATCTTCACGAAGTCCGGCCGGCCATGCGCCGCCGCCAGCGCATCCAGCGTGGTAACCGGCAGGCGCAGCGCGCCGTCCCAGACCTGGCCTTCCCAGCCCGGCGCGCCCGCCGCCGCCGCGACGAAGGCGTCGGAGGCGGTGGCGACGGTCGGGTTCGCGGTGTTGACGCGCAGCACCGCCTCGCCCGGCGCCGCGCCGACCAGGGCGGCGATGCGCACCACGCCCGGGTCGCGGTGGAACAGCAGGCGCAGCAGGCGCGCCAGCCGCGGCTGCGGCTCCACCGCCACCGCGCGGGCGCCCAGGCGCCGGAAGCTGGCCGTGCGGTCGCCGACATGCGCGCCGATGTCGAAGCCGGTCTCCCCGGGGCCGAGGAAGCGGGCGAGGAAGGCATCCAGCGCCGCGGCGCGGCCGGGGGCGTAGTAGGTGCGCAGCGACCTGGCGATCGCGGCGGCGTGGCGGGGGGGCGGATGGCCGTGCATCCGATCGGCCTCTCCGGTGGCGGGCGCCGCCGGCCCGTCCGTTTCCCGGCCTCCGGCGGCGGTCATGCGAAGACCACCGCGCAGCCGCCCGCGGCCTCGGGCGGCACCATCACGCCGCCGCCGGGGGCGTCGCGCAGCGGCAGCCCGGCCAGCACGGCGCGGGCGGCCGCGGCGCCGTCGGCGGTGCGCAGCACCATCCCGGCCAGGAAGGGCAGGCCGGGGGCCTCGATGCCGGGCAGGGCGCGCGGCAGCGCCTCGGGCGGCAGGATGCGCAGCGTGGTCTCCATCGCAGGCGAATGCGGGCCGGCGGCGCCTGCCCGGCCGGGCAGGCGGATGCGGAAGCCCGCCAGCGGGTCGGGCTCCGCCGGCAGTCCCGCCAGGCGCGACAGGCGGGCGGTGGCGGCGGCGGGCTCGGCCGAGACCAGGATCGCGGCCTCCAGCGCCTCCGCCCCGTTCGCATGGCCCATCCAGCGCGGGTCCCAGACCAGCTCGGGCGTCAGGTGCTGCACCAGCTGCACCCGGCCTTCCGGCGCGTCGGGGAAGGGCAGGCGGGCGAAGCGCGCGATGGGCCCGCCGGGCTCGACCGGGCGTTGCAGCCAGGCGATGCCGGGGATGTCGAGGCCGCCGCGGCGCAGCCGGGCCAGGTTGGCCTCCGCATCGTCCATGCCGAGCGCCAGGACATGCGCGCCCTCGTGCCGCGCCAGGAAGCGGTCGAGGCCGTTGGCGAACAGCGTCGCGTCCAGGATGCCCAGAAGCTCGACATAGCCGTGGCGGAGGAAGGCGCAGCGGTTGCCGCTGCCGAAGGGCTCGACGGGGCCGTCCGGCGTGCGGCGGCCGGATTGCTGCGCGACGGGGGAGAGGCAGAAGCCCATCCTCTCCCACGCCGCCCAGAGCGGCGCGGGATCGCGCGCGCAGAGCCCGACATGGTCGAGGGCCAGCGCGTGGCTCATGTGCCGGCCGGGCTCTCGTACTTGGGCAGCAGCCAGTCGGCGGGCTCGGCCGCCGCGTCGTCGTACCAGCGCGCCACCAGCGGATGCGCGCGCACCGCCGCGCAATAGGCGTGGGTCGTGGCGGTCAGTTCCGGCTGCCAGGTCAGGAAGCGCGTGACGACCGGGGCGTACATCGCATCCGCCAGCGTGAACTCCCTGCCGAACAGGAAGGGCCCGCCATGGGCCGCGAGGCACTCCGCCCAGATCGCCTCCACCCGCGCGATGTCGGCCAGGCACCCGGGCGTGCGCCCGAGGCCCGGGAAGCTCCGGCCGAGATTCATCGGCATCGCCATCCGCAGCTCCCGGAAGCCCGCATGCATCTCGCAGGCGACGGCGCGCGCGGTGGCTCGCGCCACGCGATCGGCGGGCCACAGGCCGGTCGCGTGCTCCGCGCAATATTCCGCGATCGCCAGGCTCTCCCACATCCGCGCGCCGCGGTGTTCCAGGTAGGGGACCATGCCGTTGGGGGAGATGGCCCTGATCGCCTCCGTCCCGCCGCCGCCGGCGAGCGGCACGACCACCTCCTCCACCGCCAGCCCGGCCATCCGCACGCAGAGCCAGCCGCGCAGGCTCCAGGAGGAATAGCGCTTCGTGCCGATCACGAGGCGGCCCTCGGTCTGCTGCTGCGCCATCGCGGTCCCTCCTGCCTGTCCGGGCGGCGCTTATCGCATGGCGCGCCGCCGCCGCCGACCCCGCCGCGCGGCCGGCGCTGCGCGGCGGGGCCGCGCGCCGGCCGGCCGGCCCGCTTCGCGCACGCAGACGTTGAGCGACCGGTGCGCCGACCCGGGCGTATCCGCAGCGGGAAATCCGGGGCGCGGCGCACAAGGAGCTTTGGCAACACGCGCATGAGGCGATACAAGATCCGCATGTCTGCAACCGCAAGGCGACGCATCCTGGCGAGCCTCGGGCTGGACGCGCTGGTCGCGTCGCTCGCGGTGCCGGTGGCGGTGTGGCTGGCGGCGCCGGGGCAGGCGCCACCCGCCGCCTGGTGGGCGCTGGCGCTGCCGGCCAGCGCGGCGGCACTGCTGCTGGCGGGCTGGGCGGGCGGGCTGCCGCGGCAATACTGGCGCTTCGCCTCGCTGCGCGACCTGATGGCGACCGTCGCCGCCGCCGCCGCCGCCGCCGCGGCGCTGTGGGTGGCGCTGCACGTCGCCGGCGCCTGGCGGCCCGCCAATCCGGGCTTCCCCGTGCTGCACGCGCTGGTGCTGGCGGCGATGCTGGCCGCGCCGCGCGCGGTGGCGCGGCTGCGCCAGGGCACGCGCGCCATGGCCTATGGCCAGCCGGTGCTGCTGGTGGGCACGGCGGAAGGTGCCGACCTGTTCATCCGGGCGCTCGCGCAGGAACGCGCGCCGCCCTACCGCGTGGCCGGCATCGTCGCGGTGAACGACCGCCAGTCCGGCCGCCGCATCCAGGGCCTGCCCATCCTGGGCACCGCCGAGGAGCTGCCCGCCGTGCTGGACGCCATGCGCGCCGAGGGGCATCCGCCTGCCCTGGTGGTGCTCGCCGCGCCCGCGCTGCAGGGGGAAGCGCTGCGCGCGCTGCTGGACGCGGCGGAGGCGCATGGCGTGCCGGTGCGCCGCGCGCCTTCCGCCACGCTGCTGGCCCCCGCCGCGGCCGAGGAACCCCGCGCCGCCGCCGGCGCCGCGCCGGGCGCCGCCCCGGGCCTCTCGCTGCGCCCGATCGAGATCGAGGACCTGCTCGACCGCCCGCAGCTGCCGCTCGACCGCGAAGGCATGGCGCGCCTGGTGCAGGGGCGCCGCGTGCTGGTCACCGGCGCCGGCGGCACCATCGGCGGCGAGCTGGCGCGGCAGCTGGCCGCGCTCGGCCCCGCGACGCTGACGCTGCTCGACCACGGCGAATACGCGCTCTACGGCATCGAGCTGGAATTGCGCGAACGCCACCCGGACATCCCGCGCCGCGCCGTGCTGGCCGATATCCGCGACGAGCCGCGCATCCGCCGCCTGTTCGAGGAGCTGCGCCCCGACTTCGTCTTCCATGCCGCCGCGCTGAAGCACGTGCCGATGGTGGAAAGCGACCCGCTGGAAGGGCTGCTGACCAACGCGCTCGGCACCCGCATCGTGGCGGACGCGGCGCGGCGGGCGGGCTGCGCGCTGATGGTCTTCGTCTCCACCGACAAGGCGGTGAACCCGACCAGCGTGATGGGCGCCTCCAAGCGGCTGGCGGAGATGTACTGCCAGGCCCTCGACCGCGCCGCCCGGATCGACGACGCGACGGCGGGCGGCATGCGCCTGGTCACCGTGCGCTTCGGCAACGTGCTGGGCTCCACCGGCAGCGTGGTGCCGCTGTTCCGCCGCCAGCTGGAACGCGGTGGGCCGCTGACCGTCACCCACCCCGACATGCGCCGCTACTTCATGACGGTGCGCGAGGCGGTGGGGCTGGTGCTGCAGGCCAGCGTCGCCGGTGCCGCCGGCCTGCCCTGGTTCGGCGGCCAGGCCGGCGTGCCGGAGCTGAAGGAGGGCGGGATCTTCGTGCTCGACATGGGCGCGCCGGTGAAGATCGTGGAGCTCGCCCGCCGCATGATCCGGCTCGCCGGCCTGCGCCCGGACGAGGATGTGGAGATCCGCTTCACCGGGCTCCGCCCCGGCGAGAAGCTGTTCGAGGAGCTGTTCCACGGCCAGGAACCGCCGCGCGCCACCGCCTTCCCCGGCCTGCTGGTCGCCACCCCGCGCACGGCGGATGCCGCGGAAGTCGGCCGCGCGATCGACGGGCTGGCCCTGCTGTGCCGCCGCGGCGCGACGGCGGCGGCGCTGGCGGAACTCGGGCGTCTGGTGCCCGAATTCGCGATCGATGGCGGGGCGGTGCAGGCGGCGGAATAGGGACGGCCCGGCGGGGCGCTGCCCCGCGCTACGGCCCGGCGGCTCACCCCCTTCGCCGCGCCGGCCCATTGCGCCCAGGCCCAGGGCGCGCGCGGGCCGGGCGCCGGCTTCCGCCTCGCGGTCGCAAGCGCCCCGCGCGCGCGGGGACCACCCGTCGCAAGGCCGGCCGGCGCCGGCCTCGCCACGCCGACACGGTGCCTTAACCAGCGCGGCCGCATTTCCCGCCCGGAAGCCGGCACGGGAGCCATGGCAAAAGGCAAGAACGCCGGGGCGACGATCGTCCTGAAGAAGATCGAGGAAGGCGGCCACGGCCATCACGGCGGCGCGTGGAAGGTCGCCTATGCCGACTTCGTCACGGCGATGATGGCCTTCTTCCTGCTGATGTGGCTGCTGAACGCGACCACCGAGGAACAGCGCCGCGGCATCGCCGACTATTTCGCGCCGACCAACGTGATGGGCCAGTCGCAGACCGGCTCCGGCCAGCCCTTCGGCGGCCGCACGCCGAACGAGGACGGGCGCATGACGCAGACCACCGGCGCCATCCGCCTGGAACGCGGCCCGCTGCCCGTGCTGCCCGACGTGGAAACCGAGGACGACAGCGAGATCGTCGCCCGCCCCGTGCCGATGCGCGACGGCCCGGAGGGCGAGGACGAGGACGCCGATCCGCGCCGCGTTGCCACCGCCCGCCCCGATGCGCGCGCCGGCCAGCAGGACCCCCGCGCCGGGGTGGCCGATGCGCGCAGCCTCTCGGACGGGGAGCTGCGCGCCGAGGCCGCCCGGCGCGAACGCGAAGCCTTCGACCGCGCGGCCGAGGAGATCCGCCGCATCGTCGCCGAGGACCCCGGCCTGGCGGACCTGGCGCGCCAGCTGGTGGTCGAGCAGGTGCAGGAGGGGCTCCGCATCCAGCTGCTGGATGCCGACCGCCAGCCGATGTTCGCCCTGGGCGGCGCCGCGCCGAACGACCGCGCCCGCGCGCTGATCGCCCGCGTCGCGCAGGTGACGGCGCGGCTGCCGAACCAGGTCGCCATCGCCGGCCACACCGACGCCACGCCCTTCCGCGGCGGCACGGACCGCTCGAACTGGGATCTCTCGGCGGAACGCGCGAACGCCACGCGACGGCTGCTGGCCGAAGGCGGGCTGGTGGAGGCGCGCATGGTCAGCGTGGCGGGCCATGCCGACCGCCAGCCGCTGCTCGCCGACCAGCCGCTGGCGGCGGCGAACCGCCGTGTCTCCATCACTCTGCTGCGCCAGGCGCCGGCCGAGGGGGCCGCCGCGCCATGATGTCGATCGTCGGCTTCGTCTTCCTGCTGGTGATGGTGTTCGGCGGCTACACCATCGCCGGCGGCAAGTTCGGCATCATCATCGGCGCGCTGCCCTTCGAGATGATGATGATCGGCGGCGCCGCGGCCGGCGCCTTCCTGATGGCCAACAGCATGCACGACATCAAGCATACGCTGGGCGGCTTCGGGAAGATCCTGAAGGGCGGCAAGTACCACAAGGCCGACTACATCGAGATGCTGTCGCTGCTCTACTTCTTCGTCCGCCTCGCCCAGCAGAAGGGCGCGATGGCGCTCGAGCCGCACATCGAGAAGCCCGACGAAAGCCCGGCCTTCCAGAAATTCCCGAAGATCAAGGCCGACCACCACGCGGTGGCGCTGATCTGCGACTACCTGCGCATGATCGGCATGAACGCCGACGACCCGCACCAGGTCGAGGACGTGATGGCGCGCGAGCTCAAGAAGATCAAGGAGGAGGAGCTGCACGCCTCCCACGCGCTGCAGACCATGGCGGACGGCCTGCCCGCGCTCGGCATCGTCGCCGCCGTGCTCGGCGTCATCAAGACCATGGGCTCGATCGACCAGCCGCCGGCGGTGCTCGGCAAGATGATCGGCGGCGCGCTGGTCGGCACCTTCCTCGGCGTGCTGCTGGCCTATGGCCTGGTCGGGCCGCTCGCCGCGCGGCTGAAGAGCGTGGTCGAGGAGGAATCGAAGTATCTCGAAGTGATCCGCGCCGTCCTCGTCGCCCATCTGCACGGCAACGCGCCCCAGGTGGCGGTGGAGACCGGCCGCAAGATGGTGCCGAGCCACCACATGCCGACCTTCCAGGAGCTCGAGGAAGCGGTGCAGAACCTGGCGATCTGACGCGCCCGCCCAACCCCGGCCCCGGCGCGCTTGACCTCGGCGCGCCCGCGCGGCATCGCCGCCCGATGACCGACAGCGCCGCTCCCGCCGCCGACCCGAACGGCGCGCCCTTCCACGACCTGCTCGGCCTCGAGCTGCTGGACTGGCAGGACGGCTTCGCGCGCGTCGGCTGCCTGGCGGACCGGCGGCACCTGAACCGCTCGGGCATCGTGCATGGCGGCGTGATGCTGTCGCTGATCGACCAGGCGGCGGCCTATGCCGGGCTGTGGTGCAGCGTGCCGGGCAACATCCGCCGCGCGGTGACGCTCGACCTCGATTGCCGCTTCACCGGCCAGGTGGC
>JAIYDD010000285.1 GCA_027487675.1 Acetobacteraceae bacterium | reverse complement strand
GGCCACCCTCGAAGCCGTTGAGCGAGACGCCGGTGCGCGCCTTCTGGCCCTTCACGCCGCGGCCGCTGGTCTTGCCCTTGCCGGAGCCGATGCCACGGCCGATGCGCTTGAACTTCGGCCGCGCGCCGTCGTTGTCGCGGATCTCGTTGAGCTTCATCGCGTTATTCCTCGACCCGCACCAGGTGCGCGACCTTGCGGATCATGCCGCGCACGGCCGGGGTGTCCTCCAGCACGCTCTCGCGGCGGATCTTGTTCAGGCCAAGGCCGATCAGCGTCTCGCGCTGGCCCGGCAGGCGGCCGGCCACGGAGCGGATCTGCACGACCTTCACGGTCTTCTTCGGCGCCTCAGACATTCGCCGCCTCCGCCGCCTCGTCCTTGCGCGGACCCAGGATGTCCGAGACCTTCTTGCCACGGCGAGCGGCCACCGCGCGCGGGCTCGTGCAGCGCGTCAGCGCCGCGAAGGTCGCCTTGACCATGTTGTGCGGGTTGGTCGAGCCGGTGCACTTGGCCACGACATCGCCCATGCCCAGCGTCTCGAACACCGCGCGCATCGGGCCGCCGGCGATGATGCCGGTGCCGGCGGGCGCCGCGCGCAGGATCACCCGGCCGGCGCCGTATTCGCCGATGACGTCGTGGTGCAGCGTGCGGCCTTCCTTCATCGGCACGCGGATCATGCCGCGCTTGGCACGCTCCGTCGCCTTGCGGATTGCCTCCGGCACCTCGCGCGCCTTGCCCGCGCCCCAGCCGACGCGGCCCTTCTGGTCGCCGACGACGACCAGCGCCGCGAAGCTGAAGCGACGGCCGCCCTTCACCACCTTGGCGACGCGGTTGATGGTGACGAGCTTGTCCTTGAGCTCGTCGCCTTCCTGCCGCTCCTGACGCTGGTCGCGGTCACGGTCGCGGCCGCGGCCGCGACGGCGGTCACCGCCCTCGCCACCGCCCTCGCCGCCGCCCATGGGTCCCCTGGCCATTGCCGAACTCCTCAGAACGAGAGGCCGCCCTCGCGGGCAGCCTCCGCGAGCGCCTTCACGCGGCCGTGGTAGAGATACGGGCCGCGATCGAACACCACCATGGTGACGCCGGCGGCGAGCGCACGCTCCGCCACCAGCTTGCCGACCCGCGTCGCCGCGTCCTTGTCGGCGCCGGTCTTCAGCTCCTCGCGCATCGGCTTCTCGATCGAGGACGCCGCGGCCACGGTGCGGCCCTGGCTGTCGTCGATCACCTGCGCGTAGATGTGCTTGCCGGAACGGAAGACGGACAGCCGCGGACGGCCCCCGCTCTTCAGCTTCAGCTGGTAGCGCAGCCGCGAGCGGCGGCGCGCCTGCAATGCAAGCTTGTCGGCCATCACTTCTTCTTACCCTCCTTCCGGAGGATCACCTCGTTGTCGTAGCGCACGCCCTTGCCCTTGTAGGGCTCGGGGCCGCGGAACGCCCGGATCTCCGCCGCCACCTGGCCCACCTGGCGCTTGTCCGAACCCTCCACCTTCACGGAGGTCGGCTTCTCGCAGGTGATCTTGATCCCGGACGGGATCGGGTAGCGGATCTCGTGGCTGTAGCCCAGGTTCAGGACCAGGTCCTTGCCCTGCACCGCCGCCTTGTAGCCGGTGCCGGTGATCTCCATCGACTTCGTGAAGCCGGTGGAGACGCCCTTCACCATGCCCTCGATCAGGCTGCGCGTGGTGCCCCACATCATCCGCGACTGGCGATCCTCGCCGCGCGGCTTGACGGCAACCTGCGCCCCTTCGACCGTGACGTCGACCATCTCGGTCAGGTCGAGCTTCAACTCGCCAAGCTTGCCCTTGGCCACGACGGTCCGGCCCTGCAGCGCCACCTGGACGCCCGCGGGAACCGGGACCGGATACTTGCCGACGCGCGACATCTGCCGTTCCCCCGTCAGAACACGCGGCAGAGGACTTCACCGCCGACATTGGCGGTGCGGGCCTCATGGTCGCTCATCACGCCCTTCGGCGTGGACAGGATGGAAATGCCGAGGCCGTTATAGACCTTCGGCAGCTCCGCGATCTTCGCATAGACGCGCCGGCCGGGCTTGGAGATGCGGTTGATCTCCTTGATGGCGGGCTCGCCTTCCGAATACTTCAGCTCGATGCGGATCTGGCGGATGCCGGGGCGCAGCTCCTCGGTCGCAAAGGCGCGGATGTAGCCCTCGCGCTTCAGCACCTCGAGCACGTTCTCCCGAAGCTTGGAGGCAGGGGCCACGCAGCGGCTCTGCCGCGAACGCTGGGCGTTGCGGATGCGGGTGAGCATGTCACCCAGCGGATCGGACACGGACATTCCGCGGCCTCCTTACCAGCTGGCCTTGGTGAGCCCGGGGATCTGCCCCGTGCTCGCCAGCTCGCGGAGCTGGTTCCGGCACAACTTGAACTTGCGATAATTGCCGCGCGGGCGGCCGGTGAGCTCGCAGCGCAGGCGCACGCGCACCTTCGCCCCGTTGCGCGGCAGCTGCGCGAGCTTCAGCGTCGCCTCGAAGCGCTCCTCCACCGGGCGGTCGCGGTCCATGACCACCGCCTTCAGGGCGCCACGCTTCGACCGGTGCAGCTTCGACAGCTGCTCCCGACGCTTGTTCTTCTCGATCGCCGAGGTCTTGGCCATGCCGTCGATAATCCTCCGGAACCTGCCGGCGCCAGGCGCCGGCGGTTTTCCAATGGGGGTCAGTTCTGGAAGGGAAGGTCGAAGGCCTTGAGCAGCGCCTTCGCTTCCTTGTCGGTCTTCGCGGTGGTCACGAACTGGATGTCCATGCCACGCACCGTGTCGACCTTGTCGTAGTTGATCTCCGGGAACACGATCTGCTCCTTCAGGCCCATGGCGAAGTTGCCACGGCCGTCAAAGCCCTTCGTGCCCGGCAGGCCGCGGAAGTCCCGCACGCGCGGCAGCGCGATGGTGACCAGGCGGTCCAGGAACTCGTACATCCGCGCCTTGCGCAGCGTGACCTTGCAGCCGATCGCCTGGCCTTCCCGGATCTTGAAGCCCGCGATCGCCTTCTTCGCCTTGGTCTTCACCGGCTTCTGGCCCGCAATCGCCATCAGCTCGGCCACCGCGGCGTCGAGCTTCTTCTGGTCGCCGGCGGCCTCGCCGACGCCCATGTTGATGACGATCTTCTCGAGCTTCGGCACTTCCATCGCGTTCTTGTAGCCGAACTCCTCGACGAGGCGCTTGCGCACCACCGCCTCGTAGTGCTGGCGCAGGCGCGGCTGCTCGGCCGGCGAGGCCGCGGCCGGACCCGCCTTTGCCGCGATGCCCTGCCCGCCACCGGCGCCGGACGCGCGCTGCTCGGCGCCCGGCTTGCCGGCCGGGGCACCCTTCTTTTGCGCCGCGCCGCCCTTGCCAGCCGGCGCGCCACCCTTCTTCGTCCCGCTCATCGGTCGATCACCTCGCCCGAGGCCTTCGCCACCCGCACCTTCTTGCCGTCCTCGAGCGTCGTGAAGCCGACGCGAGTCGGCTTGTCAGACTTCGGGTCGAGCAGCGCCAGGTTCGAGAGGTGGATCGGGGCTTCCTTCTCCACGATGCCGCCGGGCTTGCTCATGCCCTGCGGCTTCTCGTGCCGCTTCACCACGTTCACGCCCTGCACCAGGGCGCGGTCCTCGTCCGGGATCACGCGCAGCACCTCGCCGCGCTTGCCCTTGTCGCGACCGGCCAGCACCTGGACCTTGTCGCCCTTCCTGATCTTCGCGGCCATGGCCTTACAGGACCTCCGGCGCCAGCGAGATGATCTTCATGAACTTGCGCGCGCGCAGCTCACGCACGACCGGCCCGAAGATGCGGGTGCCGATCGGCTCGCCCTGCTTGTTGATCAGCACCGCGGCGTTGCCGTCGAAGCGGATCGCGGTGCCGTCGATGCGCCGCACGGGGAAGGCCGTGCGGACGATGACGGCGCGATGCACCTCGCCCTTCTTCACCTTGGCGCGGGGGATCGCCTCCTTCACGGAGACGACGATGATGTCGCCGACGGACGCCACCTTCCGCTTGGAGCCGCCCAGCACCTTGATGCACTGGACGCGGCGCGCACCGGAATTGTCGGCGACGTCGAGATTCGCTTCGACCTGGATCATGGCTCAGACCGCCGCCTCGTTTGCCGCCGGCGCCGAAGCCTCGGCCACCATCGGGGCGTCGAAGCCCTCGGGGCGGGAGACCTGCTCGCCGTTGCGCACCACCACCAGCCAGGACTTGGTCCGGCTGATCGGGCGGCATTCCTCGATCGACACGACGTCGCCCTGCTTGCACAGGTTCGCCTCGTCATGCGCCGCGTAGCGCTTCGAGCGGCGGATGAACTTCTTGTAGAGCGGGTGCATCACGCGACGCTCGACAAGGACGGTCACCGTCTTGTCGGTCTTGTCGCTGACCACCCGGCCCGTGAGGACGCGCCTCGGCATCGCCCGGAACCCCTTACTTCGCCGTCGCGCCAGAGGCGCGCTGATCCTTGACCGAAACGCGGTCGCGCTCGGACATCACCGTCTTCACCCGGGCGATGGTCCGGCGCACCTCGCGGATGCGCCCCACCGCCTCAAGCTGGCCCGTCGCCCGCTGGAAGCGCAGGTTGAACTGCTCCTTCCTGAGGTCGACCAGCATCTCCTTCAGCTCGTCCGGGGACTTGCCCCGCACGTCAGCCACCTTCATCTGCGCCATCTCACGCCTCCGGCGCCGCGCCGAGGCGCGTCACGATCTTGGTCTTGATCGGCAGCTTCGCGGCGCCGAGCTCGAGCGCCTCGCGCGCGATCTCGTTGGAGACGCCGTCCAGCTCGAACATGATCCGGCCCGGCTTCACGCGGGCCACCCAGTATTCCGGCGCGCCCTTGCCCGAGCCCATGCGGACCTCGGCCGGCTTGGTCGAGACCGGCACATCCGGGAAGATGCGGATCCAGACGCGGCCCTGGCGCTTCATCGCGCGCGTGATGGCACGCCGCGCCGCCTCGATCTGCCGCGCCGTCACCCGCTCGGGTTCCAGCGCCTTCAGGCCGAAGCCGCCGAAATTCAGCGTGAAGCCGCCCTTGGCCACGCCCTTGATGCGGCCCTTGTGGGCCTTGCGGAACTTGGTGCGCTTCGGGGAAAGCATCTCACATCACCTGTCAGCGCTGGGGTGCTTGTTCCGCGGCGCGCTTGTCCTGCGCCATCGGATCATGCGCCAGCACCTCGCCCTTGAAGATCCAGACCTTCACGCCGCAGGTGCCGTAGGTCGTCTTCGCCGTCGCGGTGCCGAAATCGATGTCCGCGCGCAGCGTGTGCAGCGGCACGCGGCCTTCGCGGTACCATTCTAGGCGCGCGATCTCCGCCCCGCCCAGACGGCCGGAGCAGTTGATCCGGATGCCCTGCGCGCCGAGGCGCATCGCCGACTGCACCGCGCGCTTCATGGCGCGGCGGAAGGCGACGCGACGCTCCAGCTGCTGCGCGATGCTTTCCGCCACCAGCGTGCTGTCCAGCTCCGGCTTGCGGATCTCGACGATGTTCAGCGACACCTCGGCGCCGGCCATCTTCGCCAGGTCCTTGCGCAGGACCTCGATCTGCTCGCCCTTCTTGCCGATGACGACGCCGGGGCGCGCCGCATGGATCGTCACGCGCGGCTTCTTCGCCGGACGCTCGATCACCACGCGCGACACGCCCGCGCCCTTCAGCCGCTCGCGCAGCGTGCGCCGCAGCTTCAGGTCCTCGTGCAGCATGCCCGCATAGTCGTCCACCGCGAACCAGCGGCTGTCCCAGGTGCGGTTGATGCCGACCCGGAAGCCGATCGGATTGACTTTCTGGCCCATGTTACGCGGCCTCCTGCTGCGGCGCCTGCACCGTCTGCTCCGCGACCACGATCTTGAGGTGGCTGAACCACTTCTCGACCCGCGAGGCACGGCCGCGGCCGCGCGCGTGGAAGCGCTTCATCACGATCGAACGCCCCACCTCGGCGCGCGTCACGACCAGGCGGTCCACGTCCAGCTGGTGGTTGTTCTCGGCGTTCGCGATCGCGCTTTCCAGCGCCTTGCGCACGGTCTGCGCGATGCGGCGCTTCTCGAAGGTCAGCGTGGCCACGGCATCGGCCGCCGGCCGGCCGCGGATCAGCCCCGCCACCAGGTTCAGCTTGCGCGGGGAGACGCGGATGTTGCGCAGGATCGCCTGCGCCTCCGTCTCCGCCAGCCCACGTTCGTGCTTCGGCTTGCTCATGATGCCACTAGCCCCGCTTCGCCTTCTTGTCGGCCGAATGGCCGTTGAAGGTGCGCGTCGGCGAGAACTCGCCGAACTTGTGGCCGACCATGTTCTCGGTCACCTGCACCGGGATGAACTTCTTCCCGTTGTAGACGCCGAAGGTCAGCCCGACGAACTGCGGCAGGATCGTGCTGCGGCGCGACCAGATCTTGACGATCTCGTTGCGGCCCGATGCCCGGGAGGTCTCCGCCTTGTTGAGCAGGTAGCCGTCCACGAACGGCCCCTTCCAGACGCTGCGCGGCATGGCCGATCAGCCCTTCGTCGCGTTGCGGCGCCGGACAATGAGCCGGTCGGTCCGCTTGTTGCTGCGCGTCTTCGCGCCCTTCGTCGGCTTGCCCCAGGGCGTGACCGGATGACGGCCGCCCGAGGTACGCCCCTCGCCACCACCATGCGGGTGGTCGACCGGGTTCATGACCACGCCGCGGTTGTGCGGGCGGAAGCCCATCCACCGCTTGCGGCCGGCCTTGCCGATCTGCTGGTTCGAGTTGTCGGGGTTCGACACGGCGCCGATGGCCGCCATGCATTCCGCCCGCACCACCCGCAGCTCGCCCGACATCAGCTTGATCTGCGCATAGCCCGCATCCTTGCCGACCAACTGCGCGAAGGTGCCGGCCGAGCGCGCGACCTTGGCACCCGCGCCCGGCTTCAGCTCGATCGCGTGGATGATCGTGCCGACCGGGATGTTGGCCAGCGGCATCGCATTGCCCGGCTTGATGTCGGCACCCTTGGCGCCCGACACCACCGTGTCGCCCGCCTTCAGGCGCTGCGGCGCGATGATGTAGGCCAGCTCGCCATCCGCATACTTCAGCAGCGCGATGAAGGCGGTGCGGTTGGGGTCGTATTCCAGCCGCTCCACCGTCGCCGCCACGTCGAACTTGCGACGCTTGAAGTCGACGACGCGATAGGCCTGCTTGTGCCCGCCGCCACGGAAGCGGCTGGTGATGCGGCCATGGTTGTTGCGCCCGCCCGAGGAATGCTGGCCTTCGGTCAGCGCCTTGACCGGCTTGCCCTTCCACAGCTCGGAGCGGTCGATCAGGACCGTCCCGCGCAGGGACGGCGTGACCGGGTTGAAGTTCTTCAAGGACATGGCGTCACGCAAGCCCCGTCGTGAGGTCGATCGCCTGGCCGGCCTGCAGCTTCACGATCGCCTTCTTCCAATCGGTCCGCTTGCCTTCCCGGCCGCGGAACCGCTTGGTCTTGCCCTTCATCACCACCGTGTTCACCGCCTCGACCTTCACGCCGAACAGGCGCTCCACCGCTTCCCGGATCTCGGGCTTGGTGGCGTCGAGCGTGACGCGGAAGGTCACCTGGCTGAGCTCGTTCAGCCGGGTCGCCTTCTCGGTCACCACCGGCGACACGATCACCTGGTACATGCGCTCGGCCGAAAGCTTCGGGCCGGGCGCGGTTGCTTCGGCAGCACTCATGCCGCGCTCTCCCCTTCCGCCGTCTCGCCGTTCGGCGCCTCGCCGTTCAGGCGTGCGGTCAGCGCCGCGACGCCGGCCCGCGTCACCGCCAGCACATCGTGCTGGAGGATGTCGTAGACATTGGCGCCGATGGTCGGCAGCACGTTGATCCGCGGCAGGTTGCGGGTGACGCGCGCGAAGCCCACATCCACCGTCGCATCCACCACCAGCGCCGAGGTCCAGCCGAGCGCCTTCAGCTTCGCGGCCACCGCCGAGGTCTTCATCCCGTCGGCGCCCGCGGCGGCGTCCAGCACCACCAGCTTGCCCTCGGCCTGCTTGGCCGACAGCGCATGGATCAGGCCCAGGCGCCGCACCTTCTTGTTCAGGCTGTATTCGTGGCTGCGCACGACCGGGCCGTGCACCACGCCGCCCTTGCGGAACTGCGGCGAACGCAGCGAGCCCTGGCGCGCATTGCC
>JAIYDD010000133.1 GCA_027487675.1 Acetobacteraceae bacterium | reverse complement strand
CAGGAAGGTCTCCGTGGTGCGCGCGTGGTAGTGCGCGGGGATGCGCGCGCCGGGCTCCATCCGCATCGCCGCCATGATCGGCCCGAGCCGCAGGTCGCGGTTCAGGAACACGGCCTTCAGGCCGCCGGTGTGCCCGGGGATCGGGAAATCGGCCCAGTCATAGGCCTCGGCGGTCAGGACGTGGCTCGCGCCAGGGAAGGCGGTGTCGCGGTTCATCATGCAGCTCCTGCTGAAGGGGACGCGGCAGCGGCGGGTGCAGCCGCCGCGACGCGGACGTGGAAGGGAAGGCGGTGCGCGGCGCGAGTGCGAGAGCCGCCCCGCCCGGGACGTCTCAGCGCCATTCGACGGGCAGTTCCTGGGCGAAGGCGTGTTCCGCCGCAAAGAGGTTGGCGAAGCGGTCATGCGGCCGCGTGGGGATGATCGTCGGCTCGAGCAGGCCGCGGCGGACGAGCGGCAGGGATGAGACGATCGCGCGGGCGGCGCCGGCCTCCGCCGTCTCCAGCACCAGGACCACCGCGCCGGGATGCGACAGGTCGTACAGCACCTCCCGCACCTCGCCCGCCGAATGGGATCGCCACAGCGCCCGCTCCTCCTCGACCAGCACGGCCTGGAGATCCGCCAGTGCCGTCGTCGGCGCCGGCCGGAGCAGCACGATCGTCTTCACCGCCAACCTCATCCGCATCCCGCCCCGAAGCTAGGCCGGGGCGCGGCCGCGGGATTGCACGGCCTTGCCCCGATCCCTTGAACGGAATTGTTGGCGGGCGGCGGCACCGACCCGTTACGCTCCGCGCCGGCAGCCTGGCCCCCGCTGCGGCAAGGCGGCTCGCGCAGAGGCCGGCCATGACGTGTCTGGGCAAGGCGGGCCGGCCAGTCGAGCCGGAACAGGTGCGGGAGCTTTTCCCGCTGCCGAGCTGGTCGAGCGCCGGGCTCGGCTGAACCGCCGCCGTCGTCGATGCCTTCGACGCCCTGCCGCCGCGCACGCTGCGCACGCCGCCGGTGGACCATCACCTGGTGCTGGTGCAGACCGGCGGCCGGATCAGGTTCCCCCAGTCACGCGGCGGCCGGCGCGACGAGACGGAGCAGGGCCCGGGCGCCACCATGGTCTCCGTCATGGGCCAGCCCGCGCTCTGGCGCTGGGACAGCCCGGTCGGCGTGCTGCATGTCTGGCTGCCGCACCGCCTGGTCGAGCGCGCCGCCGCCGAGACCGGCCTGGTGCATCCCCCCCACGCGGAGCTGCGCGACAGCTTTGCCGTGCACAGCCCCGCGCTGCGCATCATGGCAGGCGCCATGGCCGAGGAGCTGAGGCAGGGCGTCCGCCCCGGCGGATCCCGGCTGGTCGAGAGCATCGCGACCGCCATGGCGATCCAGCTGCTGCGCGACCACGGCGCGGCTGCGCCCCGGCGCGACGGCGCCGCTGCGGGGCGGTTCGATGACCGGCGGGTGCGGCGGGTGGTGGACTACATGCGCGCGCATGTCGGGCGGCGCATCGAGCTCGACGAGCTGGCCGCGGTGGCCGGCGTCAGCCGGTTCCATCTCGTCCGGCTGTTCCGGGCGGCGACGGGCGAAAGCCCGCACCGCTTCCTGCTCGGCCTGCGGATCGAGCGGGCGGCGCGGCTGCTGGCCTCCGCGGAGCTGTCGATCGCGGCGGTGGCGGATGCCTGCGGCTTCGCCGACCAGGCGCACATGACGCGCCGGTTCCGCGCGGCGAAGGGCGCGACGCCCGGCGCCTTCCGCGCCGCGCTCTCCGGCCGCGGCAGGCCAGCCCAGCGCGGGGTCCGGTCGGGCGTCCGGGGCGGCCGAAGCCTCCCCTACCCCTCCGTCCCGAAGCACCGGTCCCCGGCATCGCCGAGGCCGGGGACGATGAACCCCCGGTGGTCCAGCTTCTCGTCCAGCGCCGCGGTGTAGATCGGCACGTCCGGATGCGCCGCGGCCAGCCGCGCCACCCCTTCCGGCGCGGCGACCACGCAGACGAAGCGCACCGCGGGCGCGCCGGCTTCCTTCACCCGCGCGATCGCCGCCGCGGCGCTGCCGCCGGTGGCCAGCATCGGGTCGAACAGGATGGCGCCGCGCGTGGTGACCTCGGGCGGCATGCGCAGCATGTACTGGCTGGGCTGCAGCGTGTGCTCGTCCCGCACCAGCCCGACATGGCCGACGGGCGCTTCCGGCATCACCTGCATCGCCCCTTCCATCAGCCCGAGGCCCGCGCGCAGCACCGCCACCAGCACCGGCTCCGGCGCCGCCAGCACGGCGTGCTGCATCGGCGTCAGCGGCGTAGTGACGGTGCGGGTGGCCACCGGCAGGCCGCGCGTGGCCTCCATGGTCAGCAGCGCGCCGATCTCGGCCAGCAGCCGGCGGAAGCGCGGGGAGGGGGTGGCGACGTCGCGCAGCTCCGCCAGCCGGTGCGACAGCAGGGCGTGGTCGACGAGATGGAGGGTGGGGACCATGGCGGGGGGGACTCGTCCGGCGGGGCGTCTGGAGGCGCCCCTTGTGCTACGGATCAGCCGCCGACGGAACCGCCGCGCGCGCCGCGCCACCCTACCGCGGCGCCGCTTCCAGCCGCATTTCGATCCGGCGGTTGCGCGCCAGCGCCTCCGCCGTGTCGCGGTCGTCGAGCGGCTGGGTGTCGCCGAAGGCGGCCGCCGCCACGCGGTTGGCCGGCAGGCCTTCGGCGATCAGCAGCTGCGCCACCGCGATGGCCCGCGCCGCCGACAGCTCCCAGTTGCTGGCGAAGCGTCCGCTGCCGCGGATCGGCGTGCGGTCGGCATGGCCATCGACGCGCAGCACCCAGGCCAGGTCGCGCGGCACCTGGTTCGCGATCTCCAGCAGCACCCGGCCGAGGTCGCGCAGCTGCTGCGTCCCGGCCGGCGAAAGCTCCGCGCTGCCGACCGGGAACAGCACCTCCGACTGGAAGACGAAGCGGTCGCCGACGATGCGCACCTCCGGCCGGTCGCCCAGCACGCCGCGCAGCCGGCCGAAGAAGTCGGAGCGGTAGCGCTGCAATTCCTCCACCCGCGCCGCCAGCGCGGCGTTCAGCCGCTGGCCGAGCACGGCGATCTGCGCGTCGCGGTCCCGGCCCTCGGCCTCCGCCAGGTCGAGCGCCGCGGTGACGCGGGCGAGCTCGGCCCGCAGCGCCTCGATCTGGCGCGTCAGCAGCGCGACCTGCGCGCGCGCGCTTTCCGAGAGGCGGACATGCTCGGCGCGCTCAGCCTCCGCCGCGGCGCGGCGGCGCGCTTCCTCCGCGGCGCGGGCCTCCGCGTCATTGGCCAGCAGGCCGGCGGCGGTGCGGGCGCGCTCGGCCTGCTCGGTGGCGCGGCGGGCGGCGTCGCGGTCCTGCGCGGCCTGCGCCACCAGCGCCTCGGCCGCGGCGCCGGCGCGCTCGGCCTCGGCCTGGGCGCGGCGGGCGGCATCACGGTCCTGGCCGGCGGCGACGGCAAGCCGCTCCGCCGCGCCGCGGCGGCGCTCCTCCTCCGCCGCGCGGTCCAGCGCGGCCTGGGCCTGGCGCTCCAGCTGGTCGCGCAGCGCCTCCAGCGCGCGGACCTGCTGCGTCAGGCCCGCGATGTCGGACAGCCGCGCCTCGATCGTCGCGCGGTCGGCCTGCACGGTGCGATCCAGCCGCGCCGCCTCCTCCCGCAGCGCCGCGATGTCGCGCCGCGCGGCCTCCAGGCTCGCCCGCGCCTCGGCCAGGGCACGCGCCAGCGCCTCCGCCTCCTGCCGGCGGGCGGCGAGGTCGCGGGCGTTGGCGTCGCGGGCGGCGCGGGCCTCGGCCAGCTCCCGCGTCAGCGCCTCCGCCTCCTGCCGGCGGGCGGCCAGGTCCCGGGCGGCGGCGTCGCGGGCCGCGCGGGTCTCGGCCAGCTGCTGCGCCAGCGCCTGGGCGGCCGCGTTGCGCGCCTCCAGCTCCCGCGCCGTCGCCTGGCGCTCCGCCCGTTCCCCGGCGAGCGCCTGGCCCAGCGCCGCCACCTCGCCGCGCGCGGCCTGCAGGTCCCTCTCCCGCGCCTCGCGCGCCGCGCGCTCCGCCGTCAGGTCGCGGCCGAGGGCGCCGGCCTGGTCGCGCGCCGCCGCCAGGTCGCGCCGCACCGCCTCCAGCGCCGCCCGCTCGGCGGCCAGGGCGCGCTGCGCATCGGTCAGGGTGCGGACCGTGCGGGCGGCATCGCCGCCGGCGGCTTCCGCCCGTGCCAGCGCCTCGGCCAGCCGGCCTTCGAGGTCCTCGATCCGCGCCTGCCCGCCGCGGGAGGACAGTTCGAGGTCGGCGATGCGCGCGGCCAGCCGGTCACGCTCCCCGCGCGCGCCGTCGCGCTCGGCGGCCAGCCGGTCGCGCTCCTCCCGCAGCAGGGCCAGGCCGCGCAAAGCCTGGTCCCGCGCCGCGCTGGCGCTGCGCAACTCCTCCGCCGCCTGGGCGAGGGAGGTGCGCAGCTCCTCCGCCTGCCCACGCTCCAGCGCCAGCAGCTCCGCCAGCTCGCTCACCTGCCGGTTCAGCCGGTCCAGCGCCCGGTCCCGCGACGACAAGGCGACCGACAGGAAGCCCTGCGCCAGGGCGAAGACCAGCAGGACGAAGATCAGCACCATCAGCAGCGTGGAGAGGGCATCCACGTAGCCCGGCCAGGCATCCAGCGCGCCCCGATCCCGCCGCCTGCCGCCGAGCGCCATGGGTCAGGGCGTCAGGTTGCGCGGGTGGGGTCTGGGGAGGGCTCCGCCCTCCCCAGACCCCACCCGCCAGGGGCGGGCCGCCCCTGGACCCGGCAGCAGTTGGTCGTTGGTCGGGGAGGGGGCGAGGCGCACCCGTGCCACGCATGCGCCCGTGCGGCCCCCTCCCCAACCAACGACGAAAAACGGAAGGCTGGGGTCCGGGGACCGCCACGGTCCCCGGCGGGAGGGTCCGGGAGGGCAGCGCCCTCCCGGCGGGCGCCCTGCGCAACCCCAGCCCCTCACCGCGGCGGCTCCTCGGCCAGCGCCGCGATGGTGCGGGCCAGGATCTTGATCTCACTGCGGATTTCCTGGGTGGCCTGGTGACGGCCCTGGGCCATCTCCTCCAGGATGCGCGCCAGGTAGAGTTCCAGGTTCCGGATGTGCCCGCGGGTCGCGTCGTCGATGGCGCCCTGGCCGGTGCTGTCGGCCAGCCGGGCCAGCACGGGTTGCAGGCTCGCCTGGGCTTCCGCCATGCGCGTCATCAGCACCTGGGAGGCGCGCATCTGGTCGGCCAGCACGGACAGGCGCTCGGTCAGCGTCAGCAGCGCCTGGTTGCCGACCGCGCGGCCTTCCTCGCCGCGGGCAATGGTGCGCTGCAGCTCCTCCATGTTCTCGGCCGATTGCTCGAGAAGCGCCTGGACATAGACCGGCACGGAGCCTTCGCCGTCCCCGCCCAGCGCGCCGGAGGACAGGCGCGTCGCGCCCGCCAGCCAGTCCTCCAGTTCCGAATAGAAGCGGTTCTGCGCCTGCCCCGCCTGCAGGTCGAGGAAGCCCAGCACCAGCGCGCCGGCCAGGCCCAGCATGGAGGAGGAGAAGGCGATCGACATCCCCCGCAGCGGCTCCGCCAGGCCGGACTTCAGCTGGTTGAACAGCGCGGTGATGTCCCCGGTGCCGACGGACATTGCGTTTATGACATCGGACACCGAGCCGATGGTCAGCAGCAGCCCCCAGAAGGTGCCGAGCAGCCCGAGGAAGATCAGCAGCCCCGTCGCGTAGCGCGAGATCTCCCGCGTCTCGTCGAGGCGGGAGGCGATGCCGTCCAGCACGCTGCGCATCGCGATGGGGGACAGCGACAGGCGTTCCGACCGCCGCTGCGCCAGCATCGCGGCCAGCGGCGCCAGCAGCTTCGGCGGCGGGCGCATCGGCGCGCCGGGCAGCGGGTTCCGGTAGGCGTCCAGCCACTCCACCTCCCGCGTCAGGACCAGAGGCTGGCGGATGTTCCAGGCGATGCCGAGCAGCAGCACCGCCGCGATCACGCCGTTGAGCAGCAGGTTGGCGCCGAAGGCGGCGGCGATCTCGGCCGCCAGCAGGCCGACCAGCACGGCGACCGCCGCCAGGAAGACCAGCATGCGCCAGAGGAAGACGGTGGGGCTGGTCATGGCCGGGTCCGTTCGCTGCGCGCCGTGCCGGGGGGCAGGATATCCGCCGCGTCGAGCCGCGCGGGCGTGACGCCGAGGGCACGGATATCGACCCGCGTGTCCGCAAGCCCGCCGGCGACGAGGGCCGCGCGCACCGCCTGCGCGCGGGCCAGCGCCAGGCGCCTTGCGGCGGAGCCATCGCCGTCAGGCCCGCTGGCCTGCGCCTCGACCGTGATGCGGCCCTGGCCGGCGGGGGTGGCGGCCAGGCGGCGGCCGATGGCGCCGATGGCGTCCCCGGCGCCAGGGGGAAGGGCGGTTTCGCCGGCGCGGAAGACCAGCCGGAAGCTGCCCTGCGGCAGGGCGGCCATGCTCGGCGGCAGGTCGGGCATGGCCGGCTGCGCGGCCGCCGGCGCGGCGCCGAGCGCCAGCAACAGGGCGAAGGTGGAGACGATGGCCATCCTGCGGAGGAAGCTAGTCATTCCCTGGCGCGGGCGCCATGCGCCGCGGCGCAACATGACGCGGCGGCGGCCGGATTTCTGCCCGCCCCGCGCCGCGCCTGCCGGGCAAGGTCCGTCCCGCCCTGCCGGGCGCGGCGGGCCCGGCGATGCGGCGGGCGGCGACCGGCCCCGTGGCGCACCCGCCCGCCCGGCCCGGTCCGGGGCGCCTGGCCCGGGCTTCCGCCGCGGCGCCACGCCCGATCCGCCGGGCGATGCGGCGCGGCGCGGGGACGCTTCAGGCCTGGGCGGCGCGGGCGGCTTCCACGGCGGCGATGCCGTCCGCCACCACCTCCCGCAGCTTCGGGTGCAGGGCGGGGTTGCCGCAGACCAGGTTGCCCTGGTCGTAGAAGGTGTCGCCGCCGGCCGGGTCGGTCACCATGCCGCCGGCCTCGCGCACCAGCACGATGCCGGCCGCGATGTCCCAGCGGTTCAGCCCCAGCTCCCAATACCCGTCGTAGCGGCCGGCCGCGACCCAGGCGAGATCCAGCGCCGCGGAGCCGAATCGGCGCACGCCCGCCACTTGCGGCATCAGCCGCGCGAGGGTGGCGGAGAATTCCGCCTTGCGCTGCACCTTCGCAAACGGGATGCCGGTGGCGAACAGTGCCTGCAGCATGTCCCGCCGGCCGGAGACGCGCAGCCGCCGGTCGTTCAGGAAGGCGCCGATGCCCTTCTCGGCCCAGAACAGCTCATTGGCGGCGGGGTTGTAGACGCAGCCGGCCACCAGTTCCGTCTTCGTGTCGGAGACGCGCTTTTCCACGCCGACGCTGATCGCCCAATGCGGGATGCCATGGATGAAGTTGGTGGTGCCGTCCAGCGGATCGACCACCCAGCGCCATTCCCAGCCGTCCCCGCCCTGCTGGCCGCCTTCCTCCCCCAGGATGGCCCAGCCGGGACGCGCCTTCGACAACTCCTCCCGCAGCGCGTGCTCGGCGCGCAGATCGGCCTGGGAGACGAAATCGCCGGCGCCCTTCGAGGTGACCTGCAGGCTTTCCACCTCGGCGAAGTCGCGCAGCAGCCGCTTGCCGACTTTTTGGGCAGCGGAGACCAGCACGTTCATCGCGGGGGAGAGGCGGGGGGAGACGGGCATGGGGGTGCTGGGGGTGTCCTGGGTGGGTCGGCCATATCAAAGAACGGAAAGACCGGGGGCTCTGCCCCCGGAGCCCCCGCCGGGGTGCGAGGCGCACCCCGGACCCCGCCGGGTTTGGGGCGGGCCTAGCCCTTGGAGCGTTCGTAGTAGCTGCCGTCTTCGGTCTTCACCACGATCTTCTCGCCCACCGTGATGAAGGGGGGGACCATGACCTTGACGCCGTTGTTGAGCACGGCGGGCTTGTAGCTGCTGGCGGCGGTCTGGCCCTTCACCACCGGATCGGCTTCGACCACTTCCAGCACCACCGTTTCCGGCAGGTCCATGGAGACGGGCTCGCCTTCGATCAGGCGGACATTCACGGCCATGTTCTCCTGCAGGAAGGGCAGGCGATCGCCGAGGATGTCCTTGCTGACCTGGGTCTGTTCGAAGGTCTCGGGGTCCATCAGGACCAGGTTCTCGCCATCCATGTAGGAGAAGGTGAAATCCTTGTCCTCGGTGGTCAGGCGTTCCACCGTATCGGCCGTGCGCCAGCGCTGGTCCTTCTTGGCGCCGGACTTGATGTTGCGCATCTCCACCTGGATGACCGCGGCGCCCTTGCCGGGGATCATGATGTTCTGCTTGAGGATGGTGTAGCGCTGGCCTTCGAATTCGATGACCATGCCGGCACGCATCTGGTTGGCCTGCATCTTCGCCATGGGGCGGTGTCCT
>JAIYDD010000122.1 GCA_027487675.1 Acetobacteraceae bacterium | reverse complement strand
GCTGCCCTCCCGCACCCACCCGCCAGGAAACTGAGGTTCCTGGACCTTCCCGAAATTTAACAAGATAGATCAATAATTTAGGGGAGGTGCAGGAACATCAGGCTCCTGCCGGGGTGCTCGAGGGGCGGAGCCCCTCGACCCTTTCCTTTGCTTCCCGAGGCGAATTTCCGCAGCCTGCTAACGCCGCGCCAAAAAACCCACCAGCTCCTCGGCCTTCGCGCAGATCGGCAGCGCGATCGCATCCGCCCGTTCCGCCCCCTGGCGCAGCTTGGCGTCCAGCGCCGCCGGGTCGGTCAGCAGCCGCGCCATCTCCGTCCGGATCGGGTCGAGGTGGCCGACCAGCGCCTCCACCAGCACCTCCTTGAAGTCGGAAAAACCCTTGCCGCCATGGTGGCGCAGCACGCCGGCCGTGGTCTCGCCGGTGATGGCGGCCAGGATGCCGACCAGGTTGCGCGCCTCCGCCCGGCCTTCCAGCCCGGCTTCCTCGGACGGCAGCGACCCGGGGTCGGTCCTGGCGCGGCGGATCTTCAGGGCGATGGCGTCGTGGTCGTCGGTCAGGTTGATGCGCGACTGGTCCGAGGGGTCGGACTTGCTCATCTTCTTCGTGCCGTCGCGCAGCGACATGACGCGCGCGGCGACGCCCTGGATCAGCGGCTGGATCGCGGGGAAGAACGCCACGCCGTAGTCGTGGTTGAACTTCTGGGCGATGTCGTTGGCCAGCTCCAGATGCTGCTTCTGGTCGTCGCCCACGGGGACCAGGGTGGCGTGGTAGGTCAGGATGTCGGCCGCCATCAGGTTCGGATAGACGTAGAGGCCGGCGGATGCCGCTTCGCGGTCCTTGCCGGCCTTGTCCTTGAACTGGGTCATCCGGTTCAGCCAGCCGATCCGCGCGACGCAGTTGAAGATCCAGGCCAGCCGCGCATGGGCGTGGACATGGGATTGCAGGAACAGCACGCAGCGGTCTGGGTCGAGCCCGCAGGCGACCAGGGCGGCCGCCATCTCCCGCGTCTGGCGGGCGAGTTCCTTCGGGTCCTGCCAGACGGTGATGGCGTGCAGGTCGACGACGCAGAAGATGCAGTCGTGCTGGTCCTGCATCGGCACCCAGTTGCGGATGGCGCCGAGATAGTTGCCGAGGGTCGGCACGCCGGAAGGCTGGATGCCGGAGAAGACGCGGGCCATGGGGGGTTCCTGCCCCCTCCCCCGCTTGCGGGAGAGGGATGGGGTGGGGGTTCGTGCCGGGGACCTGCCGGGCGGGTTGCTGGTGCCTGTCTAGCCCCCACCCCACCCTCCCCCGCAAGCGGGGGAGGGATTTTTGGGCGCGCGCCTCAGGCCGGGGCGGGGCGGCTGCCGAAGATCGCGGTGCCGACGCGGACATGCGTGGCGCCTTCGGCGATCGCTGCCTCGAAATCGCCGCTCATGCCCATCGACAGCGTGCGCAGGCCGTGCCGCGCGGCGAGCGCGGCAAGCCCGGCGAAATGCGGCCGCGGGTCCTGGTCCACGGGGGGGATGCACATCAGCCCCTCGACCGGCAGGCCGAGCCCGTCGCGGCAATGGCGGAGGAAGGCATCGGCCTCGGCGCGCGCCACGCCGGCCTTCTGCGCCTCCTCGCCGGTGTTGACCTGCACCAGCAAGGCGGGGCGGCGGCCTTCCTTCGCCATCGCCTCGGCCAGCGCGGCGGCAAGCTTCGGGCGATCGAGGCTCTCGATCACGTCGGCCACCCGCACGGCGTCGCGCGCCTTGTTGGTCTGCAAGGCGCCGATCAGGTGCAGGCGGAGCGCCGGATGCGCTTCCCGCAGGCCGGGGAATTTCTGCTGCGCCTCCTGCACCCGGTTCTCCCCGAACACCGCCTGGCCGGCGGCCAGCGCGGCCTGCACCGCCGCCGCGCCATGGGTCTTCGAGACGGCGACGAGCGTGACCCCGGCCGGGTCGCGCTTCGCGCGGGCGCAGGCCTCTGCGATCCTGGCGCGGATGGCGGCGAGGTTATGGGCGATGGTCTCGTCGGTGGCGGTGGCGGTGGCGCTGGCGGGGCCGTCGGTCACGGTGCGGGGTCGGGCCTGATGGGGATGCGGACGCTAGAGGCGCGGGCGCGGCTTCTCAAGCCGGCGGCGGCGCGGGGCGGGCGGGCGCTGCCGCGGCTCTGGCTGGTCTCGGACCCGGTGCGGCTGCCCGATCCCCGCGCGGCGGCGGCGCGCCTGCCGCGCGGGGCCGGGGTGCTGGCGCGCGGGCTGGCGGCGACGGTGCTGGCGGGGCTGGCGGCGATCGCGCGGCGGCGGGGGCTCACGCTGCTGGTCGGCGGCGCGCCGCACGTCGCGCTCCGGCTGCGGGCGGGGCTGCACCTGCCGGACCGGGCGCCGCCCGCGGGGCTGGCGGCCTTCCTGGCGGCGCGGCGGGGGGGCGCGCCCTGGGCGGTGCTGACACTCGCGGTGCATGGGCGGGCGGCGGTGGCGCGGGCGCGGCGGCTGCGGGCGGATGGCGGCTTCGTCTCCCCGGCCTTCCCGACGGCGAGCCATCCGGGCGCGCCGGTGCTGGGGCCGCTGCGCTGGGCCGGGCTGGCGGCGCGGCTCGGCCGGCCGGCGGTGGCGCTGGGCGGTGTGGCGGCGGGGACGGCCGGGCGGCTGCCGCTTGTGGGGCGCGGGCGGGCGCGCGGGCTGGCGGCGATCGTCGGGCTGGCAGGGCGCTGAGGCGCGCGGCGGGGCGTGTGGCGGCGGCGCCACACTGTCTCAGCGATGTCGCGCGGCGGCCTGAACTCAGGTGGACGCCTCGTCACGCGCCCGTCAATAGTCCGCCCGGGCCTGTTTGCGGTCGGGGGGGGACTTCCCGGACGCGGCACCTGTCGAGGGGGGCAGGCGGGCCGTGGCACAGCCGGGGTAACCCGGCGCAAAGGAGGTAGGACATGCGCAAGATTCTGCTGGGCACCACCGCGGTGTGCGGCGCGGCGCTGCTGGGCGCGACGCACGCGCAGGCGCAGACGGCCCCGACGCTCCGCATCGGCGGCTATTTCGAGTTCAACGTCGGCTACATCGACGACACCCAGGACCGGGGCGTGACGGTCGGCGCCGGTACTGCGCCATCGCCGTTCTTCACGACGAACCGCGACAAGTGGGACTTCCGCCAGGGCGACACCGAGATCCAGCTGTTCGTGACCGGCAAGGCGGCCAACGGCCTGTCCTACGGCTTCACGATCGAGCTGCAGCTCGACGGTGCCGACACCGTCGGTGCGGGCACGGCGCTCGACACGGACGAGGCCTATGCCTTCGTCTCCAGCCCGACGCTCGGCACGATCCGCCTCGGCGACGAGGACAGCGCCGCGAGCCTGCTGCAGACCCGCCTGCCGACCATCGTCGGCATGGGCCCTGACAACATGATCGACGAGTTCATCGCGAACGCCGCCGACGGCACGCGCTACCTGATCTCCGGCATCAACGACGGCAGCGACGCCACCAAGATCATCTACCTGTCGCCGCAGTTCTTCGGGTTCGACTTCGGTGTCAGCTTCGCGCCGAACGGCCGCGAGGGCGAGAGCTTCCGCTCGACCACCGCGACGGCCGCAGCGGCGCCGACCGGCGTCGCCGCGAACGGCCAATTCCTGCAGCGCGATCCGAACGACAGCTTGCGGAACGAGATCTCGGGCGCCATCCGCTACCGCGGCACCTTCAGCAACATCGGCGTCGCGGCGAGCTTCGGTGCGATGCGCGCCGACGCGCAGGAAGTCGCCTCGACGGCCGTGCAGCTGCAGGACGTGACGGCCTATCACCTCGGTCTGCAGCTGTCCGGCTTCGGCCTGACGGTCGGCGGCGAGTACAACTGGGGTAAGTACAGCGGTGGCTCGGTCGGCCGTGCGGCGCTGGCGCAGGGCCTCGGCAACTCGTCCAACTGGGCGGTCGGCGTGACCTACACGATGGGCGCGCTGTCTTTCGGCGCCTTCTACGGCGAGGCGACCCGCGACGCGTTCGGTGCGAACCCCGACCGCGAGCAGAAGGTGTGGGGCATCGGCCTGGCCTACAACCTGGCCCCGGGCTGGGATGTGGTGGCGAACTACTCGCAGCAGGAAGACAGCAACATCTACACCAGCGCTGCCAACCCGACGACGCTCGCCCCGGCCGGCAATCGGTACGGCCAGCGTAACCGCGACATCGACATCTTCATCGTCGGCACGCGCATCGCCTTCTGATCCGGTCCTCCGGTTCGGGAAGCAGGGGGCGGCGGGGCAACCCGCCGCCCTTCTCTTTTTTTTGCCCCAACCCGGCGCTAGAAGGGCCGGATGCAGCCCCGCCAAGGGGCGCTGGGGGCAGGGATGGCCGGCATGGCACGGATGCGGACGATCATGGTGCTGGGGCTCGCCGTCACGCTCGGCGCCGGCTGCAGCTCGCTGGGCGACAATGTCCGGGTGCCCGGGCAGGACGAGTATCGCGACGACAGCCGCCGCGCCCAGGTGCGTGGCCGCATCGGCGGCTCGGACGGCATCGTGCTGCTCGGCACCGACCGGTCCCGCCAGAACCCGCAGGCCGATTCCGGCGGCGTCGGCATCGGGGTGAACGCCTTCCTCTGGCGCGCCACGCTGGACACGCTGTCCTTCATGCCGCTCTCCTCGGCCGACCCCTTTGGCGGCGTCGTCATCACCGACTGGTATTCGCCCCCCGGCACGCCGACCGAGCGCTTCCGGGCCACCGCCTACATCCTCGGCCGCCAGCTCCGCTCCGACGGCGTTCGCGTCGTCCTGTTCCGCCAGGAGCTGCGCGGCAACACCTGGCTCGACGTGCCGGTGGCGCAGAGCACGGCGACAGAGCTGGAAGACCAGGTGCTCAGCCGGGCGCGGGAGCTGCGCTCTCAATCCACCACCGCGGCACGCTGAGCAGCCCGCACCGCGGCCCCGGGGGCCGCAGGGCAGATTCCCGCCCGCGGGCGATACCGTCCGGCGGCGATCTGCTCTATGCGTGGCGCCGCGACGGACCAACGCAGCGCAGCGCAGCACGATGAACGACACGGCTTCTTCCGGGCAGGCCCACGCCGGGCAGGTCCCCGCCGGGCAGGCCCCTGCCCGCTATGATTTCGCGGGCGCGGAACCGCGCTGGCAATCCGCATGGGATTCGCGCGGCTGCTTCGCCGTGCCGGACGTCCCTCCGCCGGGCGCGCGGAAGTACTACGTGCTGGAGATGTTCCCCTACCCCTCGGGCAAGATCCACATGGGGCATGTGCGGAACTACACGCTGGGCGACGTGGTCGCCCGCTACAAGCGTGCCCGTGGCCACCTGGTGCTGCACCCCATGGGCTGGGACGCCTTCGGCCTGCCGGCCGAGAACGCGGCGCGGGAGAGGGGCATCCATCCCGGCGCCTGGACCTATTCCAACATCGCCAACATGCGCGCCGAGCTGAAGCGCATGGGCCTGTCGCTGGACTGGTCGCGCGAGTTCGCCACCTGCGACGCCGAATACTACGGCCGCCAGCAGAAGCTG
>JAIYDD010000173.1 GCA_027487675.1 Acetobacteraceae bacterium | reverse complement strand
CTCGACGAGGCTGCCGCTGTCGCTGGCGCGGGGCGGCTGTGTACGCTGTTCCGTGTTATCGCTCCGTTTGCCGCGCAGGGCATGCTGGCAGTAGCTGTCTTCGTCATTGTCTTCGCGTGGAACGAGTTCCTATTCGCTTTCATCTTCACATCGACACGGGCTCGCACGGCACCGCTTGTCCTCTCCGAGATTGTGGGCAACTTCGACGGGGTGGATTGGGGTGTGCTGTTCGCCGCGGCGTCGGTGCAGCTCATACCCGTGCTCCTATTTGTCTGGATCATGCAGAAGCATCTCGTCGCCGGTCTGACCGCAGGCGCCACGAAGGGCTGACTTAGAAATGGCACAGGTTTCCATCCGCAAGATCGTCAAGGCCTATGAAGGCGGCGTGCAGGCGGTGAAGGGCATCGACCTCGACATCGCCGACCACGAATTCGTCGTCCTGGTCGGGCCATCGGGCTGCGGCAAGTCCACCACGCTGCGGATGATCGCCGGCCTCGAGGAGATCACCTCCGGCGAGATCGCGATCGGCGGCACCGTGGTCAACGACATCCCCCCGCGCGACCGCGACATCGCGATGGTGTTCCAGAACTACGCGCTCTATCCGCACATGTCGGTCTACGACAACATGGCCTTCGGCCTGACGCTCAGGAAGTTCCCGAAGGAGGAAATCAAGCGCCGCGTGGACAACGCCGCGCGCATCCTCGACATCACGAGCCTGCTGGAACGCAAGCCGAAGGCGCTGTCGGGCGGCCAGCGGCAGCGCGTGGCCATGGGCCGCGCCATCGTGCGCGACCCCAAGGTCTTCCTGTTCGACGAGCCGCTGTCGAACCTCGACGCCAAGCTGCGCGTGCAGATGCGCACCGAGATCAAGAAGGTCCACCAGACGGTCCGCACCACCACCGTCTACGTCACCCACGACCAGGTGGAGGCGATGACGCTGGCCGACCGCGTCGTCGTCATGAACCACGGCGTGATCGAGCAGGTGGGGCCCCCGCAGGAACTCTACCACCGCCCCGCCACGCGCTTCGTCGCCGGCTTCATCGGCAGCCCGGCGATGAACTTCATCCCCGCCCGCGTCGAGAACGGCTCGGGCGCGCTGCGGCTCAACCTGCCGAACGGCATCGTCCTGCCGGTGCCGGAGGAACGCACCCACCGCTACAAGCCCGCCGCGGGGAAGGAGGTGCTGTTCGGCATCCGCCCCGAACACCTGACCGAGCCCAAGAACCTTGACCGCCAGAACATCGCCGTCTTCGAACTGACGCCCGAGGTGATCGAGCCGATGGGGATGGAGACGCTGGTCCATCTCTGGCTGCAGGGTGCGGAAGTGTGCAGCCGCATCGACCCGACCACGCCGGCGGAACCCGGCCGCCCGATGCAGGTCGCCGTCGACCTGAACCACATGCACCTTATCGACCCCGACAGCGGCCGCGTGCTGTAGCGCACGCGCCGCGTGCGGGGCTTCAGCGCAGCAGCGCGCGGTCGATCCCGTGGATCACGCCGTTCGCGCAGGGAATGTCGGGCTGCACGACGCGCGCCGAGACCTGCTCCCCGGCCGAGACCGTGACCTGCCGTTCCGGCCCGCTGCCCGTCTGGATGGCCAGCGGCGTGCCCGCGATGGTCGTCAGCCGCAGCCCGTCCGCCAGCGCCGCCGCCGGGATGCGGCCCTGCACCAGGTGCGCCTGCACCGCGGCGACGGCCAGCACCGGGTCGCTCTCCCGCCGGCCCTGTTCGTCGCGCGGGAACAGGCGGTCCGCCATCGCCGCGCTGACCGCCTCGATCGCGGCATTGGTGGGCGCGAAGAAGGTGATGTTCTGGGCGTAGCGCAGCTCGTTGACCATGTGGCTGCGCGACACCGTGGCGACCACGCGGCTGTACTCCGGCATGCCGGCCAGCGTGTCGATGCAGTTCCGGCTCTGGGCTGCGGCATCCCAGGGAAGCAACGCCGCCGCTCCGCCCAGCATGGATGCCAGGACAACGGCCTTCAGGTCAGGTCGCGACATGCGCGCATCTCCTCTGTTCAGGATCGGATCAAGTCGAATTCGATGCATGACCAGGTCGTGCCATCTCCGGCACGGCGGCTGCGACCGACATTGGCATGATCACGGCGCGCCGTTGCTTTCCCCAATCACAGCATGCATGCCGCGCCCGCCCCGCCGCGCAGAACTGCGTGAGCCGGCCGCGCGCCGCCCGGCTTGCCGCCCCCGCCCGCCTGCCCGATCCTCCGCCCTCGCCCAGACACGGAAACCGCCATGGCACCGCCCGCCGTCCTGATCCCCGCCGCGACGCTCGATGCCTTCGTGGCCGGGATCTTCCGCGAAGCCGGCTGCGACGCGGCGGAAGCCGGCCGCATCTCCTCCCACCTGCTCGGCGCCAACCTCGCGGGCCATGACAGCCACGGCGTGGCGCGCGTGCCGCGCTACGTCGAATGGCTGAAGGCCGGCTATGTGCTGGCCGGACAGACGGCCGAGGCCGTCACCGATGGCGGCTGCTTCGCGCTGCTCGACGGCAAGTTCGGCTTCGGCCAGACGGTGGCGCCGCAGGCCGTGGCGCTCGGCATCGAGCGCGCGAAGCAGCACGGCATCGCGGTGGTCGGCCTGCGCAATGCCGGCCATATCGGCCGCGTCGGCGAATACGCCGAGACGGCGATCGCGCATGGCCTGATCAGCGTGCATTTCGTCAACGTCGCCGGCAGCGTGCTGGTGGCGCCCTTCGGCGGCACCGAACGCCGCTTCTCCACCGCGCCGTTCAGCGTCGGCGTGCCGCTGCCCGGCCGCCCGCTGGTGCTGGATTTCGCGACCAGCCTGGTCGCCGAGGGCAAGGTCCTGGTGGCCAGCAACGGCGGCAAGGCGCTGCCGCACGACGCGCTGATCGAGCCGGACGGCACGCTTTCCGGCGATCCGCACACGCTCTACGGCCCCTACGACCAGGTCGGCCCGCGCAACCCGTCCAACGGCGCGGGCGCCATCCGCGCCTTCGGCGAGCACAAGGGATCGGGGCTGGCCTTCATGTGCGAGATGCTGGCCGGCGCGCTGACCGGCGGCGGCACCTCCGGCCCCATCGAGGCGCGCGGCCGCATCGCCAACGGCATGCTGAGCTTCTACGTCTCGCCCGCGCATTTCGGCACCCGGGCGGAGTTCGAGGCAACGGGCCGCGCCTATGTGGACTGGGTGCTGGCCTGCAACCCCGCCGCCGCCGGCCAGGCCGTGCTCGCGCCCGGCGACAAGGAAGCCGCGACGCGCGCCGACCGGCTGGCCCATGGCGTGCCGCTGCAGCCCGACACCTGGGAAGGCATTGTCCAGACCGGCCGCGCGCTGGGCCTTTCGCCGCCGGGATGACATCGGCCGCGCCCAAAGCCATCTGGCGCGCATGGACCCGCTGACCCGGCTTCTCATCCGCATGGCGATGCTGCTGCGGCGCCCGCCCTCCCGCCGGCAGCTCATCACCATGGCCGTGGTGCTGGCCGTGTCGCTGGCCATCGCGGGGTATGAGCGCGGCTTCGGCTGGCCTGACTGGCTGAGCGCCGAGCCGGTGCCGATCCGGCGGAATTAGCCGCGCCGACCCGCGCCCGTCATCGCCGCGTCACGCCTTCGACGTAGACGCGGCGCATGCGACGCCGATCCGCCCTTGCGCTGCTGGCCCTGCTGCCCGCCGCCCCCGCCCTGGCCTTCCCGGACCGCGCGGTCACGCTCGTCGTGCCCTTCGCGCCGGGCGGCTCCACCGACATCGCCGCGCGCATCCTGGCCGACCGGCTCGGCCCGGCGCTCGGCCCCACGGGAGGCCAGCGCGTGGTGGTGGAGAACCGCGCCGGCGCGGGCGGCGCCGTCGCCTCGGACCATGTGCGCCGCCAGGCGCCGGACGGGCATGTGCTGCTGGTCGCCTCCGCCTCCTCGCATGGCGTGAACCCGGCGGTCTTCGCCGACCTGCCCTATGACGCGATCCGCGACTTCGCGCCCGTCGTGCTGACCGGCGTCACCCCCATCGCGCTGATGGTGCCGCCCGGCGGCGCGCGCGACCTGCCGGCGCTGCGCGCCGCGCTGGCGGAAGGCCGCGGCGCCTATGCCTCGGCCGGCGCCGGCTCCATCACCCACCTGGCGGCGGAGCTGTTCCTGGCCCGCGCCGGGCTGCGCGCCGAGCACATCCCCTATCGCGGCGGCGGCCCGGCCATGGAGGCCGTGGCCAGGGGCGAGGTGCCCTTCGGCTTCGAGACCCTGGCGACCCTGTCGGGCCCGGCGCGCGATGGCCGCGTGCGGCTGCTCGGCCTGGCCCAGGCCGCGCGCAGCCCCGCCCTGCCGGACCTGCCGACGCTGGCCGAGCTCGGCCTGCCGGGCGTCGAGGTCTCGACCTGGAACGCGCTGCTGGCGCCCGCCGGCACGCCCGCCGATCGCCTGGACGCGCTGGCGCAGGCCGTCCACCGCGTGCTGGCCGAGCCCGCCGTGGCCGCGCGCCTCGGCGATCTCGGCGTGCTGGTGCCGCCGCCCACCGGCCCGCAGCCGACCGCCGCCTTCATCGCGGCGGAAATCGGGAAATTCCGCGCCGTCGCCGCCGCCGCCGGGATCCGCCTCGACCGGCCCTGACCGCAGCGCGGGCCGCGCGCCCGCCGCCATCTTGCCCCCCGCCCGCGCCGGCGCAACTCTGCCCGGGCAGGGGAGGAACGCGGCATGCAGGCCGAGGCGGAAGCCGATGTGATCGTGGTCGGCGGCGGCTCCGCCGGCTGCGTCGTCGCCGCGCGGCTGTCGGAGGACCCCGGCACGCGCGTGCTGCTGTTGGAAGCCGGCCCCGCGGCCGACAGCGATCCCTGGATCCGCCTGCCGATGGGCTACGCGAAGCTGTTCGGCAGCCGCCGCTACGACCCTGGCTTCACCACCGAGCCCGAGCCGCAGCTGAACGACCGCCGCATCCACTGGCCGCGCGGCCGCGTGCTCGGCGGATCGGGCTCCGTCAACGGGCTGGTCTTCCTGCGCGGCAGCCCGCACGACTACGACCGCTGGGCGCAGGCCGGCGCGCGCGGCTGGTCCTATGCCGATGTCGCGCCCGCCTTCCGCCGCATGGAGACCTGGCTCGGCCCGCCCTCGCCCGACCGCGGCGCGGACGGGCCCCTGCGCGTCGGCGAACCGCGGCGCCTGGCGCGCGCCCCGCAGGCCTTCGTGGACAGCGCGGTGGCCGCCGGCCTGCCGCGCCTGCGCGACGTGAACAGCGGCGGCCCGATCGAGGGCGTCGGCCCCGTGCAGCTCAACGTCGATGGCCGCTGGCGATCCTCCTCCGCGCGCATGTATCTCCGTCCCGCCATGGCGCGGCCGAACCTGGTCGTCCGCACCGGCATCCAGGCGCATCGGCTGCTGTTCGAGGGCACGCGCTGCACCGGCGTCGCGACCGCGCAAGGGACCTTCCGTGCCCGCCGCTGCGTCGTGCTCTCCGCCGGCGCGATCGAGACGCCGAAGCTGCTGATGCTGTCGGGCATCGGCGACGGCGCGGCCTTGCAGGCGCTCGGCATCCCGACCGTCCACCACAGCCCGGGCGTCGGGCAGAATTTGCAGGACCACCTGATCGCGCGGCTGATCTTCCGCACGCGGCCGTGCGGGACGCTGAACGAGGTCCTGCGCAGCCCGCTCCGCAAGGCCGCGATGGGCCTCGACTGGGCGCTGCGCAAATCGGGCCCCATGGCGATCGGCGCCGGCGAGGCCACGGCGTTTGCGAAGATCACCCCCGGCGCGGAGGAGGCGGAGGCGCAGCTGCTCTTCGTCAACTTCTCCAGCTACGACTACACCAAGGGCCTGCACGACTTCCCCGGCGTGATGCTGAACTACGGCCAGTGCCGCCCCGACAGCCGCGGCAGCATCACGCTGGCCTCGCCCGATCCCGCCGCGCCGCCCATCATCCGCGCCAACTACCTGGACCACCCGAACGACGTGCGCGTGATGCTCGGCGCCGCGCGGCTGTCCCGCGCCATCGTCGCGCAACGCCCCTTCGCCGATCTGGTGGAGGCGGAGATCCGCCCCGGCCCCGAAGCGCAATCGGACGAGGATTTTCTGCAGAACATCCGCCAATACGCCAGCACCGTCTTCCACCCCTGCGGCACCGCGCGCATGGGCAGCGACGACCGCGCGGTGCTGGACCCGGAATTGCGCCTGCGCGGCATCGACGGGCTGCGCGTGGCCGATGCCAGCGTCTTCCCGCTGATCCCCTCGCCCAACATCCAGCCCGCCGCGCTGATGGTCGGCGAACGCTGCGCCGAATTCCTGGCCCGCGAAGTGCGCGCGACCCCCGCACGACCCCTCACGGAGACTGCCGCATGACCACCCGCGTTGCGCTCATCACCGGCGCCGGCCGCAACATCGGCCGCGCCATCGCGCTCGGCCTGGCCGAGGATGGCTGCGACATCGTCGTCAACGGCTCCTCCGACCGCGCCGCGGCCGAGGCCGTGGCGGCCGAGGTGCGCGCCCGCGGCCGCCGCGCCCTGGTGGCCATGGGCGATGTCGGCCAGGCCGAGCACTGCGCGCGCATCGCCGCCGAGGCACTGGCCGAATTCGGCACGATCCACATCCTGGTCAACAACGCCGCCCTGCGCCCCGCCAAGCCCTTCCTGGAGACGACGGCCGAGGATTGGCGCCGCGTGATGGGCGTGGACGTGGAAGCCGCGATCTGGCTCTCCAAGGCGCTGCTGCCGGGGATGGTCGCCGCCGGCTTCGGGCGGATCGTGAACTTCACGGGGATGAACGCCATCCACGGCTACGCCGGCCGCGCGCCGGTCTCCACCGCCAAGCACGCGCTCTGGGGGCTGACCAAGGCGCTGGCCAAGGAATTCGCCAAGGCGGGCGTCACGGTGAACGCCATCTCCCCCGGCCCCATCGCGGCCGACGACGACGTGCCGGGCGAGGTCAACGCCCGCTCCGGCTACGTCGCCAAGGTGCCGATGGGGCGGATGGGCACGCCGGCCGAGGTCGCGCATGTGGTGCGCATGCTGGCGGGCGAAGGCGGGGCGTATGTGACGGGGCAGATGCTGCAGGTGAATGGGGGGGCGGAGACCTGAGGGGGCGGACCGCCCTGGTTCCCCGGGGGGTGCTCCGCACCCCCCGATACCCCCCGGCCAAGGGCCCTGGGCCCTTGGATCCCGGTCATGGGATCGGCTCGACGGACTGATGCCGGTCCAGGGCGGCAGCCCTGGTGGTGGGGGGTACGGGGGTGAGGCAACGCCTCCCCCCGGGCCACAAGCGCACCCTCAATCCGAAAACTGCCCCGCCGCCAGGATCAGCGGCCGCCACCGCGCGATCTCCGCCGCCCAAAAAGCCTGCGCCCCTGCCGGCGTCGCGCGTTCGCCGCTCGCCGGCAGGCTGCCGAGTTCCACCATGCGCCGCGTCACCGTCGCATCCGCCAGCGCCGCGGCCAGCGCGCGGTTCAGCCGCTCCACCACCGGCCGCGGCGTGCCCGCTGGCGCGAACAGCATGTTCCAGCCGGACATGCGCATCGCCGGCAGCCCGGCTTCCTCGGTCGTCGG
>JAIYDD010000279.1 GCA_027487675.1 Acetobacteraceae bacterium | reverse complement strand
GCGGTGATCTCGTCGAAGATCGTGGTGACGATCAGCTCGACATCCGGCAGCCGCAGGTGCGGGTTCGCCTGCGCCAGCTGCGCGATCAGTTCCGACCGGGTCATGGCAGCCCGCGCCTTCTCCTTCGGCCCGGAGCCCGGTGCGGGCCGCCGGCGCAACGCATGCGGGCCCTGGGCGCCGTGCCTCGGCACGCTGCCCGGAACCCGTGACACCCCCTAGGACCGCGCCCGTCGCGCCTGCGCGGCGCGGGCGTGGCCCCTATCGGAAGGAAGGCTGCCAAACGGCGCGCGGCCGGTCAACGCCAAGCCATTCAACCAGAACACTTCTTGCGAGGCCCTGGAAGGCGGCGCCGAAGGTGCGCTCGGCGAAGGACCGCAGCTCGATCTCCCGCACCGGCAGGCCGGCGGGAATCTCCCGCTCCGCCGCCAACCAGGCGCGCGCCTCCGTCTCCCCGCCGATCGCGTCCACCAGGCCGAGGCGAATCGCCTCCCGCCCCGTGAAGACGCGGCCATCGGCCAGCTCCCGCACCCGCTCGACCGGCATGGCGCGGCCGGCGGCGACGCGGCCGACGAACTGCTCGTGCAGGTCGCGCACCACCCGTTCCAGCTGCTGCCGGCCTTCCGGGCTCAGCGGGCGGAACGGGCTCGGCTGGTCCTTGAAGGCGCCGGAGGCCACCGTCTCCGGCCGCACGCCGAGGCTGCCCAGCAGCTCCGACGCGTCGAAGCTCTGCAGGATCACGCCGATCGAGCCGGTGACGGTGGCTTCGCGGGCGAAGATCCGCGCGCCGGGCAGCGCCGCCATGTAGCCGGCCGAGGCGGCGACGCCGCCCAGCACCGCCACGACCGGCTTCGCCTCGCCCAGCCGGGCCAGCGCGCCGTGCAGCGCCTCCCCCCCCGCGACCGAGCCGCCGGGGCTGTCGATTGCCACCATCACCGCGCGCACCGAGGGATCGCGCCGTGCCCGGTCGATCGCGTCCTGCAGCCGGCGGTCGTCGCCGATGAAGCCCTCGACCTTGAGCCGCGCGACATGCGCCCCGCCCGCCCCGGGCAGCATGCCGCCCGGATCGTCCGGCCGGATGGCGACCAGCGCCAGCAGGCCGGCGACCGCCAGCACGGCGAGGACTCGCCACAGGGACAGGCGCCGCTTCAGGCGGCGGCGGTCCAGCATCAGGTCGGCATCGAGCGGCATGTTCGTTCAGGTGGGTTGCGCGGGGCGCCAGAAAACCCCGGGCGGCGCCGGCGGCAAGGGTGGCCGGGCGTCACGGCTCCGCCATCCCCCGGCCGGGCTCATCGCCCGAGCCTGGCCTGGACGATGGCGAGCGCCGTCGCGAAGGCGGCCTCGATGTCGAGCGCGGTGGTGTCCAGCAGCACCGCATCCCCGGCCGGCTTCATCGGCGCGGCGCTGCGGCTGGCGTCCTGCGCGTCGCGGGCGGCCATCTCGGCCTGCACCTCCGCCAGGTTCCGCACGACGCCGCGGGCGGCGAGCTCCGCCCAGCGCCGGCGCGCCCGCGCCTCCGGGCTCGCGGTCACGAACAGCTTGGCCGGGGCGTCGGGGAAGATCACCGTGCCGATGTCGCGCCCGTCCATCACCGCGCCGTGCCGCCGGCCGAAGTCGCGCTGCCAGTCGAGCAGCGCCGCCCGCACCGCCGGGATGGCCGCGACGGCGGAGGCGGCGCGGTCGGCATCCGGCCCGCGCAGGTCGGGGCGGTCGAGGTCCGCCGGCAGCAGCGCCCGCGCCGCGGCGACCGCGGTGTCGGGGTCGGCGGGCTCGCCGCCGGCGTCCAGCACGCGGCGGCCGGTGGCGCGGTAGAGCAGCCCGGTGTCGAGGTAGGGCAGGTTCAGCGCCGCGGCAAGCCGCCGCGCCAGCGTGCCCTTGCCCGCCGCCGCCGGCCCGTCCACCGCGACGAGGCGCAAGCCCGCGCTGCTCATGCCGCCGTCTCCGTGATCGCCGCGCCGCCCGCCAGCCGGTTCACCAGCGCGGCGAAGCCGGGGAAGGAGGTCTCGATGAAGGCCGCGTCGTCCACGGCGACGGCCGCGCGGGCGCCGAGGCCCAGCACCAGCGCGCTCATCGCGATGCGGTGGTCCATGTGGGTGACGACGCGGCCGCCGCCCGGGGGCGGGCCGCCGGCGCCGTGCACGATCAGGTCGTCGCCCTCGATCTCCACCGCGACGCCGTTGGCGGCCAGCAGGGCGGCGGTGGCGGCAAGCCGGTCGCTTTCCTTGACCCGCAGCTCCTTCAGCCCGCGCATGCGCGTGGTGCCATGCGCCGCCGCGGCCGCCACGGCGAGCACCGGGTATTCGTCGATCATCGAGGGCGCGCGCTCCGCCGGCACCTCGATGCCGCGCAGCGTGCCGGCGCGCACCACCAGGTCGGCCACCGGCTCGCCGCCTTCCAGCCGGTGGCTTTGGGCCTCGATCGCCGCGCCCATCTCGGCCAGCGTCGCGAAGAGCCCGGCGCGCAGCTTGTTCATGCCGACGCCGCGGATGGTGACCGCGGAGCCCGGCACCAGCAGCGCCGCCACCGCCGGGAAGGCGGCGGAGGAGGGATCGCCCGGCACCACCACCGGCGCCGCCACCAGCTCCGGCTGGCCGGTCAGCTCGATCACGCGGCCCGCGCCCTGCACCGCCACGTGAACGGTGGCGCCGAAATGGCGCAGCATGTTCTCGGTGTGGTCGCGCGTCGCCTCCGCCTCCGCCACGCGGGTGATGCCCCGGGCGCAGAGCCCGGCCAGCAGGCAGGCCGACTTCACCTGGGCGGAGGCCACCGGCACCGCATAGTCCAGCGGCAGCGGATCGGCCGCACCCTCCACCGCCAGCGGCAGCCGCCCGCCGGCGCGGGTGGCGAAGCGCGCCCCGGTGGCCGAGAGCGGGTCGGTGACCCGCTTCATCGGCCGCTTCCGCAAGCTGGCGTCGCCGGTCATCACGGCGAAGATCGGATGGCCCGCCAGCAGCCCGCAGAGCAGCCGCGCCGCGGTGCCGGAATTGCCCATGTCGAGCACCTCGGCCGGCTCGACCAGGCCGCCGATGCCCCGCCCCGCCACCCGCCAATGGCCGGGGGCGAGCTGCGTCACCTGCGCCCCCAGCGCGCGCATGGCGGCGGCGGTGCGCAGCACGTCCTCGCCTTCCAGCAGGCCGGTGATCTCCGTGGTGCCGACGGCCAGCGCGCCGAACATCAGGGCGCGGTGGCTGATCGACTTGTCGCCCGGCACGGTGACCTCCCCCGCGAGCGGCGCCGTGGCGGGCCGGGCGAGGGAGGGGCGGGGTGTGGCTTCGGCGTGCAAGCTGGCGGGCCCCTTTGGCCATGCGAGGCCTTGGCGTTTGACATGGGGGGCGCGAAGTGGCAATCGCGCGGCCCTGCCTGCACCGCCGTCGCCGCGGGGCGCGCTTGAGCGCGACCGCCTGGCGCCGCTGCGAGCGCCACGCCGCGGAGCCTCCACGCCGCGGGGAGATGAACGGGACCCGCCATGGCGAAGCCTGAACTCGGACTGAAGCGCGTCTGCGTGTCCTGCAGCACGAAGTTCTACGACCTGACGCGGGCGCCCGCGATCTGCCCGAAATGCGGCACCGAGCAGCCGGCCGAGCAGCCCAAGCTGAAGCGCGCCTCCTCCTCCATCGTCGAGGAGCGGGTGAAGAAGCGCGTGGTGCCGGTGGAGGCCGACGCCGAGGACATCGTGGAGGTCGAGGGCGAGGACGCGGACGAGGCGATCGAGGACGCGGAGGAGCTGGAGGACGCGGACGAGACCCTGGGCGAGGACATCGAGGTCGAGAGCGACCGCGAGGAAGAGACCTGACCCGCCTTCCCTGACGGCGGGAGCCCCGCGCCCCCCCGCCCACCTGCTCGCGCCCCCCACCCCCCGCACCGCCGGTCTCCCTCTCCCCCCACGGGGGGAGAGAGTCGGGGTGAGGGGGGCGCGGCCATCGCCCACCACACCCGCAGCCAGGCCGGCCGCCCCGCCCCGCCCCCCGGCTGACCTGCGCCGCGCCGCGCGGCACCATGCCGCCGTGCCACCCCCGCCCCCCTTCCGCACCGGCCTGGTCGAGGCGCTCGGCGCGCCGGCGCTGGCCATGGGCGCCACCTTCCTCGCCTTCGGCGCCGCGGTGGCCGAGGCCGGGCTGTCCCCCGCCTGGGCGCTGCTCAGCACCGGCGCGGTCTATGGCATGGCGGGCCAGCTGGTGCTGCTGCAGGCGGCCGGCCTGCCCGGCGCCGCGGCGCTGCCGGCGGTGGTGGCGGCCACCGCGGCCAATGCCCGCTTCCTGCCGATGTCGGTGGCCATCGCGCCGCTGCTCGGGCCGCGGCGGCCGCTCTGGCGACGGCTGGCGGCGCTGCCCTTCATCGCCATCACGCCCTGGGCGGCGGCCATGCGCCGGCTGCCGGGGCTCGAGGAATCGGCCCGGCTGCCCTGGTTCCTGGGCTTCGCGCTGGCCTCCTGGTGCGTCGCCATGGCGGCCACGGCGGCGGGGCACCTCGCCGCGCCGGCCTTGCCGGCGCCGCTGCGGGCGGCGCTGCTCTTCGCCAACCCGCTCTACTTCGCCCTGCTGCTGGCGGCCGATCTCGGCCGGCCGGGGGTGCGCGGGGCGGTGATCGGCGGCGCGCTGGCGGCGCCGCTGGCGCTGTGGCTCGGCCCCGCCTGGGGGCTGCTGGCGGCCGGGCTGGTGGGCGGCACGGGCGCCTTCTGGCTCGGCCGCCGGACCGGGCGGCGGGCATGAGGCGGGCCCGGCGGGACGCCGAGGGCCGCCGCGCGCCCGGGCCGCCCGGCCGGGCCGCGCCATGACCGGTGCCGACCTCGCGCTGGGGCTGACCATCCTCGCCGGGCTGCTCCTGCGGGCGGCGGGGCTGCTGCTGGGCGGGGCGCTGCGGCCGGACCACCCGGCCATCGCCTGGGCCTCCGCCGTCTCGGTCGCCACGCTCTCGGCCTTCGTCGTGCTGGCGATCCTGGCCCCCGCCGGCCTGCTGGCCAGCGTGCCGCTGCCGGCGCGGCTGGCCGGGGTGGCGGCGGGCGCGCTGGGCTGGCGGCTGCTGCGCGGGCGGCTGCTGCCGGCGATGCTCTGCGGCCTGGCAGGGCTGCTGCTGGCCTGGTGGGCGATGCCGGGCTGAGGGCGTAGCCTTCCCCGTCCAGACCAGGGGAAGGAACCGGCCATGCTCAGGGTGCTGCTGGCCCACACGCCGGAGATGCGCGCCAACTACTACGGCGACCGCGCGCTCGCCGCGCTGCGCGGGGTGGCGGAGGTGGTGCTGCATGACGGCCCCGCGACCCTGTCGGGCGCCGCGCTGGCGCACGCCGCCGCCGGCTGCCAGGCGATCATCGCCGACCGCGCCACCCCCGGCACCGCCGGGACCTTCGAAGCCGCCCCGGACCTGGTCGCCTTCCTGCGCGTCGCGGTCGATGTCTCCACCATCGACATCGCCGCCGCCTCGCGCCACGGCGTGCTGGTGACGCAGGCGACGCCGGGCTTCGTGGACAGCGTGGCGGAGCTGGCGATCGGGATGATGGTGGACCTGGCGCGCGGCGTCTCCGGCCATGTCGCGGCCTATCGCGGCGGCAACCCGCCGGCCTCCCGCATGGGGCGGCAGCTGGCGGGGCGGACGCTCGGGCTGGTGGGCTATGGGCGCATCGCGCGGCGCATCGCGGCCATCGCGCTCGCCATGCGCATGCGCGTGCTGGCGCACGACCCGCACACGACGCCCGCCGATCCGGGGGTGGAGGCGGTGCCGCTCGACCGCCTGCTGGCCGAGAGCGACGTGGTGATGCCGCTGGCGGCCTCGACCCCGGCGACGCGGCACATGATCGGCGCGGCGGCGCTGGGGGCGATGAAGCGCGGGGCCTTCCTGGTCAACCTCTCGCGCGGCGAGCTGGTGGAGGAGGCGGCGCTGGAAGCGGCGCTGGCGTCGGGCCGGCTGGCCGGCGCCGCGATGGATGTCGGCAGCGCCCCCGACCAGCGCCCGGACCCGCGGCTCGCCGCGCGCGCCGACGTGGTCGCCACCCCGCATGTCGGCGGGCTGACGCCGGAGGCGGCGGAGCACCAGGCGATGGACACGGTGCGCCAGCTGGCCGCGCTGGCGGCGGGACGGCTGCCGGAGGGCGCGCTGAACGCCGCGGCCGCGCACCGGCTGTCGCGGCTGGGCATCGCGGCCGGCGGCGAATGACCGGCGCGGCCGCATCGTGGCCTGGCAATCCCGGCCGGCGGGACATCCGGCGCCCGCCGGCCTAGGATGCCCCGACGACGCCAGGAAACCGACAGGTCCCGCCGCCATGGACGCCGCCAAGCGCCAGATCGTCTTCATCAACGCCGCCCATGTGCTGACCCATTACGGGCTGCTGGTGCTGGCCACCGCCGTGCTGGCGATCATGCTGCAGGAGCCGGCGATGTTCGGCGCCGACTACGGCCCGATCCTGGCGCTGGGGACGGGGATGTTCGTGCTCTACGGCCTCTGCTCCCTGCCGATGGGCTGGCTGGCGGAACGGGTGGGCCGGCCCGCGCTGCTGACCGCCTTCTTCGTCGGCACCGGCGCGGCCTTCGTCGCCGCCGGCCTGGCGCCCGGGCCGTGGGCCCTGGCCGCGGCGCTGGCGGTGGCCGGCGCCTTCAGCGCCATCTACCACCCGATCGGCACGGCGATGCTGGTGGACGCGGCCGGCGAGCGCGTCGGCCGCGCGATGGGCGTCAACGGCGCCTTCGGCAACCTCGGCGTGGCCAGCGCCCCGGTGGTGACGGCCTTCCTGGCGGCGAGCCTCGGCTGGCGCTGGGCCTTCATCGTGCCGGGCGTGGTCAGCATCGCGATCGGCCTGCTGTGGTGGCGGGAAGCCTCGGCAGACACCGCCAAGGCCAAGGCCGCGTCGCGCCCCTTCCCGCCCATCCCGCCCGAGGTGGTGCGGCGCGCCGTGATCGTGGTGCTGGCGCTGGCAGCCGTCAGCGGCCTGGTCTTCAACGGCTTCACCCTGCTGCTGCCGAAGCTGGTGGAGGAACGGCTGGCGGGCTCGCCCGAATTGCTGCCGGTGATCGGCGCGCTGGCCTTCGCGGTGACGCTGTGCGGGGGCCTGACGCAGTTCACCGTCGGGCGGATGATCGACAGCCGCACGCTGAAAACGGTGTTCATGCCGCTGGCGCTGGTGCAGCTGCCGGGGCTGGCCGCGCTGTCGGTGCTGGAGGGGTGGATGATCCTGCCGGTCGCCGCGCTGCTGGCCGCGTCCATCTTCGGCCAGGTGACGGTGAACGAGACGATGACGGCGCGCTACGTGGCGCCGGCCTTGCGGGCGAAGCTCTATTCGGTGCGGTTCTTCGTGGGCTTCCTCGGCGCGGCGGTGGCGAACCCGCTGATCGCCTGGCTGCACGGCGCGACGGGCGGGCTCGGCGCGGTGATCGCGGTGCTGGCGGTGGCGGGCGCGGTGACCATCGGCTGCGCGCTGTTCTTCCCGAACCGGCGGGAGGAGCTGCGGCCGGAGCTTTGGGCGCAGGCCACGCCGGCGCCGGCGCGGCCGGTGGCGGCGGAGTAGGGGCGCGCTGGTGGCCCGGGGGGAGGCTTCGCCTCGCCCCCGTACCCCCCACCACCAGGGCTGCCGCCCTGGACCGGCGTCCGTGAAAAACAGAAGGGGTTGTCAGGGGCCGCTGCCCCTGACCGGGGCGCCGGGGCGGAGCCCCGGCCGGAGCGCGAGGCGGAGCCTCGCACCAGAGCGCCCTACCCCCGCGCCCACTCCAGCAGCCCCGCCACAACCCGCGCCACCGCCTCCCGGCTCGGCGCATCCGCCAGTTCCCCGTCGGCGTCGAACTTGCCGCGGGCGCTGCCCACATAGGCTTCCGGCCCCGGCATCACCCGGCAGCCGCAGGACAGCAGCACGCCACGCAACTGCTGCTGCGCCCGCGCGGTGCCCAGGCTGCCGGGCGTCGCGCCGAGGATCGCCACCGACAGCCGCGCCAGCGGGGTGCGGCGCGTCTCGCCTTCCGGCGCGGTGCGGCCGCCGAGCCCCTCGGCGCGGGATGCCCAGTCCACCGCGTTCTTCAGCGGCGCCGGGATGCCGGCATTGTATTCGGGGCAGGCGACCAGAAGCGCCTCGGCCGCCCACAGCTCCCGCCGCAGGCGCTGCACCGGGGCGGGCCATGCCGGCTTCTCCAAATCCTCGTTCATCAGCGGCAGGTCGCCGATCTCGGCAATGGCCAGCGTCGCGCCCTCCGGCAGCGACGCCGCGGCGGCGCGCAGCAGCGCGCGGTTGAGGGAGGCGGCGCGCAGGCTGCCGCACAGGCCGACAATTCGCATGGCGCTCACGCCTCCGGGTCCGGCTCCAGCAGCCCCGATCGCACGAGCCGCCGGCAGAAATCCAGCGCGCCATCGCCGAGCGCCGCCGGCGCAGCACCCTCCGCCAGGCGTTCCACCCAGGCGGCCTGGTCGGCCGTCAGCTCCAGCGGGTCGCCCGCCCAGCGCAGCGTCGCGCCGCCGCCATCCTGCGGCACCAGCGCGTGCAGCACGCCCGGCGCCAGGCGCAGCCGGGTGCCGGCCTCCACCGCCGGCGGGAACAGCCCGCGGCCGAGCAGCGCGGGCCGTTCCGCCGCCAGCCGGTCCAGCAGCGCCAGCGCGGCGCGTTCCAGCGCCGCGGGCTCGGCCAGCCTGGCCGCCAGCGGCGCGGCAAGGCCCGCCAGCGCGCCGGGGCCTTCCGCCAGGCGCCAGGTCGGGAAGGCTTCGCGCAGCGCCGGTTCCTCGCCCTCCAGCAGGTCGACCGCCAGCCGCAGCACCTGCGCGAAGGAGGGTTCGAGCAGGCCGACCGTGACGTGCAGCGAGGGTTCGTCGCCGTCCTGTGCGGCGGCGTCATGCAGCACGCCGCGCGGGACATAGAGCGTATCCCCCGGCCGCAGCGTCAGCGCCTCCGCCTCGCCGATCGGCTCGACGCCGCCCTGCCAGGGGGTGCGGCGCGTCGGGCGGGGGAAGGGCTGGCCGGGCCAGAGCCGCCAGCGCTTCTCGCCCCGCAGCTGCAGCACCAGCACGTCATGCGTGTCGTAGTGCATCCGGAAGCCCTGCGCGCCGGGCGGGGTCAGGTAGATGTTGGCCTGCACAGCATGCAGGAAGACCTGCTCGAGCCCGCGGCAGAAGCGCATCAGGGCCGGATGCAGCTCGTGGAACTGCGAGACGACCAGCGTCGCCCCGCCGTCGAAGCAGGCGAACAGGCGCGGCAGGTCGGCGCGGCCATCCTCGGCCAGGTAGTGCCCGGCGGGCACCGCGGCGCTGCCCTGGCGGCGGCCATCGGCCATGGACAGGCGCGGGCTGCGCGCCGCGTCGGTGGCCAGGAAGGCGTCGAGATCGGCAACCGACAGCAGCGCCGCGTGGCGCGCCGGGTCGCGCGCGGGGAAATGCCGCCAGGCCGCGCCCTCGCGCAGCGCGATGCCCTCCTCCACCGGCAGGTCGCCGAAGGCCTGGGCCCAGGCGGCCTCGGCCAGGGTGGGGGCGCGGGTCACCGACGCCTCACCAGCCGCGCCGGCCGCGGCCGGGGGCATCGTGGGGGTCGCTGTCGCTCACCCGGCGATATCCGCCACGGCCGCGGCCGGGCGCGTCATGCGGGTCGGCATCGCTGAAGCCGGCGCCGCGAAAGCCGCCCCGCCCATAGCCGGGGGCGTCGTGCGGGTCGGCATCGCTGATCCCCGGCGGGCGCGGGCCGGCGCGAAAGCCGCCGCGGCCGTAGCCCGGCGCGTCCGAGGGATCGGCATCGCTGATGCCCGGCGGGCGCGGGGCGGGGCGGTAGCCGCCGCGGCCCTGGCCGGGGGCATCGTGCGGATCGGCGTCGCTGAACCCGCCCCCGCGATACCCGCCGCGGCCGTAGCCCGGCGCGTCCGAGGGATCGGCGTCGCTGAAGCCGGCGCGCGGCGGCGGGGGCGGCGGCGGGCCATAGGGCACGGCCGGCGGCACCGGCGGGACGAAGACGCCCGGCGATGGCGTGGCGCAGGCCGCCAACGTGCCCGCCCCGCCGAGCGCGGCGAGCCGCAGCACCAGGAGCCGGCGCCCGAGGCCGGGCCTGTCCGCTGGCTGGTCTGTCATGGCGTGGCTCTGCCCTCCGTCGCGGATCATGGCGCGCCGATCGTGGCGCGCCCAGGGCGGCAGCCTGGCATCGCGGTGGTTTCGCGCGGGTCACCGCGGCGGCGCGGCGCGCGGCCGGCGCGCTGCGTCAGGGCGCCGCCGGCATCACCACGATGGTGACCGACCGCGCCCCCGGCTCCGCCCCATGGCCGCTGAAGGCGCCGACGCGGGCTTCCGCCCGGATGCGGTCGCGTTCGACGCCGCGGGCCGACAGCGCCTCCGCCACCGCCCGCGCGCGCTGTGCCGCCAGCCGGGTCGAGGTGCCGGCCCCCTGGCCGCGATCGGCATGGCCGAGCACGCAGAGGTTCCGCGCCGGCTCGGCCCGCGCCAGACCGGCCGCGGCGTCCAGCCCGGGTGCCGCGGCATCGCGCAGCGTGGCGCTGCCGGCGGCGAAGGGGATGGCGAAGACGTCGTCCTCCAGCGCCTCCGCGCCGACGCAGCCGAACTCCCGCGGCTGGGCGGGCGCCGGCGCCGGCGCCAGCACCGCGAGCAGCCCGATCGCGAGGAGCGCGCGGATCATGTCGCGAGGAGCGCGCGGATCATGTCGCGGGGAGCGCGCGGATCATGTCGCGGGGAGCGCGCGGATCATGTCGCGGGGAGCGCGCGGATCGTGTCGCGGGGAGCGCGCGGATCACGCCGCCGGGGCGAGCAGCCCGGCGCCGGCCAGCCGGGCCAGCAGCGCCGCCGCGTCCACCGCCGGATGCGCCCGCGCCAGCTCGCCCGCCGTCACGTCGCCGCGGCCAAGCAGCCAGGTGGCCGCCTCGGCCTCCGCGGCGGTCAGCGGCACCGCGCCGGAGGCGGTCTTCACCACCCATTCCGCGCCGCGCCGCACCGGCTTCGCGCCGCCGGCCACCACGCGGAAGGGCGCCGCGCCATCGCCGCCGCCATCCGCCTCGGCCGAGGAGCCCAGGCCGCGGCTGGCCAGGATGTCGTAGCCGCCGCGCTGCCAGCGGTAGTTGGCGACGAAGCCGGCCAGCACCTCGAGCACCTTGGGATCCTTGCACAGCTCCGCCAGCCGCTGGCCGAGCAGCCCGGCGCGCTGCGTCAGCGCGAAACGGGCCGGCGCCGAGCCGTCCTGGCGCGGCAGCGGCTTGCGGAACTCGGCGTCGTAGAGCACGCGCTCCAGCAGGATGTTGACCAGGTCCATCCCGAGCGGCGCATGCACGCCATAGGCGACATGGACGCTGGCCGGCGCTTCCGCCAGCGCGTCGTGGTACCAGCCGCGCGGCAGGTAGAGCAGGTCGCCCGGCTGCATCAGGACCTTCTCGCGCAGCTTCCCGCGCGCCTGGTCGTGATGCGACTGCGGCTGGCCGCGGAAGGCAGGATGGGGGATCGGCCATTCGGCCCGGCCGTCCCAGATGTTCCAGGCCTTCTCGCCTTCCACCTGCACGGCCCAGACGTCGTGCGTGTCGTAATGCGTGTGGAACGCCTTGTGGCTCTGCCAGGAGATGTAGACGTTCGCCTGCGCCTTCCCGAGCCCCGCCGCTTCCAGCGCGTTGGAGACGCTGGCCAGCCCCGGCGTCAGGCTGTCCACGTCGTTCATCACCACCGACGCGCCGCGCGCGATCCATTCCTGCACCCGCCTCGCCTCCGGCTGCAGCAGCGATCCGCCGTCGCGGCCGGTGGCGCGGGTGCAGAACTGCTCGGGCGGCACGGCCTGGCTGTCCATCACCAGCTTGAGCGAGGTGCCGGACCAGATATGCGTCATGTCCAGCAGGCGGTTGATCTGCCGCCAGGACAGCACCTGCGCAAACTTCGCCGCGCCGCCGCGCACATGCAGGGGGGCCTTGTCGTAATGCTCGGCGAAGAAGCGCTCGGGCGTCACGGGCGCGAGCAGGGCGGCGAGGTCGGCGATCATGGCCGGCGCTTATACAGGCTTGCCCCCGGCTTGGCACGCGCCGGCGCCCGCCCGGCGGCCGCGCTGGACGCCACCCCCCCGCACCCGCCACCCTGCCCGCCGGAGGACCGGTCATGCCCGACGCCCACCCGCCCGAGGACGGCGTCCGCCCCGAGCTGCTGCGCAGTGCGCAGGCCGCGCTGGCGCGGCTGGCCCCGGCCCTGTCGGATGCGGCCGCCGCGCTGCTGCCGCGGCTCTTTGCCGCCGTGCCGACCGCGGAGCTCGCCGCGACGCCGCCCGAGGCGCTGGCAGAGGCGACGGCCAGCCTCTGCGCCTTCGCGCTCGACCGCCGGCCGCGGCAATCCAGGGTGCGCGTGCTGCCGCCCGGCCCGGGACGCGGCCCGCTGGCGGTGGCCGAGATCGTCACCGACGACATGCCCTTCCTGGTGGACAGCGCGCTGGCCGCGCTCGCGCTGCGCGGCCGCACCGTGCGGCAGCTGCTGCACCCGGTGGTGCCGGTGCGGCGCGACGCGGAAGGCCGGCTGCTGGCGATCGCCGAGGATGCCGCGGCGCGGCCCGAGAGCATGATGCGCATCGCGCTCGCGCCCGGCCATGCGGTCACGCTGGGCTTCGGCCCGCCCCTCGCCGAGGCCGGGGACTGGCCGGCGCTGGAAGCCGCCCTGGCCCGCGCCATGGTTGATGTCCGCGCCGCGGTCGCCGACTTCCCCGCCATGCTGGCCCGCCTGCGCGAGGCCGAGGCCGAGGCGGGCGGCGGGGAAGCCGCCGAGTTCCTGCGCTGGATGGCCGACGACAATTTTGTCCTGCTCGGCCACCGGCGCCTGGTGCTGCACGAAGGTGGCGGCGCGGCGACGGTCGCGGAGGAGGATCTCGGCCTGCTGCGCGACGCGGCGCTGCCGGTCTTCGACGCGCTGTCCGGCCTGCCCGCGCTGCCGGAGGCGGTGCGCGCCAACCTGCACCGCATCCAGGCGGTGACGGTCGCCAAGGCCAACATGCGCTCGACCGTCCACCGCCCGCAGCATGCCGACGTGGTGATCACCCGGCGGCAGGACGCGGAAGGGCGGCTGGTCGGGGCGCGGATGTTCCTCGGCCTCTTCGCCGCCACCGCCTACAACCGCAACCCGCGCTCCATCCCGCTGCTGCGGCAGAAGGTGCTGCGGATCCTGGAGATGGCGGGCGTGGACGCGGAAGGCCATGACGGCCGCAGCCTGCGCAACATCCTGGACACCTGGCCGCGCGACGAGCTGTTCCAGGCGCCGGAGGCGGCGGTGCTGGAAGGCGCGCGCGTGGCGCTCGACCTCGGCATCCGGCCGCGCGCGGCGCTGGTGCTGCGCCGCGACCCGTTCGAGCGCTTCGTCGCCGCCATCGCCTGGCTGCCGCGCGACACCTTCGACACGACGATGCGCGAACGCATCGGGGGGATGATCGCGCGCGCCTTCGGCGGGCGGCTCTCGGCCTTCTACACGCTGCTCGGCGACGCGCCGCTGGCGCGCGTGCACTACGTGATCGGCACGGAACCCGGCGCGGTGCCGGCGGTGGATGCGGCCGCGCTGGAAGCCGCGGTGGCCGAGGCCGCGCGCGGCTTCCGCGACCGGCTGGAGGAAGCCCTGGCGCGGGAGATGGGCGAGGCCGCGGCGGCGCCGCTGCTGGCCGGCTGGGGCGATGCCTTCCCACGCGCCTATCGCGATGCGGAGCCGGCCAGCCAGGCGGTGGCCGATTTGCAGCTGGCGCGCCGCGCGGCGGAGACGGGGTGCCCCGCCGCGCGGCTGGTCCGCCCGCCCGGCGCGGGGCGGCGCACGCTGGTGCTGCGGCTGGCCAATCCCGGCGGCACGCTGCCGCTGGCGGACGCGCTGCCGCTGTTCGGCAGCCTCGATCTGCGCGCGATCGAGGAGGTGCCGCATCGCCTCGCCCCCGCCGGCCAGCCCTGCGCGGTGCTGCACGTCTTCACGCTGGAGGCGGCGGCGGATTGCGATGAGGCGCGCTTCCCGCTGCTGCTGGATGCGCTGGCCGCGCTGCAGGACGGGCGGGCGGAGGCCGACGGCTTCAACCGCCTGGTGCTGCGCGCCGGCCTCGGCTGGCGCGACTGCTGGCTGCTGCGCGCGATCTTCCGCTGGCTGAAGCAGCTGGGCTTCGCCTTCGCGCAGCCGAGCGCGGAGGATGCGCTGGCCGCGCACCCGGAGGCAGCGCGCATCCTGGTGGCGCTGTTCGCCGCTCGCTTCGACCCGGCGCTGCCGCGGGATCCGGACGCGGAAGCGCGGCTGGACGCCGAATGGCGCGCGCTGCTCGACGGCATCGCCAACCCCGACGAGGACCGCATCCTGTCCCGCCTGCGCACGGCACTGGACGCCGTGCTGCGCACGACCTTCTTCGCCGACGGCGACAGCATCGCCTTCAAGCTGGACAGCGCGAAGGCGGGCGAGATGCCGAACCCCCGCCCCTGGCGGGAGATCTTCGTGCATTCGCCGCGCATGGAAGGCGTGCATCTGCGCGCCGGCGCCGTGGCGCGGGGCGGCATCCGCTGGTCCGACCGGCGCGAGGATTTTCGCACCGAAATCCTCGGCCTGATGAAGGCGCAGCGGCTGAAGAACGTCGTCATCGTGCCGACCGGCGCGAAGGGCGGCTTCGTCCTCAAGCACCCGCCGCCGGCCACGGACCGGGAGGCCTTCATGGCCGAGGGCATCGCCGCCTATCGTACGCTGATCCGCGCCATGCTGGCGCTGGCCGACGACATCACGGCGGACGGCATCGCGACGCCCGCCGGCATCGTGCGCCGCGACGGGGATGATCCCTACATCGTCGCGGCCGCCGACAAGGGCACCGCCACCTTCTCCGATATCGCCAATGCGCTCTCCGTCGAGCACGGCTTCTGGCTGGGCGATGCCTTCGCCAGCGGCGGCTCGGCGGGCTACGACCACAAGGCGATGGGCATCACCGCGCGCGGCGCCTGGGTGATGGTGGACCGGCATTTTTCCGAACTGCTCGGCCGCGGGGTGCAGGAGGCGCCCTTCACCTGCGCGGGCGTCGGCGACATGTCGGGCGACGTCTTCGGCAACGGGCTGCTGGTGTCGCGGAAGACGAAGCTGGTGGCGGCCTTCGACCACCGCCACATCTTCCTCGACCCCGATCCCGATCCGGACGCGTCGTATCGCGAGCGCGAGAGGCTGTTCCGCCTGCCCCGCTCCTCCTGGGCCGACTACGATGCGCGGCTGCTCTCGCCCGGCGGCGCGGTGCTGCCGCGCAACGCGAAGACGCTGCCGCTGTCGGAGCAGGCGCGCGCGCTGCTCGGCATCGCCGCCGAACGCGCCGAACCCGCCGAGATCCTGCGGGCGATCCTGAAGCTTCCCGTCGACCTGCTCTATTTCGGCGGCATCGGCACCTATGTGAAATCCAGCGCCGAGACGCAGGCCGATGCCGGCGACCGCGCCAACGACGCGATCCGCATCGACGGGCGCGACATCCGCGCGAAGGTGGTGGGCGAAGGCGCCAACCTCGCCGTGACGCAGGCCGGGCGGATCGAGGCCGCGCGGGCCGGCGTGCGGCTCAACACCGACGCGCTCGACAATTCCGCCGGCGTCAGCACCTCGGACCATGAGGTCAACATCAAGATCCTGCTGGCCGATGCCGAGCGCGAGGGGCTGCTGACCCGCCGCCAGCGCGACACGCTGCTCGCCGAGATGACCGACGAGGTCGCGGCCCTCGTGCTGGCCGACAACCACGCGCAGTCGCTCGCCGTCAGCCTGGAGGCGATGACGGCGGCCGAGGACCTGCCCGCCCATGCCGCCCTGGTCGCGCGGCTGGAGGCGGAAGGGCTGCTCGACCGCGCGGTGGCCGGCCTGCCCGAGGAAGCCGGCTTCCGCGCCCGCGCCGCCGCCGGCGAAGGCCTGACGCGGCCCGAGCTGGCGGCGCTGCTGCCGTTTGCGAAACTCTGGCTGGCCGAGGCGATCGAGGCGAGCGCGCTGCCCGACGAGCCGGCGCTGATGCCGCTGCTGCACGCCTATTTCCCGGCCGCCATCCGCGACCGCTTCGGCGGCCTGGTGCCGCGCCACCGGCTGCGGCGCGAATTGCTGGCGACGATGCTCGCGAACCTGGTGGCCAACGGGCTCGGCGTGGCGGGCGTCGCGCGGCTGGCGGGGCCGGTGGGCGGCGCGGCGGAGCTGGCGCGCGCCGCCTGGCTGGCCGCCGCGGCGTTCGGGCTCGAGGAGGCGGCGGCCGAGGTCGATGCCAGCCCCGGCCCGGCGCCGACGCGGCTGGCGGCACTGCTCGGCCTGCGCCGGCTGCGGGAAGGCGCGGCGCGCGGGCTGCTCGGCGCGCCCGCGCAGCCGCTGGACGCGGCGCTGGCCGCACTCGGCCCGGGCGTCGCGGCGCTGGTCGCGGCGGAAGCGGGCGGCGCGGAGGCCGCTGGCCTCGCCGCGGCCGGCATCCCCGTCCGCGCCGCGGCGCTGTCCGCCGCCGCGCCGCGGCTTGCCGCCGCGCCCGCCGTGGTGCGGCTGGCGGCCGAGGCGGGCGTCGCGCCGGATGCCGCCGCCGCCGCCTGGGCCGCGGCCGGGGAAGGCTTCGCGCTGGATGCGCTGCGCCACGCGGCGGAGACGGCGCGCGCCCCCGGCGCCTTCGCGGCGCGCGCGAAGGCGGAGGCGCTGGCCGACCTCGCCGCGCTGCAGGGCCGCCTGGCGCGCGCCAGGCTGGAGGGCCGGGCGCCCCAAGGCCCGGCGGCGGCGGAGGCCGCGCGGCTGGCCCGCGAAGCGGCCCGCGCGGGCGAGCTGGTGGCGATCGGCGTTGCCGCCCGCGCGCTGGGGGCGCTGGCATGACCACGCCTGCCGGCACCTCGCGCCAGGCATGGGCCTGGGCGGCCTATGACTGGGCGAACAGCAGCTTCCCGACCGTCGTCTCCACCTTCGTCATCGCCGCCTATTTCACCCAAGGCATCGCGCCCGATCCCGCCACGGGCCAGGCGCTGTGGGGCTGGATGGCGGCGGCCTGCGGGCTGGTGATCGCGGCTACCTCCCCGCTGCTCGGCGCGGTGGCGGATGCGGGCGGGCGGCGGCGGCTGATGCTCGGGCTCTGCACCGCGCTCTGCGCGGCGGCCACGGCCGCGATCTGGTTCGCGAAGCCCGATCCCGCCTTCCTGCTCTACGCGCTGGTCTGCGTCGGGCTCGCGACCATCGCCTTCGAGCTCGCCACCGTCTTCTACAATTCCATGCTGCCGGAGGTGGCGCCGCCGGGGCGGATCGGGCGCGTCTCCGGCCTTGCCTGGGGGCTCGGCTACGCGGGGGGTCTGGCCTGCCTCGGGCTGTGCCTCGTGCTGCTGGTGCAGCCGAACCCGGCGCTGTTCGGGCTGGACCGCGGGGAGGCCGAGCATGTGCGCGCGACCGCCCTGCTGGTCGCCGCCTGGCTGCTGGCCTTCTCGCTGCCCGTGCTGCTGGCGCTGCCCGATCCCGCCGGGCCGCGCCCGTCCTGGGGCGTCGCCGCACGGCGCGGCCTGCACGAGATCGCGGGCGTGCTGCGCGGGCTGCCGCGCAACCGCGATCTCGCGCGCTTCCTGGTGGCGCGGCTGTTCTACACGGACGGGCTGAACCTGCTGTTCAGCTTCGGCGCCATCTACGCCGCCGGCGTCTTCGGCATGGGGATCGAGAAGATCCTGGTCTTCGGCATCGCCATGAACGTCACCGCGGGGCTGGGCGCGGCGGGCTTCGCGCTGGTGGAGGACCGCGTCGGGTCGCGCCGGATGGTGCTGCTGGCGCTGGCGGCGATGGTGGTGCTCGGCGTGCCGCTGCTGCTGACGGAGAGCGAGACCTGGTTCTGGGTGCTGGCGCTCTCGCTCGGCCTGTTCTTCGGCCCCGCCCAGGCTGCCAGCCGCGCCTTCATGGCGCGGCTCGCGCCGCCCGGGGAGCTGGCGGCGCATTTCGGGCTGTTCGCGCTGTCGGGCCGCGTGACGGGCTTCGTCGGGCCCGCGGTGCTGGCGACCGTCACGGCCGCCACCGCCAGCCAGCGCTGGGGGATGGCCACCGTGGTGGTGTTCCTGGCGATCGGCGCGCTGATCCTGGCGACGGTGCGGGAGAGGCGCTGAGGCGCCGTCCCCCGCGTGCGTACCGCGCGATACGGCACCGCGCGCGTACCGCGCGATACGGCACCGCGCGCGTACCGCGCGACGCGCCTGTTCAGGCCGAGGCGAAGAGATAGACCGGCATGGGCTGCGTCAGGTCGCGGACCTCCTTCACGCCGGCGACGTTCTCGGCCAGCACGCGCAGGCCGCGCTGCACGGCGGCGCTGCGGGAGAAGCCGTGGAACTCCACCACGCCCTCATGCACGTCGACCATCGTGTAGAAGGTGTCCGCCCAGGGCTCCTTCTTCATCGCCGCCAGCACGGCGCGGCGGATGCGGTCATCCGAGAGCTCGCCCTGCTCCCCGCCCGGCGCGACCAGCGCGCGCAGCAGGTCGGCGCGGGAGACGAGGCCGCGCAGCCGCCCGTCCTGCACCACCAGCACGCGGCGGATGCCCTTGTCCTCCATCAGATGCGCGACGGCGGAGGCCAGCGTGTCCGGATCGACCGAGACCACCTCCTCGGTCATCACGTCCTTCGCGGTCATGCCATGCGTGCGGGCATAGCGTTCCGCATCGCGTTCCTGGTTGGAGAACAGGCTGCCGAGCCAGGAATGCGGCTTGTCCTCCTCGCCGGCCAGGCGACGGATCAGATCGGCCTCCGTCACGATGCCGGCCACCTTCCCCTCGCCGTCCACCACCGGCACGGCCGAGATGCCGCGATCCGCCAGCAGGCGGGCGATCGCCAGCACCGGGGTCTCGGGCGGGACGGTGACGACATCGGGGGTCATCAGGTCGCGGGCGCGCAGGCTGGTCATCGGATGTCTCCTTCCGGGCAACGGAACCATGGTGGGAAACACCCTAGGCCCGGGCGCGCGGGCGGCGCCTTGACGCACGTCAAGCGACCCTTCCGCATGCGGCGATGGACATGTATGGGTCATCGTCCAAGAAACAGGGAGGAAGCAGGCCCATGAGCCTCGTCATCCGTCGCCGCGCCCTCGCCCTCGGGGCGGCCGCCCTCGCCCTGCCCGGCCTGGGACGCGCCCAGGCGCCGATGCAGATGTCGATCGCCACCGGCACCACGGGCGGCGTCTACTACCCGCTGGGCGGCGCACTGGCGAACTACCTCTCCCGCGGGATCCCGGGGATGAGCGCGACGGCCGAAGTCACCGCCGGCTCGGTCGCCAACTTCCAGCTGCTCGGCGCCGGGCGCGCGGGCATCCTGTTCGGCCAGGTGGACGCGGCGGTGGACGCGATCCGCGGCGCCGGGCCCTTCCGCGGCCGCACCGTGCCGGCGCGCGCCATCGCCGTGCTCTACACCAACCGCATGCAGGTGGTGACGACCGCCGCCGCCGGCATCCGCTCGATGGCCGATCTGCGCGGCAAGCGCATCAGCACCGGCGCGCCGGCCTCCGCCACCGAACTTTTCGCGCTGCGGCTGATCGCGGCCGCGGGCCTCGACATCCAGCGCGACTTCCGCGGGCGCGAACGCCTCTCCCCGGCGGAATCCACCAACGCCATCCGGGACGGCAAGCTCGACGCCTACTTCTTCGTCTCCGGCATCCCGACCAGCGCCATCACCGACCTCGGCGCCACGCCGGGCACGCAACTCGTCCTGGTGGACCACGACCAGCACCTGGACGCGATCGTGCGCGAACACGGGCCGGTCTACTTCCCGGAAGTGATCCCGGCCGGCACCTACCCCGGCCAGACCACGCCGAACCGACAGCTCTCGGTCGCCAATATCCTCGCGGTGCGGGAAGACATGCCCGCCGCCCTGGTGAGCCAGATCCTGCGCATCACCTGGGACAATCGCGAAGACTGGGCGCGCGTCCACGCCGCCGCGCGCGACTTCACCCTCGACGTCCAGAAATCCGCCGCCGCCGGCATCCCCTGGCACCCCGCGGCCGAAGCCTTCTGGCGCGCAGCCGGCGCCAGCCTGACGTGATGCTGGGCGCTGTCGCCCTCGGGAGGGGCGCTGGCCCTCCCCGGGCCACAAGCGCACCAGCACCACGGCAAGCCTAGGAGCCAGGCCGCATGTCCAGCACGGCCTTGCCGCCGGAGGTGCCGAAGGGGGCGCTTGACGATGCCACGGCGCGGCGGCTCGAGGCGCTGATCGAGCAGGAGGAGGGGGCGCAGAACCGGCTGCCCGGGTTGCTCGGCCATGCGGCGGTCGCGGTGGCGCTGGCGATGTCGTTGTTCCATCTGTGGGCGGCGTGGGACATCGTGCCGACGACGACGCTGCGCTTCGTGCATGTCGGCTTCGCGATGGTGCTGGGGTTTGCGTTGTTCCCGGTGGCGCGGCGGTTCCGCCATCGGCTGATGGTGTGGGATGCGGCGTTGATCGCGGCCGGCGTCTACGTGATCTGGTACCTGATCGCCGGCGGCGACGACCTGCAGGACCGCATCATCTTCCCCGAGCCGATGGATATCGTCGTCGGCTGGATGCTGATCGCGCTGGTGCTGGAGGTGGCGCGGCGCGCGACGGGCTGGATCATGCCGGCGGTCGCGATCGCCTTCCTGCTCTATGCCTTCTACGGCAACCACCTGGCGCCGCCCTGGCAGCATCGCGGCTATGACGCGGAGCGGCTGGTCCCGCACCTGTCGATCACGCTGGAGGGCATCTTCGGCACCGCGGTCGATGTCTCGGCCTCGCTCATCGTGCTGTTCACCATCTATGGCGCGATCCTGCAGGCGTCGGGGGCGGGGAAGTTCTTCGTCGATTTCTCCTTCGCGCTGACCGGCGGCAAGCCGTCGAGCGCGGGGCGGACGGTGGTGCTGTCTTCCTTCCTGCTGGGCGGGCCGAGCGGGTCGGGCGTCGCCACCACGGTCACGCTGGGGACGGTCGCCTGGCCGATGATGAAGAAGGTCGGCTACCGCGCCGACGATGCGGGCGGGCTGCTGGCGGCGGGGGGCTTGGGCGCGATCATCTCGCCGCCGGTGATGGGGGCGGCGGCCTTCCTGATCGCCGAGTATCTCAAGATCGGCTATCTCGACGTGCTGGTGATGGCGATCATCCCGACCTGCCTCTACTACGCGTCGCTGCTCTTCATGGTGGAGCTGGACCAGCGGCGCATCGCCGCCCGCGCCGCAGCGGGGGACCAGGACGCCATCACGAAGATGCAGGTGGATCCGGTCGGCAAGCTGCTGCGGCTCTATGGCTTCCACTTCTCGACGCTGATCGCGATCGTCGTCTTCATGGTGATGGGCTATTCGGCGACGCTGTCGGTGCTCTACGCAATGATCGTCGCGGTGGTGCTGAGCTTCCTCCGCCGCGACACGGCGCTGACGCCGCGCAGGCTGGCCGATGCGCTGGCCGCCGGCGCGGTGCAGTCGGTCGGCATCGCGGCGACCTGCGCCTGCGCGGGCATCATCGTCGGCGTCATCACGCTGACCGGGCTCGGGCTGAAGTTTTCCGATATCGCGATCCAGGCCGCCGGCGGGTCGCTGGTGGTGACCGCGATCTACACGGGGCTGATCGTGTGGGTGATCGGCCTCGCGGTGCCGGTGACGGCCAGCTACATCATCTGCGCGGTCGTCGCGGCGCCGGCGCTGATCAAGCTCGGCGTGCCGGACTATGCGGCGCACATGTTCGTCTTCTACTACGCGGTGCTGAGCGAGGTCTCGCCGCCCACCGCGCTGTCGCCCTTCGCGGCCAGCGCGATCACCGGCGCGGGGCCGTACCGCACCACCTTGCAGGCGTGGAAATACACGCTGCCCGCCTTCGTGCTGCCCTTCGTCTTCGTCACCGACCCCGAAGGCGTCGGCCTGCTGCTGCAGCTGCGCGGCGAGATGGGCTGGGGCGATGTCGCCTGGCAGGTGGTGCTGGCGACGCTGGGGCTGGCGGCGCTGGCCTCCGCCTGCCAAGGCTGGCTGCTGCGCGGGCTGGCGGGGTGGGAACGCGCGCTGCTGGCCTGCGCGGGCGTGCTGCTGATCTTCCCCGCCTCGCTGGAGGCGCTGGCGCCGGGCCTCGTGCCGCATCCGCACTGGGTCGGGCTGGCGCTGGCGGCGGCGGTGATGGCGCTGCAATGGCGGCGCCCGGCGGCCGCGCCGGGATGAGGCGCGCGCTGGCCTTCGTCGCCGCGGCGCTGCTGGCCGGCTGCGGCGAGACGCCGGCGGGCCAGGCGCTGCGCCAGGCCTTCGTCGCGCCGCCCGAGCCGGTGCTGGCGCTGCCCGCCGAGGGCCCGGCGCTGCTGCTGACCGCGCCGCGCCAGGCGGTGCTGCTGCCGGTGCCGTCCGGCGGGCCGCGGCGGATCTGGCGCGCCTCGGCGGAAGGCGGCGGCATCGCGATCGGCACGGATGGCGCGCGGGTGACCGCGACGGCGGGCTTCGCGCAGATGATGACCGCGAACCGGGTGGAGGGCGCGGACCCGCTGGCCGAGCCGGCGGCGCTGGCGGGGCGGGAGGTGCCGCTGCGCCGGGTGGTGGACCTCTCCGGCGCGGATCGCGACCCGGCGGGGATGCGCTTCGGCGTGATGCTGGACTGCACGCTGCGCGCGGCGCGGCAGGACGGCGTGCTGGCGGTGGAGGAGCGCTGCGCGGGGGCGGGCATCGGCTTCGTCGACCGCTGGTGGTTCGACACGACGGGACGCCGCCTGCTGCGCAGCGAGCAATGGGCGGGCGAGGGGGTGCCGGTGCTGGCCTTCGAGCCGCGGGGCATGTGACCGGCGCGGGACAGCCTGGATCGCCTTGACGGGAAGATGCCCGGCGAGGTCAGGCCGGGGCTTCCGAGATGTCCTCGTAGAGCGTCCGCGCCTCCACCGCCGGGCCGCGGCGTTCGGCCAGCGCCAGCACGCGCCACACCCGCACGCGGCCGGCGACCGCCAGCGTCAGCACGTCGCCTTCGCGCAGCTTCGCATGCGGCTTGTCGGCCGCCTGGCGGTTGAGGCGCACGGCGCCGGCCTCGACCAGCCGGGCGCAATCCGCGCGCGTCTTCGCCAGTCGCGCGCACCAGAGCCAGAGGTCGAGCCGCTGCCAGCCGGGCCCGTCCTCTGGCGCCATGTCAGTCCTTCTTCAGCTTCAGCTGGGCCAGCACGGCGAAGGGCGAATCCGGCTTGGGGCCGGAGGAGTATTCGCGCGGCCCGCGATCGCGGTCGCGATCCGGCCGGGGGCCGCGGTCGAAGCGGCCGCCATCCGGCCCGCGATCGGGGCGGCGGTCCGGCCGGGGGCCGCGATCGTCGCGCCGCGCCTCGCCGGGCGGGGCGCCTTCGGGGCGGGGGCCGCGATCCGGGCCGGGCGGCCTTGGGCCGCGATCGGCGCCCTGCGGCCGTGCGCCGCGGTCCTGCCCCTGCGGCCTTGGGCCGCGATCGGCACCTTGCGGCCTTGGGCCGCGATCCGGCCCCTGAGGGCGCGGACCGCGATCGGCACCCTGCGGCCGGGGACCGCGATCGGGGCCCGGCGCGGCCTGGCCTGCCTCGGCCGGCGCATCGGCGGCGGCCGCGTCGGGGCGGGGGCCTTCCGGCCGGGGGCCCTCGCGGCGCGCGGCGTCGGGGCGAGGCCCGTCATGGCGGGGGCGGTCGCGGCGCCATTCGGGCCGCGGTCCGCGGGCCTCCCGCCGCAGCTCGGGCGGCACGGGCGGGCCGAACATGGTCGCCGGGTCCCAGGCCTCCCGCGGGGCGCGCCCGTCCTCGCCGCCCGGGCGGCGGCCATCCTCGGCGCGCGGCCCGCGCTGGTCCTGCGGGCGGGGGGCGCCGCGTTCCTCCCGCCGCGGCGGGCGGGCCGGGCGTTCGGGACGGTGGACGCTGATGCGCACGGGCACCGGCGGGCCGAACTGGCCTTCCTCCAGCGGCGGGGACGGCACCAGGCGGAAGCCCAGCGCCTCCAGCACCGGCGGCAGCAGGTCGCCCTTGATGCCGAGCCGGCTCGCCAGCCCTTCCGGCAGCGGCGCCGCGGCGCGGCGGGTCAGGTGCCCCAGTTCGCCCGCGATGCGTTCCGCGACATCCAGGCGCACCAGAACGCGGCCGGCCACCACCCAGCCTGCGAAGGGCGCGAATTTCGGCGGCCAGCTGTCCGGCGGACGCGGCGCGTTCGGATCCGCCGGCGGCGGCTGCAGCTCCTCCGCCAGCGTCACCGAGACCAGGCCCGAGCCCGGCAGCGCCGGCGCCGGCAGCCCGTGCCGCACCGCCCAGAGCTGCGCGCGCAGCGCCATGGCGCGCGGCTTCAGCACATCGGGCATGTACAGCGCGAAGCGGCCGGCGCGGATGCCGATGCCCTTCAGGCGCGCGCGCAGCTCGGCGGGGATCTCGCGGTCGGTGTTGCCGGGCACCAGCCCCATGCCTTCGCGCAGGCGGAAGGCCGGGCCGCGCAGCGTGTTGTCCTCGGCCGCCTTGGCCTCCACCGCCTCCAGCGCGCCGAGTTCCTTCTTCACCACGCCGTCGAGGAAGGCGGCCAGCCGCACGCGCACGCGTTCCCGCTGGGCGTTGTCCAGGAATTCGCTGGCGATGACGTCGACATTGGGCTTGAGGGGTTCCGGCCCCGGGCGCAGCCGCGCCACCTCCGCACCGTCCCAGATGATGCGGTGCTGCGGCGTCAGGCCGAAGGCCTCGTCCTTGGCGACTTCCAGCGCGGCCAGGCGCCGCGGCATCTCCTCGCGCAGCGCGCGCCGGGCGGCGCGCAGGACGAGGCGCTTCTCCTCCTCCTTCGTCGCCTCGGGGTCCGGCTCGAACTGGAAGCCGCGCACCTTGCCGACGGAATGGCCCTCGACCACCACCTCGCCCTGGCGGGTGACGGCCGAAAGCAGCTCCTTCTCCGTGTCGTCCAGGCTGCGGATCAGGTGCGCGGCGCGGCGATCGACGAAGCGGGCGATCAGGCGTTCGTGCAGCGCGTCGCTGACCGCATCCTCGGCGCGGCGGGCTTCCGCCTGGTGGCTGGCGGCGTCGGCGATCCAGTCGGCGCGGGCGGCGATGTAGGCCCAGACGCGGATGTTCGCGAGCCGCGCCATCAGCGTGTCGAGGTCGCCTTCCGCATTGCCGAGCGCCGCGATGGACCCGGCCACCCAGTCCGACGGCAGGCGGCCTTCCTTCGCCAGGTGCCCGAAGATGCGCGCGCAGAGCCGCGTGTGGCTGTCGTCCGCGATCTTGCGGAAATCCGGCACCTGGCAGGCTTCCCATAGCAGCCGAACGCGGGCGCGGCCCTGGGCGAGGTCGCGCATCTCGGCTTCGCGCGAGAGCGCGGCCAGGGTGATGTGGTCCACCGCGTCGTTGCCCTTGGCGAGGCCCGGCTGCGGCGGCGGTGCCGCGAGGCTGTCGAGCAGCGCGTCCACGCTGGCGAAATCGAGGTCCGAGTTGCGCCAGGCGAGCTGGCCCAGCGGCTCGAATTCGTGGTTCTCGATCTGGCGGACCATGTCCTCCGGCAGGGCCGGGCAATCGGCGGTGCTGCCGAAACTGCCGTCGCGCATGCCGCGGCCCGCGCGGCCGGCGATCTGCGCGGCTTCCTGGGCGTTGAGCTGGCGGATCTGGTGGCCGTCGAATTTCTGCAGGGCGGCGAAGGCCACCGTGTCGACGTCCATGTTCAGGCCCATGCCGATGGCATCGGTGGCCACCAGGAAATCCACTTCCCGGTTCTGGTAGAGCGCCACCTGGGCGTTGCGCGTGCGCGGGGACAGCCGCCCCATCACCACGGCGCAGCCGCCGCGGCGCCGGCGGATCGCCTCCGCGATCGCATAGACCTCGGCCGCGCTGAAGGCGACGACGGCGGAGCGCGCCGGCAGGCGCGAGAGCTTGACCGGGCCGGCATGCGTCAGCTGCGACAGGCGCGGCCGCGTCTCCACCTCCGCCTGCGGGACCAGGCGCTGCAGCAGCGGGCGGACGATCTCGGAGCCGAGGAACATCGTCTCGACCAGGCCGCGGGCGTGCAGCAGGCGGTCGGTGAAGATGTGGCCGCGGTCGGGGTCGGCGCAGAGCTGGATCTCGTCCACCGCGACGAATTCGGCGCGGCGGTCGAGCGGCATCGCCTCCACCGTGCAGGCGAACCAGCGCGCCTCGGGCGGGACGATCTTCTCCTCTCCCGTGATCAGCGCGACGTGTTTCTCGCCCTTCGCCGCGACCATGCGGTCGTAGTTCTCGCGCGCCAGCAGGCGCAGCGGGAAGCCGATGATGCCGGAGGCATGGGCGAGCAGACGCGTGATGGCGAGGTGCGTCTTGCCGGTGTTGGTCGGGCCGAGCACGGCGCGGACCCGGGGGGCGAACATCTGGCGGTCGGACATAGGGCGAGCGAGCGATGGTCCGTCGGGGGCGGTGACCCGTGGCACGGCAGGGCGGGCTTGGCAACCATGCGCCCCGCAAGCCGGCGTGGGCCGGCGCCGCGATCCGGGCCCCGGCGCGCCGGCGCGACGCGGTCCCGCCCCTGTCACGCCATAGCGGAAACCCTTGGCAGGGCTTCGCGCGGACGACCCGTCGCGCGCCGGCGGAAGCGGGCTTCCGGGCACGGCGGCGCGGAAGCTCCTGGCGCGCCGTCGCGCCCAGACCCTTGGCGCGCCTTCGCGATCCACCCTTGGCGCGCCTTCGCGATCCACCCTTGGCGCGCCGTCGCCATCCACCCTTGGCGCGCCGTCGCGATCGACCCTTGGCGCGCCGTCGCGCGACGGGCAGCCTGCCCGCCGTGAGCCCCGCCGCCCGACACGCCCTGCTCTTCGCCGCGCAATTCTTCGCCTTCGGCGTCGTCTTGCCCTTCCTGCCCGCCGTGCTGGCCGATGGCGGGCTTTCGCCGGAGGAGGTCGGCCTGGTGCTCGCCGCCGGCGCCGCGGTGCGGCTGGTGGCGGGGCCCCTCGGCGGGCGGCTGGCCGATGCGCTGGGCCGGCCGCCCCTGGTGCTGGCGGCCTGCGCGGCGCTCTCGGCGCTGGCCGCGGCGGGCTACCTGGTGGCGGCGGGGCTGGGCGCGATGCTGCTGGTGCATGTGCTGCTGAGCGCGGCGATGGCGCCCATCGTGCCGCTGAGCGACGCGCTGGCCGTGGCCGCCGCGCGGCGCCACGATTTCGATTACGGCCGCAGCCGCGCCGCGGGGTCCGTCGCCTTCATACTGGGCTCGCTGGCGGCGGGGCAGGCGGTGGCCGCGGCGGGCACGGGGGCGGCGGTGTGGCTGATCTCGGCCGGGCTGCTGGCGTCGGCGGGCGCGGCGCTGCTGCTGCCGCGCGCGGCCGAGGCGCCGACGGGACGGCCGGGGCTGGCGGGGCTGCTCGGGCCGCTCAGGCTGCCGGCGCTACGCTGGCTGCTGCCGGTCTCGGCGCTGATCCAGGGCAGCCATGCGCTGTACTACGGCTTCGGTACGCTGCACTGGCAGGCGGCGGGGCTTTCCCCGGCCGTCATCGGCGCGCTCTGGGCGACCGGGGTGGTGGCGGAGGTGGCGCTGTTCGTCTGGGGCCGCGGGGTGGTGGCGCGGCTGGGCCCGGTCGGGCTGTGCCTGGTGGCGGCCGGCGCCGGGGCCTTCCGCTGGGGGGCCACGGCGCTGACCACCGACCCCCTGCTGCTGTTCCCCCTGCAGGTGCTGCACGCGGCGAGCTTCGCCGCGCAGCATTTGGCGGCCATGGCGGTGCTGGGCCGCGCCGTGCCGGCGAACGAGGCCGCGACGGCGCAGACCCTGCACGCCGCGCTCGGCGTCGGCGCGGCGATGGGGCTGCTGACGCTGGGCTGCGGGCCGCTCTATGCCTGGGCCGGGGGCGGCGCCTTCTGGGCGATGGCGGGGCTGTGCGTGCTCGCCGTGCCGGCGGTGCTGGGCCTGCGCGGGGCGCTGCGCGCGCGGCCATCGCCGGCGGGCAGGTGAGGGCGGCGCCTCGGACCCCGGGCGACCCGATCCAGGCTTCCCCGCCTCGCGGCCCTTCGGTCAGCGGGGCGCCGTGTCTTCCGGGCGACCCGATCCAGGCTTCCGCGCCTTGCGGGCCTTCGGTCATCGGGGTGCGTCCCGCCAGGCCGCGCCGTCCCACACCCGCGTCGTCACCCGCGCCTCGCCCCCGGTCACCACCACGCGATGATAGGCGTTCGGCGTGCCCCGCAGCCGGTGCGAGGTGGCGGTCGCGGCCTGCACCAGCAGCGTCCCGCCCGAGCGTTCCGGCGGGCGCACATCGGGCAGGTGCAGGTGCCCGGTCAGCACCAGACCGACGCGATTCCGCGCGAAGGCGGCCAGCGCCGGCTCCGCCCCGCCCACCACGCGCGCCAGCGGCGCCAGCGCCGGCGCCACGAAGGGATGGTGCGCCACCACCACGCGGAAGGGCTCGGCGGGCAGCGCCGCCAGCTTCTCCTCCATCCGCGCCAGGCGCCGCCGCCCGACGCGGCCGCGCGCCCAGTTGAGATAGAGCCCGCCGCGCCGGGCCGTGTTCAGCCCGACCACCGCGATCTCGGCATCGCGGAACACCGGCTCGGTCTCCGCCGCCACGTGGCGGCGCCAGCGCCGCCAGGGGTCGGTGAAGCGTTCCATCAGGTTGTAGGGGGAGATGTCGTGGTTGCCCGGCACGGCGAAGACCGGCGCGGGCAGGGCGCGCAGGAAGGCCATGGCGGCGGCGAATTCCCGGTGCCGCGCGCCCTGCGTCAGGTCGCCAGAGACGATGACGAGATCGGGCGGCGTCAGCGCGATGTCGGCCGCGAGGGCTGCAACCACCGCCGGGTCCTCCGCGCCGAAATGCAGGTCGGACAGATGGGCCAGGCAGCGCGTCACGGCAGCAGCGCGGGCGGCGGCGGCGTGTCCGGTTCCGCGGCGCGCGGCGGCGGCACGATCACCCGCAGCGCGCCGGGATGGATGCGGTAGGCGAGCGGCGAGGCCAGCACCAGCGCCTCGCCATCGTTCATCACGCGCAGCGCCGTGCGCGGGGAGCGGATGGTGACCTGCTGCGCCTCCCTCTCATGCACCAGCTTCGAGCCGCGCCAGGTGCCGAGGAACATCCCGGCCATCAGCCGCATCCACCACCAGATGCCGTAGCGCCGCGCGACGTAGAGCGCGAGCTCCCCGCGATCGAGCCGCGGCCGGGCCATGAACAGCCCGAAGCCTTCCGCGTAGCGATTGTTGGCGACCGCCACCGCGCGCGTCCAGAGCCGCACGGGGCGGCGCCGCGCATCCAGCTCCACGCGCAGCCGCATCGGCCGGTGCCGCCACTCGGCGCGGAGGCCGGCGATGGCGAAGGCCAGCCGCGTGCGGAGCGACGCGCGGCCGCGCTGCCTTTCCCGGTGCCGGCCGAGCCAGGAGGGCGAGCCGATGACGGAGTTGCAGAGGAAGACATGGCCGTTGACCTCGGCGACGTCGATCGCGCGGATCTCCCCCTGCGCGAGCGCCGCCGCCGCATCCTCGAGGCCGAGCGGGATGCCGAGGTCCTTGGCCAGCATGTTCATCGTCCCCAGCGGCAGGATGCCGAGCGCGATGCCGGTGCCCTTCAGCCGCGCCCCGGCGGCCGCGATGGTGCCGTCGCCGCCGCCGACGACCACGGCATCGGCGCCGCGCGCGATCGCGTCATCGAGCCGCGCGCCGAGGCCTTCCGGGTGGTCCGGCACCAGCACGGCGTCGAGCCCGGCGGCGGCGAGGATGGCGGCCACCTCCTCCTCCGCCTGGTGGCGGCCGATGAGGGAGCCGGAGGACCGGTTCAGGACGACGGCGATGCGCATGCGGGGCGTGGGGGATCCTGGCCGGCGCGGTTGATCTGCGATGGCGGCCGGCCATCTGCAATGGCCGGGACGGCGGCGGGGAGATGACGATCCGGCGGGCATCCGCGCTGGAACGCAGAAGGGGCGCGGCCCCTGCGGACCGCGCCCCCCCCTGCATCACGCTCCCGCCACGGGTCCCGACGGCCACGCCGTCGGGCCGAAACCCGGCGCCCCCGCGGCGACGCGAAGCGTCGTCGTGGGGTGAGTTGCCGGGGCCCCCGCGGCGACGCGAAGCGTCGTCGTGGGGTATGCTTCCGGGGTCCCCGCGGCGTTGCGCAGCAACGTCGTGGGGAAGCCCTCAGGCCGCCTTCGCCATCCCGCGCAGCACGTAGTGCAGGATGCCGCCGTTGCGGTAGTACTCGACCTCATCCGCCGTATCGACGCGACACATCAGCACCGTCTCGGTCTTCGACCCGTCCGCGCGCGTGATCACCATCTTCACGTCCATCCGCGGCTTGAGGTCCTCGAGGCCGAGCAGGTCGATCCGCTCCTCGCCGGTGATGCCGAGCGACTTGCGGTCCTGCCCGTCCTTGAACACCAGCGGCAGCACGCCCATGCCGACCAGGTTGGACCGGTGGATGCGCTCGAAGCTCTCCGCGATCACCGCCCGCACGCCCAGCAGGAAGGTGCCCTTCGCCGCCCAGTCGCGCGACGAGCCGGTGCCGTATTCCTTGCCGCCGAAGACCACCAGCGGCACGCCTTCCTTCTTGTACATCATCGCGACGTCGTAGATCGGCGCGACGGTGCCGGAGGGATGGTGCTTGCTGATGCCGCCCTCGATCCCCGGCACCATCTCGTTCTTGATGCGGATGTTGGCGAAGGTGCCCCGCATCATGACCTCGTGGTTGCCGCGGCGCGCGCCATAGCTGTTGAAGTCGGCCTGCCGCACCTGGTGCTCCAGCAGGTACTCGCCCGCCGGCGACGCCTTCTTGATCGAACCGGCCGGCGAGATGTGGTCGGTGGTGATGCTGTCGGCCAGCACCGCCAGCACCCGCGCGCCGGAGACGGAGGTGATGTCGCCCACCTCCATCGTCATGCCCTCGAAATAGGGCGGGTTCTGCACGTAGGTGGAGCCGGAGTTCCAGCGATAGGTGTCGCTGTCGGCATCCACGCGGATCGCCTGCCACTGCGCCGGGCCCTTGAAGACGTCGCCGTAGCGTTCCTGGAACATCGCGCGCGTCAGCACGGCATGGACGGTGTCGTTCACTTCCTTCTGCGTCGGCCAGATGTCCTTCAGGTACACCGGCTGCCCGTCGCTGCCCGTGCCGATCGGCTCCTTCGTCAGGTCCTTCTTGATCGTGCCGGCGAGCGCGTAGGCGACGACGAGCGGCGGCGAGGCAAGGTAGTTCGCGCGGATGTTCGCGTGCACGCGCCCCTCGAAGTTGCGGTTGCCCGAGAGCACCGAGACGCCGACCAGCTTGTTGTTCTCGATCGCGTCCACGATCGGGTCGGGCAGCGGGCCCGAATTGCCGATGCAGGTGGTGCAGCCATAGCCGACCGTCTGGAAGCCGAGCGCGTCGAGATCGGCGTCGAGCTTCGACTTGGCGAGATACTCCGTCACCACCTGGCTGCCCGGCGCGAGCGAGGTCTTCACCCAGGGCTTGGTCGTGAGGCCCTTGGCGCGCGCCTTGCGGGCGACGAGGCCGGCGGCGACGAGCACATAGGGGTTGGAGGTGTTGGTGCAGGAGGTGATCGCGGCGATCACCACGTCGCCATGGCCGAGGTCGTAGTTGGCGCCGGCGACCGGCACGCGCAGATCGGCCTTGTCGCCCTGCACGCCGAGCGCGCCCGAGGCGAGGTCCTTGGCGAAGGAGGTGCCGACCGAACCCAGCGCCACGCGGTCCTGCGGGCGCTTCGGGCCGGCCATCGAGGGCTCGACGCT
>JAIYDD010000269.1 GCA_027487675.1 Acetobacteraceae bacterium | reverse complement strand
TGGAAGCCGGTCTCCGGCAGGAAGGCGGGCGCGCGGCCGCGGGACTGCGCCTGGGTCAGCACCAGGTCGAGCACCGCCGGCGCTTCCTCCCGCGTGCCGTTGAACAGCGCGAGCCCGCCATCGCTGTGGCGCATCAGGCGCAGGGCCGGCGCGGCGCGGTCCAGCAGCGCGGCCAGGATCGGCGGGGCGTCGATGCCGGTGCCGTGCAGCAGGTTGCGGATCTCGATCAAATCCTGCAAGGCGGCCAGCTGCTGGGCCGGGCTGCGTTCCACATGGCCGCCATCGGTGTGGAACTGGCGTTCCAGCTCGGCCGGCAGGAAGCGGACGCAGCGGGCCAGCCAGGTCTCCTCCTCCAGCGCGATGGCCGCCGCCATGCCGCCCTTCAGCGCCACCAGGGCGCCGCGATGCGCGGCTTCCGCCGGCAGGCCGGCGACCACGTGGCGGGCATCCTGGGCCATGCGCTGCATCAGCTGGCGGCGCAGCTCGTCCTCGGCGGTGGCCGCGAGGAAATCCCAATGGCCGAGCCAGGCGGAGATGCGGGCGCCGGCCACTTCCGGCGCCTCGGCCAGCGGGTCGGATGCGGCATGGGCCAGCCAGTCGGCGGCCAGCGCCCGGCCGCGCAGCCGGGCGGCATCCGTGCCCAGCGCGCGCAGGTCGCGCAGCCAGGCGAAGCCATGCGCCGCGGCGCGCCAGGCGGCGGGCGTGGCGGGCGCCATCCAGTCCTGGGCGCCGCCGGCTTCCGCCGGGCGCAGCGGGCGGGTGGTGCCAAGGACCTCGAACTCGCCGCGCAGCAGCCGGGCGCCGCGCGCGGCCTCGCCGGGCCAGAGGTCCCGGAAGGCGCGCGACGGCCCGTCCGGCACCTTGATCGGCTTCAGGCCGGCGAGGATGCGGCGCGCGCCGCGCAGGACCCCCTCGATCACGCCCGCCTCCCCCTCATCATCAGCCGCGCAGCGCGCGGATCGCCTGCGCGTAGTCGGCCTGGCCGAACACCGCCGTCCCGGCCACCAGCACGTCGGCGCCGGCTTCGACGCAGGCGGCCGCGGTGGCCGCCGTGACCCCGCCATCCACCTGCAGCGCGATCTCCTGCCCGCCGGCTTCCGCATGGGCGTCGATCATGGCGCGCAGCGCCGCGATCTTCGCCAGCTGGGACCGGATGAAGGACTGCCCGCCGAAGCCCGGGTTCACCGACATCACCAGCACCAGGTCGCAGAGGTCGAGCACCGGCTGCACCAGCGCGACCGGGCTGCCCGGGTTCAGCACCACCCCCGCCTTCCGGCCCAGGCCGCGGATGGTCTGCAGCGAGCGGTGCAGGTGTGGCCCGGCTTCCGGATGGAGGCTGATCACATCCGCGCCGGCATCCGCGAAGGCGGCGAGGTACGGGTCGGCGGGCGCGATCATCAGGTGCACGTCGAAGGGCATGGCGGCGTGCCGGCGCAGCGTCTTCACCAGCGCGGGCCCGAAGGAGATGTTGGGCACGAAATGCCCGTCCATGATGTCGAGGTGCAGCCAGTCGGCGCCGGCGGCCTCGATCGCGCGGACCTCCTCGCCCAGCCGGGCGAAATCGGCGGCGAGCAGGCTGGGCGCGATGCGGACCGGCCGGGCGCGGGCGGCCCCGGTCGGGGGGGTGGGCGACATGGCGTCGGTTCTAGCCCCCGCGTCACCCAGGGGAAACACGCGGCGCCCGTCAAAAGCCCGGTTTTACGTCTGGCGGCCGTTCAAATCGGCCCCTGCCGCATCGCCCGCCGCGCCCCGCGCCGCGTCAGATGGGCAGGGCGGTGGTGCCCTTGACCCGTTCCATGGCGAAGCGGCCGGTCACCTTGCGCAAGGCGGGCACGGCGGCGACGAAGCGGCGGTAGAAGGCGTCGTACCCCGCCATGTCGGGCACCACGACGCGCAGCAGGTAGTCGACGTCGCCGCCGAGCCGCCAGCATTCCGCGATCTCCAGCATGGAGGCGACGGCGTCCGCGAAGCGGGCGATCCATTCGGCCGAATGGTCGCCGGTCTCGACCGCCACGAAGACCGAGATGGGCAGCCCGACCTTGGCGGGGTCCACCAGCGCGACGCGGCCGGTGATGACGCCCTGTTCCTCCATCCGCCGGATGCGCTTCCAGCACGGCGTGGGGGTGAGCCCCACCTCCTGCGCGATCTCGGCGAGCGAGCGGGAGGCATCCTGCATGAGAAGGCGCAGGATCGCGCGGTCGATGCGGTCCAGCTCCGCGGCGGGCATCCTGGGTCTCCATCCGTCGTCCAGGCGTCGGCATAGCATATCCATCCATCAAGCGAAGCTGGTCGGGGTTCCTGAAGAAGGATATTCCACGGTCTCTGCGCTGGCCGCGACCCCCTGGGCGCCGCGCGCGGGTTGCGGCAGGCTCACGCCGGGCGCCGCCGGTCAGGCCCGGCCCCGCCGCAAGAGGACGCAGATGCAGGGCGCGGCAGAGGCGGCGGGGCCGCCACTTCTCACCGCCGGGGACGCGGTGCGCCGCATCCGGCCCGGCAGCCGGATCTGGCTGGGCTCGGCCTGCGCCACGCCGCTCGGCCTGCTGGCGGCGCTGGAGGCGATGCCGAACCCGCCGGCCGATATCGAGCTGGTCAGCTTCCTGGCCAGCATGCCGGGCGGCGGGCTGCCGCGGACGCGCTTCCGCCACCGCGTCTTCTTCGTCGGCAGCGACCTGCGCCAGGCGGTGGCCGACGGCATGGCGGACTATGTGCCGATCGCGCTGCATGAGGTGCCGTCGCTGCTCGCCAGCGGGCGGCTGCGCATCGACATGGCGCTGCTGCAGGTGACGCCGCCCGATGCGCATGGCTTCGTCAGCCTGGGCGTCGCGGTGGACCTTGCCCCGGCGGTGCTTGCCTCCGGCTGCCGCGCCATCGCGGAGACGCTGCCCGCCATGCCGCGCACCCAGGGCGAGGGCTACGTCCCCGCCCGGCGCTTCGAGGCGCTGGTGCCGGCGGAAGGCGAGGTGGTGGAGTACCGCCACCCGCCGGTGGGCGACGCGGTGGCCCGCCAGGTGGCGCGCCATGTCGCGAGCGTGATCGAGGATGGCGCGACGCTGCATCTCGGCCCCGGGCGGCTGACCAACGAGGCGCTGCGGCACCTCGGCGACCGCCGCGACCTCGGCTTCCATGGCGAGGTGGTGACGGATGGCGTGCTGGACCTGGCGGAGGCCGGCGTGCTGACCGGGGCGCGCAAGCGCAGCTGGCCGGGGCGGATCGTCGCCAGCCGGGCCTTCGGCACGGCGCGGCTCTATCGGGCGCTGGACGACAACCCGCTCTTCGCCTTCCTGCCGATCGAGCGGGTCTGCGACGTGGAGCTGCTGGCGGCGGAGCCGCGGCTGGTCGCGCTGACCCAGGCCTTCGCGGTGGACCTGACCGGGCAGGTGGTGGTGGACCACCATGAGGGCACGCTCTATGGCGGCATCGGCACGCAGCGCGCCTTCCTGCAGGCGGCGGCGGCCAGCCCGGGCGGCAAGCCGGTGATCTGCCTGACCTCGACCTCGGCCGATGGCAGCGTCTCCAACATCCGCGACCTGCTGCCGCCGGAGGCGGGGGTCGGCGTCCCGCGCGCCGACGTGCACTTCGTGGTGACCGAGCACGGCATCGCGCATCTGTTCGGCAAGTCGCTGCGGGAACGCGCGCTGGCGCTGATCGAGATCGCGGCCCCGCATCACCGTGGCCCGCTGCTGGACGCCGCCGCCGCGCGCGGCCTGCTGCCGAAGGGCCAGCGGCTGGCGTCGCAGCGGCCCTATCCGGTGGAGGAGGAACGGCGCGTCGCGCTGAAGGGGGGCGTGGAGGTGCTGCTGCGCCCGGCGCGCGCCGGCGACGCCAAGGCGCTGCAGGGCCTGTTCCACCGCATGACGGAGGACGACCGCTACACCCGCTTCTTCCGGCGCATGCGCAGCCTGTCGGACGCCGAAGCCGAGCGGCTGTGCAACGTGGACCACGACACGGCGGTGGCCTTCCTGGCGGTGACCGGCCCGCGCGAGGCGGAGGAGGTGGTGGCGAGCGGCTGCTACTTCCTCGACCCGCGCAGCAACCTGGCCGAGGTCGCGTACATGGTGGCGCCCGACTGGCAGGGCAAAGGGCTGGGCGTGGCGCTGCAGAAGCGGCTGCAGGACTATGCGCAGGCGCGCGGGCTGCGCGGCTTCATCGCCTCCATCCTGCCGCGAAACGCGCGGATGCAGCGGCTGGCGGCCGGCGCCGGCGGCACGGTGAGCATGGAGATCGACGAGGACGAGCTGCGGATGACGATCCTGTTCGCGGCGGCGGGGTAGGGCGGATCGGCCGGAGAGCCGCCGCGCCTTCCCGCATCGATCTGTCCTGGCAGCCGGGGGCCGGCGCCTCGCCCTGCCCGGGCGGCGGCCTGTCGTTGCCCTGGTCGCGACGGGCAACGCCGGTTACTGGCCTCCCGCGGCCGGGCTGCGCCGCCTCGGCCCGAAACCCCGCCAGCCAGGCTTGCGGGCGCCGATCGACGCATCCCGCGGCAGCCTTGGGCGGCGGCGCGCGGTGTTCGGGTCCTGCCGCGGATTCCCGCAGGGCGGCGCGGCTTCCCCGGTCGGGGCGCCCATGGCGGCAGCGGCATCGGGCTTGGCCAAGGCGGCCGGCGGCCGTTCCTCCACAGCCTGCGCCACGGCCCCTGAAGGACCCGGCCGACTGCCCCGCCGATGGCACGGACCCGGCCTTGCGCGGCACGCAGCCCGCCGCTTGCGCGAAAACCTCGCTTTTTGCGCCGTGTCCCCCTATCTGTGCGCCGCACAAGCAAAACTGCCTGCCGCCGACGGCCGGGGCCATCCAGGGGACCGCATCCCGGGGTGGCCACCGGGCAGGAGGGGCCGGCCCGAACCCGGACCTCCCCCATGCAGATCCGCAACGTCGCCATCATCGCGCATGTCGACCACGGCAAGACCACGCTGGTCGACAACCTCCTCAAGCAGGCCGGCGCCTTCCGCGCCAACCAGGTCGTCGCCGAGCGGGCGATGGACCGCAACGACCTGGAACGCGAGCGCGGCATCACCATCCTCGCCAAGTCCACCGCGGTCGAGTGGAAGGGCACCAAGATCAACATCGTGGACACGCCCGGCCACGCCGATTTCGGCGGCGAGGTGGAGCGCATCCTGTCCATGGTGGACGGCGCCATCGTGCTCTGCGACGCGGCGGAAGGGCCGCTGCCGCAGACCAAGTTCGTGCTGACCAAGGCGCTGGCCCGCGGCCTGAAGCCCATCGTCGTGATCAACAAGGTGGACCGCCAGGACGCCCGCCCCGACGAGGTGCACAACGAGGTCTTCGACCTGTTCGCGGCGCTGGGCGCGACCGACGAGCAGCTGGATTTCCACACGCTCTTCGCCTCCGGCCGCCAGGGCTGGGCGGACCTGTCGCTGGACGGGCCGCGCAAGGACCTGGCGCCGATGTTCGACCTGATCCTGTCCCACGTGCCGGCGCCGAGGGTCGATCTCGAAAAGCCCTTCGCGATGAACGCCTCGATCCTGGAGAGCGACAACTTTTTGGGGCGCATCCTGACCGGCCGCGTGGAGCAGGGCACGGCGCGCATCAACATGCCCGTCCGCGTGCTGCGCCAGGACGGCACGGTGGTGGAGAGCGGCCGGCTGACCAAGCTGATGACCTTCTCCGGCCTGGACCGCGTGCCGGTGGACGAGGTGCAGGCGGGCGACATCATCGCCATCGCCGGCCTGTCGGACGCGACGATCCCCGACACCATCGCCGCGCCGGACGTGACCGCGCCGCTGCCGGCCATCCCGGTCGATCCGCCGACGCTGGCGATGACCTTCCGCATCAATGACGGGCCGCTCGGCGGGCGCGAGGGCAAGAAGGTGACCTCGCGGCAGATCCGCGACCGGCTGTTCAAGGAGACCGAGGGCAACGTCGCCATCAAGGTGAAGGTGTCCGAGGAAGTGGACGCCTTCGAGGTGGCCGGCCGCGGCGAATTGCAGCTCGGCGTGCTGATCGAGCAGATGCGCCGCGAGGGTTTCGAGCTGACCATCGGCCGCCCGCGCGTGCTGACCCGCGACAACCCGGAGACCGGCGAGCGCGAGGAGCCCTTCGAGGAAGTGCTGGTCGACGTGGACGAGGGCTATTCGGGCGTGGTCGTGGAAAAACTCTCGATCCGCAAGGGCCAGATGCAGGACATGCGGCCCTCGGGCGGCGGCAAGGTGCGGCTGACCTTCCACATCCCCTCGCGCGGGCTGATCGGCTACCACGGCGAGTTCATGACGGACACGCGCGGCACCGGCATGATGAACAGGCTGTTTTTGGGATATCAGCCCTGGGCGGGCCCGATCGAGGGGCGGCGCAATGGCTCGCTGATCAGCAATTCCGACGGCGAGGCGATCCAGTATGCGCTGTTCTACCTGCAGGAGCGCGGGACGCTGTTCGTGGACCCCGGCGTGAAGGTCTATGTCGGGATGATCCTGGGGGAACATTCGCGCGACAACGACCTGGAAGTGAACCCGATCAAGGAGAAGAAGCTCACCAACATCCGCGCCGCCGGCAAGGACGAGGCGCTGCTGCTGATCCCGCCGCGGCGGATGAGCCTGGAGCAGGCGATCTCCTACATCGAGGATGACGAGCTGGTGGAGGTGACGCCGGGCGCGATCCGCCTGCGCAAGCGCTACCTCGACCCGCATGAGCGCAAGAAGCACGCGCGCCGGGCGGAGAGCGAGGCGGCGTAATTCTTGTTGCTGCGCCGTCGCGGGGTTGGGCGGCGGCGATGTCTGCTCGGGTGCCCGGCCGCGCGGCGACATGTGGCACCCGGCTTCCTGCGCGTGACCTGTCTTTTCCGGCGCCGCCCGTGGCGCCGGCGCTTCGGCTTGGCGCGGGGTGAGCGAGGCGCATCCACCGGGCGGCCGGGGCGGCAGGACCCTGGCGCGGCGTCGCGATCGCGGCGCCGGACGTGTGGCGCGGCAAGGAACCCGCTTGTGGCAGGCGGCGGCTTTCTGCCATTGATCAGAAAAATGCCGTTGCTGCCGCCGTTTCCGCTGGGCTAGCGTCTGCCGGGCATGCATCTTCCCGGCAAGGACACCGGCGCCATGGAACCTTTCAGCGTCCGCATGGACGCCTCCGGCCGCGTCGTCATCCCGCGCGACCTCCGCATCGCCCTCGGCCTGCCCGATGGCGGGGAGCTGCGGCTGACCGTCCAGGACGGGGAGCTGCGCGCCACCTCCCGCGCCACGGCGCTGCGCCGGATCTGGGCGGAGACCGCCGCGCTGCCGCCGGCGGCCGGGAGCGCCGGCGACATGCTGCGCGATGCCCGCCGGGCGGAGGCCAGGGGCGGCCCGCACGAAGATCAGGCGCCGGCCCCCGGCGGTGGCTGAGCCGGCGCCGATCCTCGACAGCTCCGCCCTGCTGGCCCTGGTGTTCCGGGAAGCGGGGATGGAGGTGGTGCTGGCCGCGCTGGACGGCGCCGGCATCACCGCGGTGAACCAGGCGGAGGTGGTGGAGGTCGCGGCGCGGCGGGGCGTGGATCCCGCGCGGGCCGCCGCCTGGGCGGAGGAGGTCGGCATCACGGTCCTGCCCTTCACCGCGCCGATGGCGGCGCGCGCCGGGGCGCTGCTGGCGGCGCATCGCCGGGCCGGGCTTTCGCTGGGCGATGCGGCGTGCATGGGCGCCGGGGCGTTGCTCGGGCGGCCGGTGCTCACGGCGGACCGCGGCTGGGCCGGGCTGGGGACCGGGGTGGAGGTACGGCTGCTGCGCTGAGGGCGCGGCAAGGCACCCCATTGCGCCCCGCGCGATTTCGCCGGCAGGCTCTGCGACGCGACGTCGCGGCTGGTCGGACGCGCCGCCGCGCGATCCCCGGCCGGAGCCCTCCCAGCATGAAGCTGCACGCCCTTCTCGCCGCCGCTGCGCTCGCCTGCGCGCCGCTCGGCGCGCCGAGCCCCGCCCTTGCCCAGGCCCCCGCCGCGCCCGCCCCCGCCGCCCGCGGCGCCTCGCCCGTCTTCGATGCGGTGCGCGCGCGCGACCACATCCGCTGCGGCGTCTCCCAGGGCACGCCCGGTTTCTCGGTACCGGACGGACAGGGCGTCTGGCGCGGCTTCGACGTGGATTTCTGCCGGGCACTTGCCGCCGCCGTGCTCGGCGACCCCAACAAGGTGCGCTTCCAGCCCTATTCGGCGCAGCAGCGCTTCACCGCGCTGCAATCGGGCGAGATCGACGTGCTGGCCCGCAACACCACCTACACCTTTCAGCGCGACATCCAGCTCGGCCTCGAATACGGCGCGATCCTCTACTACGACGGCGCCGGATTCCTGGCGCGCCGCCAGCCGGGGCTGACCAATGCGCGCGGCCTGGATGGCGCGACGGTCTGCGTGCAGACCGGCACGACGAACGAGCTGATCGTGGCCGACTTCGCCCGCGCCAACCGCATCCGCCTGCAGCCGCTGGTCATGCAGAACCTGGAGGAGATCCTGCAGGCGCTGTTCTCCGGCCGCTGCGATGCGATGAACTGGGACCGCGCGGCGCTGGCCGGCACGCGCCTGCGCGCGCCGCGCCCCGACGACTACGTGCTGCTGCCCGAGGTGCTGTCGAAGGAGCCCTACAGCCCCGTCGTCGCGCAGGGCGACGTCCGCTGGCTGGAGATCGTGCGCTGGGTCGGCTTCGCGCTGATCGAGGCGGAGGAGAACGGCGTGACCAGCGCCAATGTCGACGAGATGCTGCGCAGCCCCGATCCGCAGGTGCAGCGGCTGCTCGGCGTCTCCGGCGGCTTCGGGCAGATGCTCGGGATCGACAATCGCTGGATGTACAGCGCGATCAAGGCGAGCGGGAACTGGGGCGAGATCTTCGAGCGCAACCTGGCGCCGCTGGGCATCGACCGCGGCATCAACCGGCTGTGGAGCCAGGGTGGCACGCTCTACGCGCCGGCCTTCCGGTAAGGGGCGCCGGTCCTCCCGCACCCGGCGCTGTCCTGCGGGAGGGGCGCCGGCCCTCCCGCACCCTGCCCGGTCATGCGGGAGGGGCTCCGCCACTCCCGCACCCTGCCCTGTCATGCAGGAGGGGCTCCGCCCCTCCCGCACCCTGCCCTGTCATGCAGGAGGGGCTCCGCCCCTCC
>JAIYDD010000114.1 GCA_027487675.1 Acetobacteraceae bacterium | reverse complement strand
TCAGCCGGTGACGGTCACCTTGGCCGCCGCCGCCGCATCGCCCTGTTCCGGCTCCGCGAGGCCCGGCCCGGCATGTTCGGGCAGCACCCGCCACGTTCCGCCGGCCAGCGTCTCGCTCGGCCGGAAGCGCGCCTTGTAGGCCATCTTGGCGCTCTGCGGCACCCAGTAGCCCAGGTAGACAAAGGGCAGGCCCAGCGCGCGGGCGCGGCCGACCAGCCACAGGATCGCATAGGTGCCGAGGCTGCGCCGGCCATGCTCCGGCGCGTAGAAGGAATAGACCGCCGACAGCCCGTCGGAGAGCCAGTCGGTCAGGCAGGCGCCCACCAGACGGCCGGCGGGGTCGCGGAATTCCACCACGCCGGTGGTGATCGGGGTGTCCTCCACCATCGCGCGGTAGTCGTAGAAGCCCATCGCCGCCATGTCGCCTTCACCGTGCCGGGCGGCCTGGTAGCGCTGGAACAGCGCGAACTGCTCGGCGGACGCCCGGGCCGGCATCTCATGCGCCGTCAGGTCGGCGTTGAAGCGCGTGACCTTGCGCTGGGTGCGGTCGGGTTCGAAGGCGCCGGCGATGATGCGGATCGGGATGCAGGCGCGGCAGCCCGGGCAGACCGGCGAATAGGCGATGTTGTGGCTGCGGCGGAAGCCGGCGCGGGAAAGGCGGTCATGCAGCGCCTCGGCGTCCGCGCCGGCGAGCTCGGTCACGATCTTCCGCTCCGTCCTGCCCTCCAGGTAGGGGCAGGGCAGGGGGGCCGTCGTGTAGAAGAACTGGGGGCGGCGGGCGGCGCGTTGGAGCATGTGAGGGACCCAGTGTCGGCAAAGACGATCCGCGAATCAACCACCGGCCTGCAGGGATTCGGCGCGGCGGGGCGAAGCGGGCGGGGTCATCGGCATGTCGCTCCCGGCGGCCATCATGGAATGAGGCGGATGCGCCCGGCCTCGCGCGCGGGCGTCCGGGTCAGCCGCACAACGTCGCCGTCGCGCCAGCGTTGCATCAGGCTGCCCCAATGGTCGGACAGCGGGTTGCCGGACTGGCCGGTGCCGATGATCGCCCAGGCGCCATCCGTGTCGCCGAGGTCGAACACCGCCCGCAGCCCGGCGCCGTGGACATGCGCGAAGGCGGTCGCGCCCTCGCCGCGGAAGCCGCCGCGCGACAGCGTCTCCCCGTCCCCGCCGGTCGGCGCCTCCAGCCGGGTCGCCGCGCCGAGGCCGGGGACGAAGCGCAGCAGCGGGTGCTCGAAGCGCGCGACATGCACCGCGCCCCAGCGCCAGGCCGTGGGGTCCGCGCCATGCGCCGAGGACAGCGCCGCCACCGCCTGATCGAGCGCACGCGCCAGCAGCGGCGTGCAGCCCGCGGCGCCGCACCAGCCGCCGCCGCTTCCGTCGGCGCGCAGCAGCCGGGCCAGGAATTCCGGGCCGACCAGCCCCTCGGCGGCCTGCGCACCGCCGGCTTCCAGCGCCAGCCGGCGGAATTCGCGCAGCCAGGCGTGGAACAGCAGCGGCTGCGGGCGATCGGGTGTCATCTGCCCGTCCCAGCCGGCCAGCAGCGCGTGGGCCCGGGCGGCGGTGGCGGAGGGGGTCACGGCGCGCAAGGCCGGCAGCACCTCCCGCGCGAAGAGGGAGGTGGTGTCGTTCTGCATCGCGACGAAGCCCGCCGCGTCGTGGCGCGGGCGGGCGGCCAGCAATTCGCCGATCCGGCGCAGCCGCCAGTCGCCATACCAGTCCCGGCCGAGGAAGACCGGATGGTCCGGCGGGGCGGGGCGGCTGTTGGCGGCGGCGAGGATGCCGCTCCCCGGGTCCTCGACATGCGCCATCGCGTCGAAGGGCACGAAGCCGGTCCAGTCGGCGGCGCCGTCCCAGCCGGGGGCGGGCAGCGTGCCGTCGCCGCCGCGGCGGATCGGCGTGCGGCCGACCAGGTACTGCCCGATCCGCCCGGCGGCATCGGCGATGGTCAGCGTCTGCGGCGGGCTGGTCAGCAGCGCCGCGGCGGCGCGGGCTTCCGCCAAGTTGCGGGCCCGGTTCAGCGCCATCAGCCCGTCGGCCGCCGTGTCGCCCGGCGCTAGGTTCGCCATGGCGGCGGACAGCACCGTGCCCGCCGTCGCGCCCGCCGGGTCGAGGTCCGACACCACCGGCCCGCGATGCGTCTCCCGCACCCTCAGCACCTCCGGCTCGGCGCGGCCGCGCACGGCGATGCGTTCCTCCCGCACCGCGAAGGGGCGGGGGCCTTCGGGGGTCAGGTAGGCATCCGGGCCGGCCAGGCGCTCGATGAAGACGTCCTGGGTGTCGGAATGGGTGGTGGTGAAGCCCCAGGCGATGCGCTCGTTGCGGCCGATGACCACGGCGGGAACGCCCGGCGCCGTCGCCCCGGCGCGGAACCGCCCCTCCGGCAGGTCGATGCGCGCCAGGTACCACAGGATCGGCGCCTGGAAGCCGAGATGCGGGTCGGCGGCCAGCAGCGGCGCGCCGCCAACCGTGCGCGCGCCCGTCACCGCCCAGGCGTTGGAGGCGGAGGCCGGCAGCGGCGCGTCCTGCCCGAAGACCGGGATCGCGGCCAGGATGCGCGCGACGGCGTCCGCATCCGGCAGCGCCGCCCGCAGGTCCGGCCGGCCCGGGCTGTCGTCGCGCGGCCAGAGCTGCTCCAGCCGCTCGGCCGGCAGGGTCTGCGCCAGCCGCGCGCGTTCCAGGTCGCGCCGCCAGCTGCCCGACAGCCACAGCCCCATCACCTTGCCCCAGAGAAGCGAGTGTTCGGGCTTCCAGGGCTCCGGCTCGCCGAGCAGCAGGAATTCCGGCGCCGCCAGCCGCCCGCGCGCGGCGAGCAGCGCGTTGACGCCTTCCGCATAGGCGTCCAGCAGGTCCCGCCCCTCGGGCGAGAGGTGGTCGAGGTCGGCCCGCGCCCGCTCCGCGAGGCCGAGCGCGCGGGAGAAGCGGTCGAGCCTGAGCGCCGAGGCGCCCGCGATCTCCGCCAGCCGGCCTTCGGCGCCGCGGCGCATCGCCTCCATCTGGAACATCCGGTCGCGGGCATGCAGCCAGCCCATCGCCACGGCGGCGTCGCGCTCGGTCCGGGCGACGATGCGGGGGATGCCGTCGGCGTCCAGCGTGATCTCGACCGGGGCGGACAGCGTCGGGATCGCCAGCTCCTCCCGCGCATCGGGCAGGGTGGTAAAGACCAGCGCCGCGGCGAAGCAGGCGCCGAGCACGGCCAGCACCAGCAGCAGGGCCAGCAGCCGGCCGGATAAGCGGAGGAGCGCGCGCATCGCCGGCAGATGGACCCGCCGGCGTCGGAAGGGAAGGCGCCGCTGGCGCGGGCGTGCGCGGCCGTCGCGGGGCTTTCACGCGCCTGCCATTCGCGCGTCGCCCGGGCGGGGTCTAATGGGCGGCCATTGAGGAGGACCGGGCATGTCAGACGAGATCGACATCGAGATCGACGGCGATTCGGCCGAGGCCGTGGCACTGGCGCTGCTGCGCATGGTGGCGCGCGCCGAGGGCAAGCTGGACAAGGACGGGGCGCTGGAGGGCGTGGACCGCGCCTGGATCCTCGATACGTACGCCGAATGCCTGCAGGCGGTGGATGGCGAGCGGATGCCCGGCGCGTCGGACGACGACGACGAGGATGAAGAGGACGACGAGGACGAAGAGGAGGACGCGGAGCCGGACGAGGACGACGGGGCCGACAAGCCGGGCCGTTGAGCCCTCGACCGACCGGCGCGCCAGGGATGGCGCGCCGGTGGCTGGCGATCGTGGACCGGGGCGCGCCGGTTCAGACCTCCGGGCCTCGCGGCCCGTCGGTCATCCCGCGCGTCATCCCATGTTCACCATGATCGTCTTCTTGTGGGTGAAGTGCTCCAGCATCGCCTCCAGCGAGGCTTCCTTGCCGAGGCCGGAGGACTTCACCCCGCCGTAGCTCAGGTTCGCCTGCACGACGAGGTTCTGGTTGATCTGCACCAGACCCGCTTCCAGCCGGTGCGCCAGGTCCAGGCCCACCTTCAAATTGTTGGTCCAGAGCGACGCGGCGAGGCCGTATTCGCTGTCATTGGCCTCCGCCAGCACCGCTTCCGGATCGTCGAAGGGCTGGATGACGGTGACGGGGCCGAAGATCTCTTCGCGCACCAGGCGGCTGTCCCTGGTCAGGCCGGTGAAGATCACCGGCTGGATGAACAGGCCCTTGCGCAGCGCCGGGTCGGTCGGCATGGCGCTGCACACATGCGCGGTCGCACCCGGCGTCGCGGCGCCTTCGGCGATGTAGGCCTTCACCTTCTCCAGTTGGCCCTCGCTGACGATCGTGCCGATGTCGGTCTTCTCGTCCAGCGGGTCGCCCATCACCATCGCGTCCACCGCGGACTTCATGGCGGCGACAAAGCGGTCGAAGATCGGGCGCTCCACATAGATGCGGCTGGCTGCGGTGCAGCTCTGCCCCTGGCGGGTGAAGCGCATGGAGGTCAGCGCGCCGCTGACCGTCTTGTCGAAGTCGCAATCGGCGAAGACGATCATCGGCGACTTGCCGCCGAGTTCCAGCGTCACCGGGATCAGCTTCTCGGCGGTCGCCTTGGCGACGATCTTCCCGGTCTCGACGGAGCCGGTGAAGGTCACCTTGCGCACCAGCGGATGCGCCACCAGCGGCGCGCCGCATTCGGGGCCGAAGCCGCTCACCATGTTGAAGACGCCGGGCGGCAGGACGCGGTTCAGGATCTCGCAGATCCTGAGCACCGCCAGCGGCGCCTCCTCGGCCGACTTCACCACCACCGTGTTGCCGGCCACCAGCGCGGGCGCGACCTTGAGTGCCATCAGCAGCATCGGCACGTTCCACGGGATGATGGCGCCGACCACGCCCAGCGGCTCCCGCACCGTCACCGACAGCACGTTGGGCGCGAAGGGCACGCTCTCGCCCTTCAGTTCGCTGCCGAGGCCGCCGAAGAACTCGAAGACATCGGCGACGACGTTGGCCTCGACGCGGCTTTCGGTGCGCAGGGCCTTGCCGGTCTCGAGCGCGATCAGCCGGCCGATCTCATCCACATGCGCCTTCAGCGCCATGGCGCAGGCATGCACCATCGCGCCCCGCTTGCGCGCCGGCACCTTGGCCCAGGCCTTCTGCGCGGCCGCGGCATCGCGGACGGCGGCGTCCACGTCCTCCGCATCGCCCTCGGCGGCGGTGGCCACCTGCTCGCCGGTCGCGGGGTTCACCACGGGGAAGGTCCGGCCGGAGCGCGCCGGCACGTAGCGCCCGCCGATGAAGTGCCGGCCCGACAGCGCACGGGCCAGGGCGAAGGGGTCGAGGGTCGGGGCCTCGGGGGTCGGGTGGGGCGTGTCGAGCATGGCGTCGGCTCCTCTCGGTCGGGCGGCAAGGTGCGCCGCCGGGGGCCGGCCCGCAACCCGCGCCAGACGGCGGGTTCCCAGGGCTGGATTGCCGTCCTATGTCACGCCCGGACGACGAGCCCGCCAGGGGAGACGACCGAGTGGCAATCGAGAAGGCGCCGAGTGGCCCGCTGCGCGGCCTGCGCGTGCTGGACCTGACGCGGGTCCTGGCCGGCCCGACCTGCACGCAGATGCTGGGCGACCTCGGCGCGGAAGTGATCAAGATCGAGCGCCCGGGCGCCGGCGACGACACCCGCGGCTTCGCCCCCCCGCATTGGCCGGACACCCAGGAAAGCGCCTATTTCCTGGGCGTCAACCGCAACAAGAAGTCGCTCACCCTCGACATCGCCGCCGAGGAAGGCCAGGCGATCATCCACAAGCTGCTCGAGACCTGCGACATCCTGGTGGAGAACTTCAAGGTCGGTGCGCTGGCCAAGTATGGCCTTGGCTTCGAGCAGCTGAAGGCGAAGAATCCGGGGCTGATCTACTGCTCGATCACCGGCTTCGGCCAGACCGGCCCCTACGCGCCGCGGCCCGGCTATGACAGCCTGATCCAGGCGATGGGCGGCGTCATGTCGCTGACCGGGGAACCCGATGGCCTGCCGCAGAAGGTCGGCGTGCCGGTCGCCGACCTCTTTGCCGGCCTCTATGGCTGCATCGGCATCCTGGCGGCGCTGCGCCACCGCGAACGCACCGGCCAGGGCCAGCAGGTCGACATCGGCATGCTCGACACGCATGTCGCCTGGCTGGCGAACCAGGGGATGAACTACCTGGCGACCGGCGAGAACCCGCCGCGGCTGGGCAACCAGCATCCGAACATCGTGCCCTACCAGGTCTTCCCGACCAGGGACGGCCACATCGTGCTGTCCGTCGGCAACGACCCGACCTTCGAGCGCTTCTGCAAGGTGACCGGCCAGGAAGCCCTGCTGGCCGATCCGCGCTTCGCCACCAACGCCGCCCGCGTCGAGCACCGCCAGCTGGTCACCGACACCCTGACCCCCGTGATGCAGTCCCGCACCACCGCGGAATGGGTCGAGGCGCTGGAGAAGGCGAAGATCGGCTGCGGCCCGATCAACAAGCTGTCCGAGGTCTTCGCCGACCCGCAGGTGGTCGCGCGCAACTGCGTGGTGGAACTGCCGCACGGCTCGGGCGAGACGGTGAAGGTCATCGCCAACCCCGTCCGCCTGTCCTCCACCCCCGCCGACTACCGCGTGCCGCCGCCGATGCTCGGCGAGCACAGCGCGGAGGTGCTGCAGGGCCTGCTCGGCATGACGGAGGCCGAGATCGCGGCGCTGCGCGACAAGGGCGTGGTGTAGCCGCCCGCGCGCCGGATCAGCGGCGGGCCGGCCCGCCCGCCGCCTCGATCCGCAGCAGGGTGGCGCGGATGTCCACCAGCAGCGCCAGCAGCGTCATCGCGGCGGCGCTGGCCAGGAAGCCGAACAGGCCACCGATCAGGGCCCAGCCGAAGCTGAAGCCGAACCCCATGCCGCCAGCACTGCCGCCGGCGATGAAACCCATCAGCGTGCCCAGCACAATGCTTGCCAGGATGATGAGGTTGGCGAGGCCGATGATGAAGTCGCGAAGCTGCTGCACGGCGCCTTCCCCTTGGCGGTGGCAGGCGCCATCTTCCGCGCCGCCGCGCGACCGCGCAACAGTTTCGTGAGGATCCCGGAATGGAAACGCGACCGCGCCACCATCGCCTCCGCTACCTGATCGGCGGCGATTTTTCCGAACTCGCCTGGACAGAATGGGGCCCGGCCGACGGCGCACCGGTGCTCTGCGTGCACGGCCTCACCCGCAATGGGCGGGATTTCGACGTGCTGGCGGCCGCGCTCGCCGCGCGCGGCCGGCGCGTGCTGTGCCCGGACCTGCCGGGCCGCGGTGCCTCCGCCTGGCTGGCGCAGCCGGCGCTCTACGTGCCGCCGAGCTATGTGCAGGCGCTGTCGCACCTGATCGCGCGGCTGGACGGGCCGGTGGATTATGTCGGCACCTCGCTGGGCGGCATCTGCGGCATGCTGATCGCTGCGGCCGAGCACGCGCCGCTGCGCCGCTTCGTGCTGAACGACATCGGCAGCAGCGTGCCGGGCGAGGCGATCGCGCGCATCTCGGCCTATGTGCGCACGCCGCTGGTCTTCGACAGCCTGGCGGCGCTGGAAGCGCATCTGCGCGAGGTGCACGCCCCCTTCGGCGCGCTGAGCGATGCCGAATGGGCGCACATGGCCGCCACCTCGCACCGCGTGCTGCCGGATGGCCGTTTCGGCATGCACTACGATCCCGCCATCGCCGTGCCCTTCCTGGCCGGGAATACGGGGACGGTCGATCTCGGCCCGGTCTGGGACCGGGTGCGGGTGCCGGTGCTGCTGATCCGCGGCGCGGAGAGCGACGTGCTGCCGGCCGAGGTCGCCGCCGCCATGGCCGCGCGCGAGAACGTGGAGTTCTGGGAACTGCCGGAGATCGGCCATGCCCCGGCGCTGATGGAGCCCCGCCAGGTGGAGCGGGTGGCCGCCTTCCTCGGCGCCTGATCCGCCGCCCGACCGGCCGCTTGACCAGCCGCCCGCCGCGCGGCGCAATGCCCCCGTGCACGGACCGCGGATGCACACGCGGCCGGCCGGAGGAGAACCGTTCCATGACCACCCGCCGCAGCCTGGCGATCGCGGCCGGCGCGCTGCTCGCCGCGCCTGCCGTCCTGCGTCACCCCGCCCGCGCCCAGACCGCGCCGCAGGGATCCTGGCAGCCCGCCGGGCCGGTCCGCATCGTGGTGCCCTTCCCGGCCGGCGGCACCACGGACATCCTGGCCCGCCTCTACGCCCAGCGCCTGACCGAGACGATGGGCGTCTCCGTCGTGGTGGAGAATCGCGGCGGCGGCGGCGGCTCGATTGGCGCCGATGTGGTGGCCAAGGCGACACCGGATGGGCAGACGCTGCTGTTCCACAACCTCACCTTCTCCACCACCACCGCCGCGCTGGAATTCGTCGGCCGCGCGCCCCATTCGATCGAGCGCGACTTCGCGCCCATCAGCCTCGGCGCCGCGGTGCCCAACGTGCTGCTGGTGCCGGCTTCGGTGCCGGCGCAGAACCTGCGGGAGTTCATCGCCTGGGCGCGCGCGCAGGCCGCGCCGCCCTTCTACGGATCGACCGGCCCCGGCAGCACCGCGAACCTGGTGGTGGAGGTGCTGAAGCGCGACGGCGGCTTCCAGGTGGAGCACGTGCCCTTCCGCGGCGCGGCGCCGCTGGTGCAGGACATGCTGGCAGGCCGCATCTCGCTCGGCACGGACCAGCTCTCCTCCTCGCTGCAGCACATCCGGGCCGGCACGCTGCGCCCGATCGCGACGCTCGCCGCCGAGCGGATGCGCGTGCTGCCGGATGTGCCGACGGTGCGCGAGCAGGGTTTCGCGAATGCCGAGCTGCTGGGCTGGAACGGCTTCTTCGCCCCCGCCCGCACGCCCGAGGCCGCCCTGGCCCGCCTGCACGCGGAGATCGCCGCCGCCGCCCGGCACCCGCCGCTGGCGGCGCGCATCGTGGAGCTCGGCGCGGAGCCCGGCGGCAACAGCCCGGCCGAGTTCGGCGCATCCGTCCACGCCCAGGTCGCCGCGCTGCGGCCGCTGGTGCGGGAGCTGCGGATGCAGGTGGAATAGCGGCGCGCGACGCCGCCTGTTCAGCCCCCGCGCAGCCGGCGCGGGGGCCGTGCCTCCTCGATCCGCAGCAGCCGCAGCCGCAGCGCCGCGGCCTGCAACCGCCCGAGCGCGCCCCTCGGCGCGGCGGGCAGGGGCGGCAGCCGCGCGGCGGAACCCGGCCCGAGCAGCCCGAGCCGCGCCCGCCGTGCCTGCTGCAGCCGCCACCACGCCGCGGCCTGCTGCGCCGGCGCGGCGTGGCGGAAGGCCAGCAGCGCCTCCACCTCCGCCCGTTGCAGGCGCAGCGCCGCGACCGCGGGATCATCCGCGCGGTCGGAAGCGCCATGCCAGGGCCGGGGCAGGGCGAGCGTCTCAGCCACGCTTCAGCACCTGCGCGGCCTCGACCGCGAAATAGGTCAGCACGCCGTCGGCGCCGGCGCGCTTGAAGCCCAGCAGGCTTTCCAGCATCGCCTTCTCGTGGTGCAGCCAGCCATTCTGCACGGCCGCCATGATCATCGCGTATTCGCCCGACACCTGGTAGGCGAAGGTCGGCACCGCGAAGCGCTCCTTCACCCGGCGGACGATGTCGAGATAGGGCATGCCGGGCTTGACCATCACCATGTCCGCGCCCTCCGCGATGTCGAGCGCGACTTCGCGCATCGCCTCGTCGGAATTGGCCGGGTCCATCTGGTAGGTCTTCTTGTCGCCCTTGAGCGCGCCGCCCGAGCCCACCGCGTCGCGGAACGGCCCGTAGAAGGCGGACGCATACTTGGCGGCGTAGCTCATGATCCGCGTGTGGATCAGGCCGCGCGCATCGAGCGCCGCGCGGATCGCGGCGACGCGGCCATCCATCATGTCGGACGGCGCAATCACGTCGATGCCGGCTTCCGCCTGGATCACCGCCTGCGCGGTCAGCACTTCCAGCGTCTCGTCATTCGCCACGTAGTATCCACCCGGGCCATCGCGGAGAACGCCGTCATGGCCATGGTCGGTGTAGGGGTCGAGCGCCACGTCGCCGACCAGCCCGAGCTCCGGGTATTCGTGCTTCAGCAGCCGCGCGGCGCGGCACATCAGGTTCTGCGGGTTCTTGGCTTCCGTGCCTTCCGCATCCTTCACCTCGCGCGGCGTCGCGGGGAACAGCGCCACCGCCGGCACGCCGAGCGCGACCGCGGGGGCCACGTGATGCGCCAGCCGGTCGAGCGACACGCGCTTGACGCCGGGCATGGAGGCGACGGGGATCTCCTGCCCCTCGCCCTCGACGACGAAGATGGGCCAGATCAGGTCGTCGACCGAAAGCCGGTTCTCCGCCACCAGGCGGCGCGTGAAGGCGTCCACCCGGTTGCGGCGCATCCGCACGGCGGGGAAGGCGCCGGGCGCGGCGGGCGCCTCGAAGCTTGCGGCGCCCATCATGCTGCGACGGTCGGCGTTCATTCCGCGGCCGCCCTCAGCCCGGGGCCGCCGGCCGCGGCCAGCGCCTGGTCCAGATCCGCCAGGATGTCGTCGATGTGCTCGATGCCGATCGACAGCCGCACATAGCCGGCCGTGACGCCGGACGCCGCCTGCTCGGTCTCCGACAGCTGGCTGTGCGTGGTGGTCGCCGGATGGATCGCGAGGCTCCGCGAATCGCCGATGTTGGCGACGTGGTAGAACATGCGCAGCGCCTCGATGAAGCGCTGGCCGGCTTCCTTCCCGCCCTTCAGCTCGATCCCGATCAGCGATCCGTAGCCGCCCTTCAGCGCCGCATCCGCGCGCCGCTTCGCCTCGCCGGTCATCAGGCTGGGGTGGATGACCTTCGCCACCTCCGGGTGCTGCGCCAGCCAGGCCGCGGCCTTCAGCGCATTGGCGCTGTGGCGTTCCATGCGCAGCGGCAGCGTCTCCAACCCCTGCAGGAACAGGAAGGCGTTCATCGGCGCCATCGGCGCGCCGAGGTCGCGCAGCAGGCAGGTGCGCATGCGGATGATGTAGGCGACCGGCCCGAGCGGCTTGACCGCCTGTGTCCAGACCGCGCCGTGGTAGCTGGGATCTGGCTTGTTCAGCGTCGGGAAGCGATCGCCCCAGCCCTCCCAGTCGAAATTGCCGCCATCGACGACCATGCCGCCGATCGAGGTGCCGTGGCCGCCGATCCACTTGGTGGTGGAATGCATGACGACCGCGGCGCCCAGCGCCAGCGGCCGGCACAGGATGGGGGCGGCGGTGTTGTCCATGATCAGCGGCACGCCGAGCTTGCGGCCGATCGCCGCGACCTCCGCGATCGGGAAGACCTGCAGCTTCGGGTTCGGCAGCGTCTCGGCATAGTAGGCGCGCGTCCGCGCATCGGTGGCGCGCGCGAAATTCTCCGGGTCGGCGGGGTCGACGAAGCGCACCTCCACGCCGAACTGCTTCAGCGTGTTGGCGAACAGGTTCCAGGTGCCGCCATAGAGGTCGGTGGATGAGACGATGTTGTCCCCCGCCTCGCACAGGTTGAGCACGGAGAAGGTGGTCGCCGCCTGGCCCGAGCCCACCCCGAGCGCCGCGACGCCGCCTTCCAGCGCGGCGATGCGCTTTTCGAGCACATCGACCGTCGGGTTCATAATGCGGGTGTAGATGTTGCCCAGCTCCGCCAGCGCGAAGAGCCGCGCCGCATGGCCGGTGTCCTGGAACTGGAAGGAGGTGGTCTGGTGGATCGGCACCGCGACCGACCCGGTGGTGGG
>JAIYDD010000036.1 GCA_027487675.1 Acetobacteraceae bacterium | reverse complement strand
GGCCGCAACGGCGACCTCGGCCGCATGCTCGGCGTGGACAATGCCTGGATGGCCAACATCATCCGCGGCGTCGGCAACTACGGCGAGATCTTCGCCCGCAACCTGGAGCCGATCGGCATTCAGCGCGGCCCGAACGCGCTGTGGACGCAGGGCGGGCTGCAATACTCGCCGCCCTTCCGCTGAGCAGGCCGGGCGGGGCCGCCGCGCGTAACGCGGCCCCGTTCTTGCTGGACTTTTTTTCAACGCCTACGCTCTGCTGACCGCCGGGGGGAGCCAACCCCCCGGCCGGCCTCGATCAGGGAAGCCTCATGTCCTCATCCGCCACGGATCCGCGCCTGGCCGGCGCGGGGCCGCCGAAGCGCCCCCTCCGGCTGTCCTGGTCGGACGAGCGGGTGCGCGGCATTGTCTGGCAGGTGCTGGTGGTCGGCATCGTGCTGTTCATCGGGTGGTGGCTGTGGTCGAACACCGTCCACAACCTGGAAGTGCGCCGCATCGCCACCGGCTTCGGCTTCCTGGACCGCGAGGCCGGCCTGCCGATCGGCGAGAGCCTGATCCCCTACGAGCCCACCGACACCTACCTGACGGCGCTGACCGTCGGCGTGCTGAACACGCTGAAGGTCGCGATCATCGGCATCGTGCTGGCGACCATCCTGGGCACGGTGGTCGGCATCGCGCGGCTGTCGAAGAACTGGCTGCTGTCGAAGATCGCCGGCTTCTACGTCGAGGTGATCCGCGACCTGCCGCTGCTGCTGCAGCTGCTGTTCTGGTACACCATCCTGCAGGCGCTGCCCGGGCCGCGGCAGGCGATCAACCCCATCGAGGGCGTGTTCCTCTCGAACCGCGGCATGAAGCTGCCCTTCATCGAATGGACCGCGGCGCATTGGTGGGCGCTGCTGGCGATGGTGGCGGGCATCGGGCTGACCGTGCTCTACGCCCGCGTGATGCGCGCCCGGCAATACGCCGATGGCCAGCCGCGCAAGGTGTGGCCGGCGGCCATCGCGCTGATCCTCGGCCTGCCGCTGGCGGTCTGGGCCGCCTTCGGCGCGCCCTTCACGCCCGATATCCCGGCGCTGCGCGGCTTCAACTTCCGTGGCGGCATCACCGTCAGCCCGGAATTCTTCGCCCTGCTGATCGGGCTGGTGACCTACACGGCGGGCTTCATCGCGGAAGTGGTGCGCGCCGGCATCCTGTCGGTCAGCCAGGGGCAGTGGGAAGCGGCTGAGGCGCTGGGCATGCGGCGCGGCGAGATCCTGCGGAAGATCGTGATGCCGCAGGCGCTGCGCGTGATCATCCCGCCGCTGACCTCGAACTACCTGAACCTGACGAAGAACAGCAGCCTGGCGGTGGCGATCGGCTACCAGGACATCGTGAGCATCGCGAACACCACGCTGAACCAGACCGGCCAGGCGATCGAGGGCATCGCGATCATCATGCTGGTCTACCTGACGATCAGCCTGTCGATCAGCCTGTTCATGAACTGGTACAATTCCAAGATCGCGCTGGTGGAGCGGTGAGCGCCATGACCGACCTTCCCCACCAGCACTGGCGGCCTGCAACGCAGGCCGAGGCGCCGGACGGCGCCCGCCGCCAATGCGTCGTGCGGTCAGCACGCCTCCGGCGTGACGAGCCAAGCGGCCGGAGGCCGCGCCCGGCGCTTGAGGGTCAAAAAGCATGAGCGACATCGCCGCCGGCGGCGTCCCCGCCCCCGCGCCCGGGGCCGCGTCGCGCCGCGCGCCGATCATCACCACCGGCCCCGTCGCCTGGGTGCGCGCCAACCTGTTCAACAACTGGCTCTCCACCGCGGTCACGCTGCTGCTGGCCTACCTGATCGTGCGCTGGACGCTGGGCTTCATCGACTGGGCCTTCGTCAACGCCGTCTGGTCGGTGCCCATCGTCAACGGCCAGGCGCAGACGGCGGCCTGCCGCGAGATCAAGGGGGTCGGCGCCTGCTGGGCGGTGGTGACCGAAAAGCACCGCTTCATCCTGTTCGGCACCTACCCCTTCGACGAGCATTGGCGGCCCGCCCTGGTCTGCCTGCTGTTCGTGGCGCTCTACGTCGTCTCCGCCATGCGCCGCTTCTGGTCCTGGGTGCTGGTGCCGATCTGGATCGGCACGCTGACGCTGATCGGCGTGCTGATGTGGGGCGGCATCCTCGGCCTGACCTATGTGCCGCAGGAACGCTGGGGCGGGCTGCCGATCACGCTGATCCTGGCGACCTTCGGCCTGGCCTTCGCCTTCCCGCTCGCCGTGCTGGTGGCGCTCGGCCGGCGGTCGCGGCTGCCGGCGATCAAGATGCTCTGCATCCTCTACGTGGAACTCATCCGCGGCGTGCCGCTGATCTCGCTGCTGTTCATGGCGAGCGTGATGTTCCCGCTGTTCCTCCCCGAAGGGATGAACATCGACAAGCTGCTGCGCGCGCAGGTGGCGATGATCCTGTTCGCCGCCGCGTATCTCGCGGAAGTGGTGCGCGGCGGGCTGCAGGCGCTGCCCAAGGGCCAGTACGAGGCGGCGGATGCGCTCGGCCTCTCCTACTGGCAGAAGACCGGCTTCATCATCCTGCCCCAGGCGCTGCGCCTGGTGATCCCGCCGCTGGTCAACACCTTCATCGGCTTCTTCAAGGACACCTCGCTGGTCCTGATCATCGGCATCTTCGACCTGCTGACGGCGGGCAAGACCGCCATCGTGGAACCCGCCTGGCAGGGCTTCGGCGTCGAGGTCTACGTCACCATCGGCGTGATCTACCTGGTGTTCTGCTTCGCCATGTCGAAGTACAGCCAGGACCTGGAACGCGACCTGAACGCGCACCGGCGAAGATAGCCGGGCGGGCGCGGCGCCGGGCGTGGGTTGGCCCGGCGCTTGCAAAGCTTGCCTTCACGTGACGGTCACGGCATCTAGCCGCCCAAAGCGCCCCGCAAGGCCGGGCAACAGGGGGAGTTCCGAATGGGTGAGACCATGGAGGCGCCGGTCGCCTCCGCCATGCGCACCGATGCGCCGCCCGCCATCCGGCTGGAGGGAGTGAACAAGTGGTTCGGCGCGCTGCACGTGCTGCGCGACATCAACATGACGGTGGCGACCGGCGAGCGCGTGGTGGTCTGCGGCCCCTCGGGCTCCGGCAAGTCCACCATGATCCGCTGCATCAACCGCCTGGAACAGCACCAGGAAGGCCGGATCGTCGTCGACAACATCGAGCTCTCCGACGATCTGCGCAGCCTGGACGCGATCCGGCGCGAGGTCGGCATGGTGTTCCAGTCCTTCAACCTGTTCCCCCACCTGACGGTGCTGGAGAACTGCACCCTTGCCCCCATCTGGGTCCGCCGCATGCCCAAGAAGGAGGCGGAGGCGCTGGCGATGGAATACCTCGAGCGCGTGCGCATCCCGGAACAGGCGGCGAAGTACCCGGGCCAGCTCTCCGGCGGCCAGCAGCAGCGCGTGGCGATCGCGCGTGCGCTCTGCATGAAGCCCAAGATCATGCTGTTCGACGAGCCCACCTCCGCGCTCGACCCCGAGATGATCAAGGAAGTGCTGGACACCATGGTCATGCTGGCCGGCACCGGCATGACCATGATCTGCGTGACGCATGAGATGGGCTTCGCCCGCCAGGTCGCCGACCGCGTGGTCTTCATGGACCGCGGCGAGATCGTGGAGAGCGGGGAGCCGGAGGCGATCTTCTCCAACCCGCAGACCGACCGCCTGAAGCTGTTCCTGTCGCAGATCCTGCGCGGGCATTAGGGCCGGGACAGGCGGCGGGGCTGGCGCTTGCGCCCGCCCCGCCGCCCGCCCTATTCCTGCCGCGTTCCGCCACCGGAGCGCAGACCGCTTGTCCACACCCCCCGCGGCCGACCGCAAGCTCTCGACGGCCGCCCTGATCGGCGTGCTCGGCGTCGTCTATGGCGACATCGGCACCAGCCCGCTCTACGCGCTGAAGGCCTCCATCCAGCACTTCGCCGATGACGGCGTGGAGAGGTGGGAGATCCTCGGCCTGCTCAGCCTGATCTTCTGGGCGCTGATCCTCACCGTCACCATCAAGTACGTCGTCTTCATCCTCCGCGCCGACAACCGCGGCGAAGGCGGCATCCTGGCGCTGATGGCGCTGGCCCAGCGCCACTGCGCGACCCCGCGCGGGCGCTACCTGGTCGCGCTGGTCGGCATCACCGGCGCCGCGCTGTTCTTCGGGGACGGCATCATCACGCCCGCCATCTCCGTGCTGTCCGCGGTGGAGGGGCTGAAGGTCATCTCGCCGGCGCTCGAGGATGCGGTGGTGCCGATCGCGCTTGGCATCCTGCTGGCGCTGTTCCTGGTGCAGTGGCGCGGCACCGGCAGCATGGGCGCCATCTTCGGGCCGGTCTGCGCGGTGTGGTTCGGCGTGCTCGGCCTGCTCGGCCTGATCGAGGTGGTGCAGGAACCGGCCGTGCTGGCCGCGCTCTCCCCCCATTACGCGATCGAGTTCTGCGCGCATTACCGGCTCGCCGCCTTCATCGCCTTCGGCTCCGTCGTGCTGGCGGTGACCGGGGCGGAAGCGCTCTATGCGGACATGGGCCATTTCGGGCGCCGGCCGATCGTGCTCGCCTGGCTCGCCTTCGTGCTGCCGGCGCTGATGCTGAACTATCTCGGCCAGGGCGCGCTGCTGCTCTCCGACCCCGAGGCGATCGAGAACCCCTTCTTCCTGCTCGCCCCCGAATGGTTCCGCCTGCCGCTGGTGGTGCTGGCCACGGCGGCCACCATCATCGCCAGCCAGGCGATGATCTCGGGCGCCTACTCCATCGCGCGGCAATGCGTGCAGATGGGCTTCCTGCCACGGCTCGAGGTGAAGCACACCTCCGCGACCGAGCAGGGGCAGATCTACATGCCCCAGGTCAACATGATGCTGCTGATCGGCGTCCTCATCCTGGTGCTGGAATTCAAGACCTCGGACAGCCTGGCGGCCGCCTACGGGCTGGCGGTGACGGGCACCTTCCTCTGCACCTCGACGCTGGCCGTCATCGTCTTCCGCCGCATGTTCGGCTGGCCGCTCTGGCTGGTGATCGCGGTCTTCGCCCCGCTCTGGCTGCTGGATGCCGCCTACTTCATCTCCACCGCGCTGAAGATCCCCGAGGGCGGCTATGTGCCGCTGGTCCTCGGCATCGCGCTGTTCCTGCTGATGCTGACCTGGAAGCAGGGGCGGGAATTGCTGTTCGCCCGCTTCCGCCAGGACAGCCTGCCGCTGAAATCCTTCCTGGCGCGGCTGCCGCAGTCGCGCACCACCCGCGTGCCCGGCATCGCGGTGTTCATGACCGGCCAGGCCGATTTCGTGCCCGGCGCGCTGCTGCACAACCTGAAGCACAACAAGGTCCTGCACGAGCGGGTGCTGTTCGTCACCGTCCTCAACGAGGACATCCCCCGCATCGCCGTCGATGCCAGGCGGGAGGTGACGGAACTCGCCCCCAACATCCACCGCGTCATCCTGCGCTACGGCTTCCAGGAAAGCCCGCACGTGCCGCAGGAACTCGAACGCCTGCGCGACATCGGCATCCCCTTCGAGCCGATGCAGACCTCCTACTTCCTGGGGCGGGAGACGGTGGTGGCCGCCGCGGTGCCCAAGATGTCGCGCTGGCGGCAATGGCTGTTCACCATCCTCAGCCGCAACTCGGTGCCGGCCACCGAGTTCTTCCGCATCCCCTCCGACCGCGTGGTGGAACTCGGCGTCCGCGTGGCAATTTGACAGGCATGCGGCGGGGCAGGGGGCAACGCGGGCGATGGGGATGGGCAGGTGGCGGCGCGTCTGGTGACGGTGACGCTGGTGCGGGCCTGGGAGCCGGGCGCCGCGGCGGATGAGGCGGAGCGGATCGAGTTCGCGGTGGCGCTCGACCCGCAGGGCCAGCCCGATGCGCGCGCCTGGCATGACGACCCCTCCGCCTGGACCGCGACCCGCCACCTTCCCGGCCGGCCGCCGGAGCGCGGCGAGGTGGCGCATGACGAGGAAGGCTGGCAACTGCGCTTCCACCCCGCGCGCGGGTCGGCCGGGCCCGGGCGGGATGCCGAGGCACCGGGGTTGCGGCTTCCCGCCCTCGGCCATGGGCTGCGCCCGGGCGAGGTGCTGACGCTGAGCGACCCGCAGGGTGCCGCGGCGGCCTGGCGCGTGGTGGGCGTGGGCTGAGGCACCCACCCGGCGGCGCGGCCGCTGGCGGGGCCATCCCCGCATGTCGCCCTATGTCGTCTCCAGCGGCCGGCAGCATGACCGGCGACTTGCCGGTGCGGGCGTTCTCTCATAGAAGTTTGCGGCGCCGGGCCGGGAACCCGCGCCGCAGCGGAACCGATGCGCGACGCGGAAGGCCGGGCCGGCCCCGCGCCACGCCGGGCCGTGCGGCTGGGGCACCCGGCGGCGTGGCGTCGGTGGGTGCGGTCGGGCCTGGCGGCCCATGCCTCGCCCGGGCGGCGCGCCGGCTGACGGGCGCCGTTGCAGCGAGCCGCAGGGCCCGCAGCCCGCCGCCTGGCAACCGGACGGGCCGCCAACGCGTGGGCTGCGAACCGAGAGGCCAAGCCGCATGTCCTTCAAGGTCGGCATCGTGGGCGCGGGATGGTATGGCTGCCACCTCGCCTCCTCCCTCGCCACCCTCGGCTTCGAGGTGACGGTCTTCGACCGGCAGGAACGGCTGATGCAGGAAGCCTCCGGCAACAACCAGTTCCGCCTGCATCTCGGCTTCCACTACGCCCGCCACCACGGCACGCGCCTGCAATCGCGCGACGGCTTCCAGCGCTTCATCGAGCGCTACCCGACGCTGAGCCGGGAGGTGGCGCAGAACATCTACGCCGTGCCGCGCGGCGCCAGCCTGATCGACTTCCAGACCTACAAGCTGATCATGGCCGCCTCCGGCATCGACTACATCGAGCTGGCCGAGGCGCCGGATTTCCTGCAATCCGTCGAGGGCTGCCTGCTGGCGCGGGAACGCGTGATCCTGCTGCACCGCGCGCGGGAGCTGTTCCAGCAGCGGCTGGCCGGCTGCCTGCGCCTGGGGACGGAAGTGCGCACGCTGCGCAACGTCGATGGCGGCGCGGAGCTGAACGGCGAGCGCTTCGACTACGTCATCGACGCCACCTGGGGCCAGCTCCGGCGCCCGCCGATCGAGGTGTTCTACGAACCCACGCTGCTGCTCTACTACGAATGCACCGAGGCGGTGCCGGCGATCACGCTGGTCGATGGCCCGCTCTGCTCGATCTACCCGACCGAGGATCCGCAGATCTACACGCTGTCCTCCGTGCCCCACACGCCGCTCGGCCGCTGCGCCACGGCGGGGGAGGCGCATGTGAAGCGCGCCGAGGTGGGGCGGGACCTCGTCACCGCCAAGCGCATCGCGATGGAGGACCAGGTGAGCCTCAACGTGCCCTCCTTCCGCGACCGCTTCCGCTTCGTTGGCATCCAGCTGGCGATCAAGACCAAGCCGGTCGGCCAGTACGACGACCGCAGCTGCTACGTCTTCCAGGACGGCCGCATCTTCGGCGTGATGTCGGGCAAGATCGACACGATCTTCTTCGCCACCGAGCGCATCCTGTCGATGATCGAGGCCGAGCATTCCGCCGCCGCCGCGCCGGCCGAGGCGCCGAGCGCGCTGCGCGACAGCATCCTGATGCGCGCGGCGTGACGGGCCGCGACGCCACGCCCGGCGGGCGACGATGCGTGAGCCCGCCTTCCCCGGCATGACCCGAGGCACCGCATGACCCAGCACCCGGATGCGCTGATCGGCCATACCGGCTTCGTCGGCGGCACGCTCGACCGCGCCGGCTGGCCTTTTGGCGCGCGGTTCAACTCGACGAGCATCGAGGCGATGCGCGGCGGCCGCTTCGGCACGGTGGTCTGCGCGGGCGTCTCCGCGGTGAAGTGGAAGGCCAACCGCGAGCCGGAGGCGGACTGGGCCGGCATCGCCCGGCTGCTCGACGTGCTGGACAGCGTGCAGGCGGACCGCTTCGTGCTGGTCTCCACCATCGATGTCTATCCCCGCCCGGTCGGGGTGACGGAGGACGACCACCCGGCCCGCGGCGAGGGCGAGCCCTATGGCCGCCACCGGCTGGAGGTGGAGCACCGCATCGCCGGGCGCTTCGCCGACCACCTGATCGTCCGCCTGCCCGCGCTGTTCGGCCAGGGCCTGAAGAAGAACGCGATCTTCGACCTGCTGACCGGCAACCAGGTGGACCGCATCAACCCGAATGGCAGCTTCCAGTGGTACCCGATGCGGCGCTTTCCCGCCGACCTGCGCCGCGCCATGGAAGCCGGGCCGCGGCTGCTGAACATCGCGGTCGAGCCGCTGCGGATGACGGATATCGCGGCCGCGCATTTCCCGGGCGCGCGGCTCGGCGCGCCCGACACGCCGCCGGCCTTCTACGACATGCGCACGCGGCACGCCGCGCTGCTCGGCGGGCAGGGCGGCTACCACATCGACGCCGCCACCTCGCTCGCCGAGATCGGCGCCTATGTCGCGGCGGTGCGGCAGGGCGGGGGCACGCCGTGAGCACGCCGCCGCGCATCGCGCTGTCCAACCTGGCCTTCCCCGCCGCGGAGGCGCCGCGCCTGCTGGCGGCGCTGGCCGCCGAAGGCCTGGCGGGCGTCGAGGTCGCGCCGACCCGGCTCGGCCCCTGGGAGGCGATGACGCCGGCCGCCGTCGCGGCGCATCGCGCGGAACTCGCCGCGCTCGGCCTCGCCGTGCCCTCCCTCCAGGCGATCCTGTTCGGGGCGGAGGGCGTGGCGCTGCTGGGCGATGCGGCGGCCTTCGACAGGCTGCTCGACCATCTGCGGCGCGTCGCCGCGATCGGCGCGGGCTTCGGCGCCGGCATCGCCGTCTTCGGCTCGCCGCGCCAGCGCAGCCGCGGCGCGCTGCCGGCGGCGGAGGCCTTCGCGCTCGGCGCCGAACGGCTGCGCCGCGCCGCCGAGCTCTGCATCGCCGAAGGCGGCCCGGCGCTCGGCCTGGAACCCGTGCCCGCGGCCTATGGCGGCGACTTCCTGGAGACGGCGGCGGAGGTGCTGGCGATGGTCCGCGCGGTCGATCATCCGGGCCTGCGCGTGCATCTCGACACCGGCTGCGTGCTGCTCGGCGGCGGCGAGATCGGCGCGGCGGTGCGCGCGGCCGCGCCCTGGCTCGCGCATTTCCACGCCGCCGAGCCGCAGCTCGGCCCCTTCGCCGCGCCGGTCGCCGACCATGCCGGCGCCGCCGCCGCGCTGGCGGAGACGGGCTATGCCGGCTGGGTCTCGATCGAGATGCGCGAGGCGCCGGATTGGGCGGAGGCGGTGCCGGCGGCCTTTCGGACGGTGCGCGCCGCCTATGGCCAGGGACCCGCCGCCAGGTGACCGCCACGGCGATCCCGCCCGCGCCACAGGTCGAGGCGGCGCCGCTCGCCGCCGGCCTCGACGTCGCGGCGACGGCGGAGGGCATCCGGCTGCGGCTGCCCGATGGCGGCACGACGCTGCTGCTGAAGGCGGGCGGCAAGCCCTTCACCCTGCCCGAGGGCAGCCTGGCGCTGCGCCACCTCGCGCTCGGCGCCGATCTCGGCCTGCTGGTGCTCGACGAGGCGGGCGAGCCCGCGGCGATGCTGGTCGGGCCGGGCGGCGTCGTCCTGGGGCCGCTCGAGAAGCTCGCCCGCCAACGGGACCCCGCGACCGTCGCGGCGGTGACGGCGGCGCTGCAGCCGATCCTGGCCGGGCTGTTCGACGCGGTGCGCGGCCCGGCGGTCAACGACGCCGCCGCGCTGCTCGGCGGGCTCGATCCGGCGCTGCGCGGGCTGCTGCTGGCGATGTACGACAGCCGCGGCGGCGCGGAGCTGCCCGCCAACCTGCGCCTGCCGCATGATTCGCGCCGCTGGTTCGTCGCCAAGCGGACCGAGGCGGCGCTGCAGCTCGACCCGCGGCTTTCCGTGCCTTCCCTGCAGCGCGGCGGCCGCGTCCTCGCGGCGCGCTACCTGCCGCTGCCGCAGCGCCGCTCGATCGAGGCGGTGGTGACCTGGGAAGAGCCCGCGCTGCGCTACGTCGCGCTCTCGATGAAGTTCGAGCGCCGCAAGGTGTGGTTCTGGTGGCTGCCCGACCAGCGGCGCCTCCTCGGCGGCGGCCTCGTCGACCGCGCCGCGAAGGCCGCGGCCATCGCCGTCACGACGCTGCTCGACACGCTCCTGGTGCTGGCGCGCCCCGGCGAGCGCGTGGCGCTGGCCGAGACGACGCGCATCGGCCTGGCCGTCACCGGCCACCGGCATTTCGGCCATGCCATCTTCGACGAGATGCAGGCGATCGACCGGCTGGTGGAACGCCGCGCCGAATGGACCACGCCGCCCGTCGTCTATGTCATCCGCAACGGCTCCGGCCTGTCGCTCTATGGCGATCCGCTGGATCTCTATCCGGACCTGGCGGGCCTGCTGGTGGTGATGGATTCGCAGATCGGCCTGCTGCGCGATGCGCTGCGGCGCGGCGTGCAGATCGTGCCGACCACCGGGCGGCGGGCGCTCGGCGCCACGCGCAGGCGGCTGACCGCGCTGGCGCTGCGGCATGGCGATGCGGCCGGCCTGGCGGCGACGGCGGCGGCACGGCTGGGGGAAGGGCCGTCGCGGCCGCCCTGCCTGGTGATCGGGCTGCGGCTGACCAACCGCCATCCGATCGACTTCGAGGGCTTCTGCCTGCGCCTGACGCGGCGCCTGGTGGCGGAGTTCGGCCGGCTGGTGGTGATCCTGGACGGCGTCAACCGCGAGCCCGACACCGGCAACCAGGCCGCCCAGGTGGTGAATGGCGGCGCCGCGGCGCGCGAGGGCAATGGCCCGCTGGAGGCCGAGCTGGCCTTCGCCGAAGCCTATGCCGCCGCGGTCGCCGGGCTGCCCGTGCAGGTGGTGAACGCCGTCGGCCTGCCGATCCGCGACAACCTGTTCTGGCTGTCCCGCGCCGACTACTTCGTCGCGCCGAACGGGGCGGGGCTGGCCAAGCTGCGCTGGGCGCTGGACGTGCCGGGCTTCGTGCTGACCAGCCAGGTCACCCTCGAGCATTGCTGGTGGGCGCGACTCTACGCCGACACGGACTGGATGGACCCGCCCTTCAGCCCGATGCATCTCACCGCGCCGGAGGAGGTGCAGGACGTCCCCCCCGACCCGCCGCGCACCGCCCCGCCGGAGCGCACCGGCACGCCCTTCCCCGACCGCTTCGTGCTGGACGAGGCGAAGGTGATCCCGCGCATCCTGGGGCTGTTCCGGGAGGCGCTGGCGGCCGCCGGCCGGGCGCCGTGAGCCTGCCTGCCCTGGCCGGCACGCCGCCGGCGCCCGAGCCGACGCTGTTCGGGACGGAAGCGGTGGAGGTCGCGGGCAACGCCCTCTGCCTGCGCTTGCCGGGCGGGACGGTGCCGCTGCGCGACGCGGCCGGCCGGCCTGTCCGCATCCCGCGCGACGGCGCCGGGCCGGAGGTGCTGCGCTTCGCCCACGGCTTCGGCGTGCTGCCCGCGGCGGCGCCCGATGGCGGGCGCTCCACGCTGCTGCTGGACGGCACGACGGTGCTCGGCGCCCTGCGCCGCTTCGCGGAGGACCGGCCGGACGCGATCCGCGCCCGCGTCGGCGCGGGGCTGCGCCCGGTGCTGCTCGGCCTGCTGGCCGACCCGCCGCGGCCGGGGGCGGCGGAGGCGGCCGGCCGGCTCTCGGCGCTGGACCCCAAGGTCCTCGCCCGGCTGCTCGCGCTGCTGCCCGCGCCGGGGCGGGGGACGCCGCCGGCGGGGCTGCGGCCCTGGCCCGACACGCGGCGGCTGCTGGCGCCGCTGACCGCCTTCCCGGCGGCCTGCACCGGGACGCCCGTGCTGCCGCCGCCGCTGCAGGCCGGCGGCCGGGTGGTGGCGGCGCGCCACCTGCCGGTGCCGCATCGCCGCGGGCTGATGGCGCTGACGGTGGCCTGGGAGGAGCCGGACCTGGTGTGGATCGCCGGGCAGGGACGGTTCGGCAAGCCGCGGTCGGGCTTCGTCTACCTGCCCGAGGCCGATGCCTGCCCGCCCGGCTCCGCCGCGCCGCCCACCGACCTGCTCGCCGGGGCGGTCGGCGCGCTGCATGCGGCGCTGCTGCGCTGCGCGGTCGCCGGCCTGCCCTTCCGCCCCGGCCCCGAGGCGCCGCCGGGCCTGATCGTGACGGGGCTGCGCCACATCGGCCATGCGATCTGGGAGGAGATGCAGGCCATCGACCAGCCGCTGTCGCAGCGCGCGCGGTGGACCACCTCGCCGGTGTTCTACGTGTTGCGGGAAGCCTCGGGCATCCCGCTCTTCGGCGATCCGGCGGAGCTCTACCCCGAGATCGCCGATGCCTTCCGGCCCGTCGCGCAGGTGAGCGAGGCGGTGGACCATGCGCTGGCGCAGGGCGTGCAGATGCACCTGGCCAGGGGCCGGCGGGTGCGCCGCGCGACGCGCGAGCGGCTGGCCGCCTTCGCGAGCCGCCACGGCGCCGCCACGGGCCTGGCGGCGCAGGCCGAGGCGCTGCTCGGCACCGGCGCGGCGCGCCTGCCCTGCCTGGTGCTGGGCCTGCGCCTGACCAGCCGCGCGCCCGAGGATTTCGCGGGGCTGCTGGAGCGCCTCTCGCGGCACCTGGTCGCGGCGCTCGGGCCGATGGTGGTGGTGGTGGACGGCATGAACGCCGACCCGGACACCGGGCGCGCCGCGACCCAGGTCTTCAACGGCGTGGTGAAGGCGATGGACGGCAACGCCGCGATGCAGGCCGAGCAGGATTTCTGCGCCGCCTACGCCGCCGCGGTGGCGGACCTGCCGGTGCGGGTGGTGAACTGCATCGGCATGTCGATCCGCGAGAACCTGTTCTGGCTCTCGCAGGCCGATTTCTTCGTGGCGCCGAACGGGGCGGGCGTGGCCAAGCTGCGCTGGGCGCTCGACGTGCCCGGCCTGGTGCTGACCAGCCGCGTCAACCTCGAGCACTGCCGCTTCGTCGGCATCTATGCGGACGAGCACGAGATGGAGCCGCCCTTCACCCGCATGGAGCTGACGCGGCCCGAGGAGGTGCGCGACACGCCCCCCGACCCGCCGCGGGCGGCGCCGCCGGTGTCCACCACCATCCCCTATCCGGACCGCTTCGTCGTGGACGAGGCGAAGGTGTTTCCCCGCATCCTCGACCTGTTCCGCGAGGCGCTGGCGACGCGCGGCCGCTGACCGCGCATCAGGGCGGGAACTGCGCGCGCCAGTGCCGCGCCACCTCGAGCCCGGTGCAGAACCACACGCCCGCATGGCCGCGCATGTGCTCCAGCAGCCGCGCGAGGCCCATCGCGCGGCCGGGGCGGCCGATCAGCCGGTCGTGCAGGCCGATCGACAGAAGCTTCGGCGATCCGCGCTCGCCTTCGCGGTACATCACGTCGAAGGCGTCGCGCATGTATTCGAAGAAGTGGTTCGCCGTGCTGAACCCGCTGTTCCCGTCGAAGCGGTTGTCGTTGGTCTCGTAGGAATAGGGGATCACCAGGTGCGGCCCGCCCGGCATCGCCAGCCAATAGGGCAGCTCGTCGGCCAGGCTGTCGCGGTCGTAGAGGAAGCCGCCTTCCTCGGCGAGCAGCCGGCGCGTGTTCGGCCCTGGCCGGCCGGTCATCCAGCCGAGCGGGCGCGCCCCGCACAGCTCGGTCAGCTTCGCGACCGCCAGCGCGATGTGTTCGCGCTCCACCGCTTCCGGCACGGTGGCGTAGTCGATCCAGCGATAGCCGTGGCTGACCACCTCATGCCCGCGCTCGACGAAGGCGCGGGCGAGGCCCGGGTTCTGTTCCAGCGCGCGGACCACGCCGAGCACGCTGACCTTCACGCCGAATTCGTCGAACAGCCGCAGCAGCCGCCAGACGCCGCGGCGGCTGCCGTATTCGAAGACCGATTCGGGCAGCGGCGCGCGCTGGCCGGCATAGGCCGGGAAGCCGATGTCGTTCAGCATCGCCTCCGACGTCGCGTCGCCATTCGCCAGGCTCAGCTCGCCGCCGCCTTCCACGTTGAGGTTGAAGTTGACGGCGATGCGCGCCCCGCCCGGCCAGCGCGGATCGGGCAGGTGCTCGCCATAGCCGACCAGGTCGCGCGCCTGCATGGGATCGGGGCGGATCATGCGGCGGGCTCCAGCGCGGCCAGCGGCGCCGTGCAGGCATCGTGGCCGAAGAACCAGTCGAGATCCTCGGTCGGGCCGCGCATCCAGGTGTTGGCGATGGAGATGCGCTGCACCTCCGCCACGCGGGGGATGCGCGTGGCGGCATAGGCGGCGAAGGCGGCATCGGGCGTGTCGAAGCCATCGAGGCAGCGCGCCAGCACCGCCGCGTCCTCGACGGCGGAGGCCCCGCCGGCCGCCATGTAGGGACGCACCGGGTGGCAGGCATCGCCGATCAGCACGGCGCGGCCGGCGAACCAGCGGTCGTCGCGCGGCCGGTCGCAGATCGGCCAGACCGCGCACTCCACCGCGCCCTCCGCGATCCGGCGCAGTTCCGGCGCCGCCTGGTCGAAATGGCCCAGGAAGGCCTCGCGCGGCAGCGGCCGCGACAGGTCGTCGCCCTGCCATTCGCCGGGGACGCTGGCCATGACATAGACCTCGTCGCGCCGGCCGGTCATGAAGTAGGTCAGCGCGTGCCGGTCCGCGCCCCACCACTTCGTGCAGTCGTCCATCGCCAGCCCGCCGAGCCGCGCCGTCGGGAAGATGGCGCGGATCGCGAGCCGCCCGGTGAAGCGCGGCGGCGCCTCGCCGAGCAGGATGGCGCGCAGGCGCGAATGGATGCCGTCGCCGCCGACCACGATGTCGGCCTCCGTCGCGCTGCCATCGGCGAAGCCGATCCGCACGCCGCCCGGCGTCTCCTCGATCCCCGCCAGCTTCTGCCCCAGGCGCAGCGTGCCGGGCGCGAGCGCGGAGACCAGGATGCGCAGCAGGTCGGCGCGGTGGATGTTGAGGAAGGCGGCGCCGAAGCGCGCCTCGGCCGTCGCGTCCATCGGCATCAGGTAGCTGGTCCCGCCCGTCATCCAGTCGCGGCTGGTGAAGGCCGAGGGGCGGATGCCGGTGGCGAGCAGCGCGTCCTCCACCCCGCAGCGGCGCAGCACCTTCATGGCATTGCCGCTAAGGATGATGCCGGCGCCGATCCGCGCCAGCTGCGCGGCCTGTTCGTGCACCGTGACGCGCAGGAAACCCTGGCGCTGGAGCAGGGCGGCGAGGGCGAGCCCGCCGATCCCGCCGCCGATGATGGCGACGCGTGTGTCGTGCCGCATGCGCCGCGCCGCCTCAGCCGGCGGCACGGCGGGACGGGGAAGGGATGGGGCGGGGCATGGCACGGATCTCCGATCGCCGGCGGGGGCGCCGATGCGACGGGTCGTTTCCTCCCGGCGCGACGGCGGGATCCTGGCCCGTGCCGGCGGCGCTTCGGCGGAAAGGCTGGTCGGGGCGCGGCCCGGCTGTCAAGCGCCCCCGGCCCGGCGGCCAGGGCGATCGCCTATGGGCCGGCGGGAAGAACATCTCCCTCTCCCGCCTGGGCGGGAGAGGGCCGGGTGAGGGTGGGGCGCGCAGCGCCGGGCGGGACGTCTTGCGGCATCAGGGGAATGGCCGAGCACCGGGCAAGCCCCCGCAGCTCACCCGCTTCCCCCTGCCGGGGAAGACGGCATGAACATCTCCGACACTCATACGCCCGGCGCCGATCGCTGACTCGTTAGGGATTCCGGCGCGGCGCGAAGGGTGATTCGCTGGGCTCCTGCGGATGCGGGAGGCGGCGATGGTGGCGGCGGTGGCGATCACCCG
>JAIYDD010000115.1 GCA_027487675.1 Acetobacteraceae bacterium | reverse complement strand
GGGGAGGCACCGGTGGCTGCCCGCGCCGCGGCAAGGCTGGAGGAGGTGGCGGCGCGCACGCTGGCGGCGATCCCCGGCGGCGGCTGACGGAAGCCGCGCGGCCTTCGACACCGGACCGGGCTCGGCCTGACCCTCGTCGGCCCGACGCCGGTCCGGCCTTGCCCGGCCCGGCGATAAGCGCCCTTCGTCGCGCCCGCAACCGGCCCATCTTCGCCGACCGCACCGGGCTCGGCGCCGGGCGCAACCAGAAGCCCTTCCTGCTGCAAGCCTATCGCCGCGACATGGGCGGCGGGCGCTTCGCGCTGATCAAGGACTGTTCCGCCCCGATCCGCGTGCGCGGCCGGCATTGGGGCGGGCTGCGGCTGGCCTATCGGGCGGAGTGATCCCGGACGCCGGCGGACGCGGTCCCGGCGGCGGCGACGGGGCGGCCGTCAACCGCAGTCGCAGCCCTCGGTCGGCGTGCGCTCGGCACGCACGACGTGGTGATCGACCCATTCGGCGACCAGGCGCCGGGCCTCCGCCATCGAGGCCTCCGGGTGGTGAATGCGGTAGAGCGTCGTGCAGGCGGTGAAGGCCGCCATGTCCGGCGAGCCGGATTCGCGCAGCTCCCGATAGGCGGTGACCACCGCACGTTCGCAGCGGCGGGCGATATGGCTGAAGTCGCGACCCATCGGCGTTACGCTGCCTTTCCCCAAGCCCGGCGCGCCTGCCGCGAAACAGTTGCGAGCCGTTCTCATCTGAATGCCTGCTTATACGACGCCGGCCGCCCCCGCTTCAAGTGCGACCGCCGCGCCTGGTCGCCCGCCGGCGCCGGGAGGGGCCGGTGACCGAAGGCGGCGGGTCACCGGCGCCAGGCCTGGCCTTGCCGGTGCCGGGGAGCTTCGGGCGGCCGGGGGCGCGGCAAGGCCCCCGCCCACGCCCCGCGACGCGGCTCACCCCCGCGCCACCGCCTCCGCCAGTGCCTTGCCCACATCGACCGTGCCGGCGTTGCCGCCCATGTCGCGGGTCCGCGGCCCGCCCTCCGCCAGCAGGGCTTCGATCGCCTTCAGGATGGCGTCGGCGGCGGCCTTCTCGCCGAGATGCTCCAGCATCATCGCCCCCGACCAGACCTGGCCGATCGGGTTGCAGATCCACTTCCCCGCGATGTCGGGGGCGGAGCCGTGCACCGGCTCGAACATGCTCGGGAAGCGCTTCTCCGGGTTGATGTTGGCCGAGGGCGCGATGCCGATCGATCCCGCCACCGCCGGGCCGAGGTCCGACAGGATGTCGCCGAACAGGTTCGACCCCACCACCACGTCGAACCAGTCCGGGTGCTGCACGAAATGCGCGCAGAGGATGTCGATGTGGAACTTGTCGGTGGCGACGCCCGGATAGTGCTTCGCCATCTCGGCGAAGCGCTCGTCCCAGTAGGGCATGGTGAATGTGATGCCGTTCGACTTGGTGGCGCTGGTCAGCTTCCGGCGCGGCCGGGTCATCGCGAGATCGAAGGCGTAGCGCAGCACGCGGTCGACGCCGGTGCGGGTGAAGACGCTTTCCTGGCTGACGAATTCGCGGTCCGTGCCCGGGAACATCCGCCCGCCCGAGGAGCTGTACTCGCCCTCGGTGTTCTCGCGGACCACGTAGAAATCGATGTCGGCCGGGCCGCGGCCGGCCAGCGGGGTCCGCGCGCCGGGCAGCAGCCGGCAGGGGCGGAGGTTCACATACTGGTCGAATTGCCGCCTTATCGGGATCAGCAGCCCCCAGAGCGAGACGTGGTCCGGCACGCCGGGCCAGCCGACGGCGCCGAGGAAGATGCCGTCGGCCTCCCGCAGGCGGTCCAGCCCGTCCTCCGGCATCATCCGGCCGGTCTGCTGGAAGGTCTCGCAGGACCAGTCGTGATGGGTGAGGTCGAGCGCGAAGCCGAAGCGGCGCGCGGCGGCGTCGAGGACGCGCAGACCTTCCGGCACCGTCTCCTTGCCGATCCCGTCGCCCGGGATCACCGCGATGCGATAGTTGCGCGCCATGGGCCTGCCCTCCTCCATCGGCGGTGGGTGGCATGGCGGGGACGGCTTGGCGAGTGGGGGTGCGCGGCCTGCCGGCCCGGGCGCCGCCGTCCGCCCGGCGCGCCTGCGCCTGCCGCGCTGCCCGCCGGGCGGCGATCCGGCCGCCCTCAGGGCCCCTGCCGGCGCCGCCAGTCCTCCGGGCGTTCAAACTCGCCCGACCAGAGGCCGCGGCCGTGCCAGCGGGCCGTCGCTTCTTCCGGCAGGTAGCGCCAGCTGTAGGCCGTGTAGGCCACGGCCCAGCCCTCGCGGACCATCCAGGCGCCGACGTCCTGGCCCCCCGCGGTGCAGGTGCCGAGGATGCGGTCGTAGCGGTCGCGCCCGGCGGCGGTGCAGGTCACGGCGCGGCCGTCCAGCGCCTCGCGCAGCGCCGCCGTCGCCTCCGCGCCGCAAGGCCAGGGGGTGCCGGCGCGCGTGCAGGTCTGGCGCGCTTCCGGGGCATCGAGCCCCACGAGGCGGATGCGCCGGCCGGCCACGGCGATGGTATCGCCATCCACCACCCGCGCCTCCCCGGCCAGGGTCTCCGCCCGCTCCGGCAGCAGCGTGAGCAGGGCAAGGCCCAGCAGCCCCGCCCCGACAAGCGCCAGCCAGCGCCGCCGCGGCTTCCGCAGGCGCCTAGCCATGCGCCTGCGCCATCGATCCAGGGCGCGGGATGCGGAGGCGGGGACCGGTGCCGCGCCGCGCCGTCACCGGCGCCGGAGGACCCGCAGCCCGAGCGGCAGCGCCGCCACCAGCAGCCCCGCGGCCAGGATGAGGTGCGCCGGCCGCGGCGCCGCCAGGGCATCGAGGTTGGCGGCCAGGATGCGCTCCGCCGGCAGCTTCGTCGCCAGCGCGTACCAGGCGTATTCGACCGCCGCCGTTCCCGCCGCGACGACGGCGGCCAGCCCGGCCAGCGGCAGGGGTGCCGCCCGCCAGGCGCCCGACAGCCGCCGCCACAGCATCAGCCAGAGGAAGCACCCCGCCAGGATCACCGCCGGGTCGGCCACCGCCTTGGATTGCAGGAAGGCGTGCAGCACCGCGCCGGCGGCCAGCGGATACACCCAGACATGCAGCCGCTTCCAGCGCCGCCCGAGCCTGGCCTGCCAGCCATCGGTCGAGGTCCAGCCGAGCACGCAGAGCCCGACCAGCACCGCGAAGCCGAGCGTCAGGTAGATGCGCGTCGCGATCTCGGTGGCGACCGCCAGCCAGTCCCAGGCGAGGTGCCCCGCATAGAGCCCCAGGTGCAGCAGCGCATAGGCCAGCGCGCCGAGCCCGACCATGCGCCGCAGCGTCGCGACCTTCGGCCAGTCCGCGATCCAGCGCAGCGGGGTCACCGCCAGGCTGAACAGCAGGATATGGGCGGCATGCGCCCCGGCTTCCCGCGTCGCGGCCTTCCAGGGCTCGGCGCCCATCTGCCCGCCGCCCAGCATCGCCAGCAGCACCAGGGCGGGCATGCACAGCGCCACCAGGACCGAGATGCGCAGCGTCGAGATTCGCCCGCCCCGGTCCAGCCAGGGCCAGGCGATCGCCGGCGGCGGTGGGGGCGGCGCGCGGCGACGGCGCGTCGGGGCGGAGACTGGGCTGTCCATGGCAATCTCCTTCGCCCCGGCGCGGCGTTCCGCTACGGCTGACCCGCCGATTCGCCATTCAGCGCAGCAATCCGCGGGAATGGATCTCCGCGGCGATGCGCGCCGTCTCGTCCAGCGGCATGCGGGCGAAGGGCGCCGGCGCGGCGGAAAGCGGCCTGGCCTGCCCCGCGGCATAGAGGCTGTCGTGCAGCGCCAGGTGCCGCCTGCCCTCCCCGCCCGTCGACGCGACGAAGATCGGCGCCGCCGTCAGCAGCGCCTCGGACAACATGGAGACGGAATCGCCGGTGACCACCAGCGCATCCGCCCAGGCCATGAAGCCGAGCAGCGGGTTCGCCCCCTCGCCCCCCCAGCGATGCAGCCGGTGCGGCACGCCGGCCAGCGCCCCGGCCAGGGCCTCCGTCGCCGCGGCGCCGGTGCGGCGGCTCGCGGTGGCCAGCACGCTGCCGGCGAAGCCCGCGACCCGCGCGCCGATCGCCGCCGCCGCGGCTTGCGCCATCCCCTCCCCCCGCACCGGGCCGCCGACGAGCAGCGCGACCCGAGGCGGGGGGAGTGCCGCGAGCGCCGCCCACGCCGCCCGCGCCTCCGCCAGGCGCGCCGGCGTGAGACGGTGCGAGGCGCCGAGGATCGGGAGGACGTTCGGCGCCGGCTCCGGCGCGTCGTGCCGACCGATGACGTTGAGGTCCATCCGCGGCGCCCCCGGCGCGCGCATGCAATGCACCACCCGGACGCCGCGCGCGGCCAGCCACAGCGCCACCGGGGCCGACCGCCGCCCGGCCGAGACCGCGAGCGCCGGGAAGGGCGGCACGAAAGCGCGGCGGGCCGCCGGCGCCAGCCCGGCCAGCGTGCCGAAGGGCATGGGCAGCGCCGCCAGCCGCCCCCAGGCGAGGTCCACCACCCGGGCAGGCTCGCCCAGCCGCTCCGCGATGCCGATGGCCTGGGCCGCGGTGCCGGCGCGCGGGTCGGCCAGCGCCCAGATGCGGGGCTGCGTTCCCGTCATGGACGCGCCCCGCGGGCGGCGTTACCACCGCATGTCACGCCGAACCGCCTCCCGAGGAAGACCGCAAGATGGCCGCCACGCATGCCTCCGACTGGGACCGCGACGCCGCGCTGACCACGGCGCGCATCCTGCTGGAGATCAAGGCGGTGAACTTCCGGCCGGAGGAGCCCTACACCTTCACCTCCG
>JAIYDD010000066.1 GCA_027487675.1 Acetobacteraceae bacterium | reverse complement strand
GGGCAACTGCACACGCTCCGGCGCGGAGAAAAACGCCCTCTCCCGCCTTGGCGGGGGAGCGCCGGCGCAGTGCGCCGTCGGGGGTGGGGGTGGGTCGCGCAGCGCTCGACGGAAAGCCTCTTCGCATCGAAGAGATGGCCTGGCGCTTCGCGCGCCCCCCTCACCCCGACGGGGCACAGCCACGGCGCTCTCCCCCCGTCGGGGGAAGAGGGCAAGAACATCTCCGCTGTTCGCGCTGCGTACTGCATATGCAATTGCCCTGCATCCCCCGCGTCGGCCGCCCGTTGCCTCCCCCTGCACGGCGTATAGAGTGTGCGCGGCTGGGGACAGGAAGGATGCCGGGGGCATTCGACGCGGCCGGGATGCGCGCAGGCCGCCTCGCCCATGCCGGGGCGGGGGCAGGGCCGCGCGCCCGGCGGGATCATCGCGGGCGCCACCAGGCGGGGGCGCGGCCCCTCGGCCGCGGGCGCTGACGCATGGGACAGGCGATCGCCTTCCCGCCTTACTGGGACGGAGTGCCGGGCCTGCCCGTGCGCCTGCCCGTGCCCGACATCGCCCCCTGGCGCGCCGGCAACACCGGGATCGAGGGCGCCTGGAGCTTCGCCGCGCCCGAACCGGGCCCGCACCTCGTCGTCTCCGCCCTGGTGCATGGCAACGAGATCGCCGGCGCCCTGCTGCTGGCGCGCTGGCTGCGCGACGGCCTCAGGCCGCGGACCGGCCGGCTGACCCTGGTCTTCGCCAACCTGGCCGCCTTCGACCGCTTCGACCCCGCCGACCCCACCGCCAGCCGCTTCGTGGACGAGGACCTGAACCGCGCCTGGGCGCCGGAGCTGCTGGCCGGCGGGCGCCGTTCCGCCGAACTCGACCGGGCACGGAAATTGCTGCCGCTGCTGGCCTCGGCCGATGTGCTGCTCGACCTGCATTCGATGCTCTGGCCCTCCGACCCGCTGCTCATCGCCGGGCCCGGCCGCGCGGCGCGGGAGCTGGGCCGGGCACTGGGCACCCCGCCGCTGGTGGTCAGCGACGAAGGCCATGCCGGCGGGCTGCGCATGATCGACCACGCGCATTTCGCGGACGGCGCGACGGCCCTGCTGGTGGAAGCCGGCCCGCATTGGGAAGCCGAGACCCTGGCCCAGCTGGAGGACACCGCCGCCCGCCTGCTGCGCCACCTCGGCATGGCGGCCGAGGGCGCGCCCCTGCCTCCCGACCACCCCCTGCCCCCCGGGCGGCTGTCGCGCGTGACCCGCACGGTGACCGCCCAGACCCAGGAGTTCTGCTTCCTGCGCGACTTCCGCGGCGGCGAGGTGATCCCCCGCCGCAACACCCTGATCGCGCTGGACGGCACGGCGGAGCTGCGTACGCCGCATGACGACTGCCTGCTGGTGATGCCGAGCCCGCGCACCATGCGCGGCCACACCGCGGTCCGGCTGGCGCGCTTCGAGGATTGATGCCGGCGCCGGGGCCCGCCCGCCCGGCCAAGCCCCGGCATTCGGGCGCGCGCCCGCGCCCGCCCGCACCCTCCGGCGCCGCGGCGCGCCCGGCCCGGGACGTGGCGCTGGACTTCTGGCGGCGATTCAGAACATAATGCGAACTCGGACGCCGGCGGCGTCTGCCGTTCCTTGAACCTGCCCATCCGCATCCCGATCACGCCCGGCGAGGCGCGTCGGCCGGCCGCGGCGCGGCGGCGCAAGCCGAAAGGGGCGCGATTCGCGCCAAAGTGCCAAAAAGCCAAAGCAGCAAATCGCGGCGACACCAGGAACAGAGACAGATCAGTGGTTTACGCCGCCCCGGCTGCGTCCCGTCGCGCGCTGCGAAGCGCGCCGGGCCCGAATCAGCCAAAATAAAGTGCGCTCAGGATCACATCGCCAAAGTGCCAAAGCAGGCACCCTGGCGAGGCGTCTGGCCTGCCGCATGCGTGCCGCCCGCTCTCCGGCGATCACGCTCCGGCGCCGCCGCGGCCGCGTCAGCCCGGCGGCTCGCCCTGGACGGGCGTCGCGCCGACGGCGCGCAGCAGCATGGCGATGTCGCGCGACGCGGCCTCCACCGCCTCGGCGTCGGCGCCCTTCGCCACCAGCGCCACGCCGCCGCCGCCCAGCCGGTAATAGGGGTAGCTGCCGATATCGAGCGCCGGCCAGCGCAGCTGGATCGCCGCCAGCCCCTCGGCGATCCGCCCCTCCATCACCCCGGCCGCATGCACGGTGGCCGAGGCGATGGGCGGCCCGCCCTTCAGGCCGGGGGCCAGCGCCTCGAACATCGCCTGCATGATGCGCGGCACGCCGGCCAGCACATGCACGTTGCCGATGGTGAAGCCGGGCGCGATGGAGATCGCGTTCTCGATCAGCGTGGCGCCGCGCGGCATGGTGGCCATGCGCTGGCGCGCGGCGTTGAACTCGCCCGGCCTGTAGTGGCGTTCGAGCCGCGCCCAGGCCTCGGGGTGCGGTTCCCAGGGCACGCCGAAGGCCGCGGCGACGCATTCGCTGGTGATGTCGTCATGCGTCGGCCCGATGCCGCCGGTGGTGAAGACATGGTCGAAGGCCGGGCGCACGGCGTTCACCGTGGCGACAATGGTGGCGCGCACGTCGGGGATCACCCGCACCTCGCGCAGCGGGATGCCGATCTCGCCGAGCCGCGTCGCCAGGAACCTGATGTTCGCATCCTGGGTGCGGCCGGACAGCACCTCGTTGCCGATGACGAGGAGGCAGGCGGTGGGGTTCAGGTCG
>JAIYDD010000071.1 GCA_027487675.1 Acetobacteraceae bacterium | reverse complement strand
GGGAAGAAGCCGGTGGCGCGCAGATACGCCTCCTCCTCCCGCCGCGTGTCGGGGAACAGCCGCGCGACGGGCGCGGTGCCGGCCAGGAAGCAGGCGGGCGGGCGCGGGCCGATGAAGGCATCCAGCCGGCCCTCGGTCAGCATCGCCTCGAGCGTCTCGCCGTCGGGAACGGAATGCACGTCGAAGCCCGGCGGCAGCGCGATTGGCGTGCGCTCGCCGCCCGTGCGCCAGGCGATGGAGCGCGTGTCCACGCCGTAGTGCTCGCGCAGCATGCCGCGCACCCAGAGCCCCGCGGTCTGCTGGTATTCCGGCGTGCCGATGCGGCGCCCCGCCAGATCCGCCGGCCCCGCGATGCCGCGATCCGTGCGGATGTAGACCGCGTTGTGGCGGAAGGCGCGCGAGGGAAAAACGGGGATCGCCAGGTAGCGGCTGTCGCCGCGTGCGACGGAGAGGATGTGGCTCGACATCGAGAGTTCGGTGATGTCGAAGCGCGCTTCCCGCATCGCGATGCGGAACATCTCCTCCGGCTCGCCTTGCGTGGGGGCCAGCCGGAAGCCCTCCGGCACGATGCGGCCTTCGACCACCCCGCGGGTGCGGTCCGTCAGCGTGCAGGTCAGCGTCAGTTCGGACGACACCGCCTCAGCCCGGCGTGATGCGCGCCATGCGGATCCACTCCGCCTGGCGCTCGATGTCGCGGTTCAGATGCGCCTCGAAGGCGGCGATGGACATCGGCATGGGCAGCGCGCCGGCACGCGCCTGCGCCTCCTGCGTCGCGGGCAAGGCGAGGATGCGGTTCACCTCGGCGTTCAGCCGTTCGCGGATCGGCGCGGCCGTCGCGGCGGGCGCCATCAGGCCGAGCCAGATGGAGGCTTCGTAGCCGGGCAGCACCTCGGCCAGCGCCGGCAGCTCGGGCATCAGCGGGCTGCGCTGCGGGCCCGTCGTGCCCAGGCCGCGCACGCGGCCGCCGGCGATCTGCTCGCGCATCGTCGGGATCGCGTCGAACATGATGGGCACCTGGCCCGAGATCAGCGCCGTGCGTGCCTCGTTCGAGCCGCGGAAGGGCACGTGCTGCGCCTGCGCGCCGGCCATCGCCAGGAAGACCTCGCCGGCGATGTGATAGGGCGTGCCGGGGCCGGAGGAGGCGTAGTCGTAGCGCCCGGGATTCGCGCGCAACAGCGCCACCAGCTCCGGCAGCGTCTGCGCCGGGATCGAGGGATGCACCGCCAGCACGTGATGCGCGATGTTGATCGCGGCCACCGGCGCCAGGTCCCGCATCAGCCGATAGGGACGGTTCGGCAGCAGCGTCTCGTTCGCCGTGTGGGTGTTGGACATCAGCAGCAGCGTGTAGCCATCGGGCTGCGCCTTCGCGACGGCATCCGTGCCGATCACCGCGCCGGCACCGGGGCGGTTCTCCACCACGAAGGGCTGGCCGAAGGCGGCCTGCAGGGGCTCGGCCAAGAAGCGCGCCGCGACATCGGCCGAGCCGCCGAGGCCGAAGGGCACGACGATGCGCACCGGCCGCGCCGGCCAGGGCGCGCCCTGCGCCAGGGCCGCGCCGCCATGCGCGAGGAAGGGCAGCGGCAGCGCCGCCAGCAGATGCCTGCGCTTCATCGGTCGTTCTCCCATGGCTTCTTGCGCGCAAGGATTGCGCGCCGCGGCGACCGCGGCAAGCCGGCTTCGGATCGTCACGACTGCGTGCCGCCGGCGAGCCGCCTGCAAGCCGCCGCGTTTGGGCCTCTGCGGCGCTGGCGGCGGGGGGTGGCGATGCGGCGTGTCCAGGCGGCCATCTGGCTCGGCGCGCTGCTGCTGGCGGCGGCACCGGCGCACGCGCAGGTCACGCTCTCCCTCGCCTGCAGCGGGCTCGGCACCGAAGGCGCGCTCTGCCGCGAAGGCGCGGAGGAATGGGCCGCGCGCGGCGGGCATCGCGTGCGCCTGGTCTCCCTGCCCAATCGCGGCACGGAACGGCTCGCGCTGCTGCGGCAGCTGCTGGCCGCCGGATCGCGCGACATCGACGTGCTGCAGATCGACGCCGTCTGGACGGGCATGCTGGCCGACCACCTGCTCGACCTCGCGCCGCATCTCGACACCGAGGGCCAGCTCGACCAGGCGCTGCGCAACAACACCGTCGCGGGCCGGCTTGTCGCGATGCCGTGGTTCACCGGCGCCGGCCTGCTCTACTACCGCCGCGACCTGCTCGAGGCGCATGGCCATCCCCCGCCCGAGACCTGGCAGGCGCTGACCCGCACCGCCGAGGCGATCCAGCACGCGGAGCCGGCGCGGCCGCAGCGCCTCTGGGGCTTCGTCTTCCAGGGCCGCGCCTATGAAGGGCTGACGGTGAACGCGCTGGAATGGCTGGCCAGCCACGGCGCCGACGGCATCGTGGCCGAGGATGGGCGCGTCGCGGTGGCGGACCCGCGCGCCGCGCGCGTGCTGGCCCTCGCGCGGTCCTGGATCGGCACCATCGCGCCGCAAGGTGTGCTGACCTATGCCGAGGAGGAAGCGCGCGCCGTCTTCCAGTCGGGCAACGCGGTCTTCATGCGCAACTGGCCCTATGCCTGGGCGCTGCTGAACGCGCCGGACAGCCCCGTGGCCGGCCGCGTCGGCGTGGCCCGCCTGCCGCGCGGCGAGGGGCCCGAAGGCCGCCACGCCGCGGTGCTGGGCGGGGAACAGCTGGCCGTCTCCCGCCACGGCGCGCATCCGGCGCTCGCGATCGACCTGGTGCGGCACCTGACCTCGCGCGCCGAGCAGCGGCGCCGCGCCATCCTGGGCGCCTTCCCGCCCACCTATCCCGACCTCTACGCGGATGCGGAGGTGCTGGCGGCGAACCCGGTCTTCGCGCAGCTGCCGGCGGTGCTGCGCGGCGGCGTCGCGCGCCCCGCCGCGGCGACCGGCCGGCACTACAGCCGCGTCTCCGCCAACTTCGCCTATGCGGTGCATGACGTGCTGGCCGGCCGCGCGGCGCCGGCGGCGGCGCTGGACCGGCTGCGGGCGCGGCTGCAGCGCCTCGCGCCGGACGGCGCCTGGTGAGCGCGGCAGCGGAGCGGCGGCGGGCGCGCACCGCCTGGCTGTTCCTGGCGCCGATGCTGCTGGCGCTGGCGCTGGTCGCGGCCTGGCCGCTGGCGCGCACCACCTGGCTCGGCTTCACCGACGCCACGCTCTTCGCCCCGGGCGCGCAGCGCTTCGTCGGGCTGGCGAACTACCGGCTGCTGTTCGCCGATCCCGACTGGTGGCGCGCCGTCGCCAACACGCTGGTCTTCGCCACCGTCTCCGTGGCGCTGGAGACGGTGCTCGGCCTGCTCGTCGCGCTGCTGCTGGATGCGAAGCTGCGCGGCCGCGGCGTGCTGCGCGCGGCGATGCTGGTGCCCTGGGCGATCCCCACCGTCGTCTCCGCCCAGCTCTGGGCCTGGATGCTGCACGACCAGCACGGCGTGGTGAACGCGATGCTCGTCGCGCTCGGCGTCATCGCCGAACCGCGCGCCTGGCTCGCCGAGCCCTGGGCGGCGATGGCCTGGATCGTCGCGGTCGATGTCTGGAAGAGCACGCCCTTCATGGCGCTGCTGTCGCTCGCCGCGCTGCAGCTGGTGCCGCGCGCGGTGATGGAGGCGGCGCGGATCGACGGGCTCGGCCCCGTCGGCATCTTCTTCCGCATCACGCTGCCGCTGATCCGCCCGGCGCTGCTGGTCGCCATCCTGTTCCGGCTGCTGGATGCGCTGCGCGTCTTCGACCTGATGTACGTGCTGGCCGGCAGCGGACCGGCCACCGCGTCGATGTCCGTGCATGCGCGCCAGCTGCTGGTCGATTTCGGCGAGGTCGGCGAAGGCTCCGCGGCGGCGACGGCGCTGGTGCTGGTGGTCGTGGCCTGCGCGACGCTGGTGGCGTGGCTCGGCCGCCTGCGGCTCGGCGGGGCGGGGCGATGAGGCACCTCGGCCTGTGGCTGCTGCTGGCCGTGCTGCTCGGCTGGACGCTGTTCCCCTTCTGGTGGGCGATCGCCACCTCGCTGAAGGCCGGGCCGGCGCTGTTCGACACGGCGCTGCTGCCGCGCGCGCCGACGGGCGCGAACTACGCGGCGCTGTTCCGGGAAGGCCGCTTTGGCCGCAGCATCCTGAATTCCGCGCTGGTGGCAGGGGCGGTGGCGGCGCTGTCGCTCGCGCTCTCGGCCTCGGCGGCCTATGCGCTGGGGCGCATTGCCTTCCGCGGGCGCGGGCTGCTGCTGGCGACGATCCTCGGCGTCTCGATGTTCCCGCAGGTCGCGGTGCTGTCTGGCATGTTCGAGCTGATCCGCGCGCTCGGCCTCTACAACACGCTGGCCGGCGTGGCGCTCAGCTACCTGATCTTCACGCTGCCCTTCACCACCTGGATCCTGACGACCTTCATGCGCGAATTGCCGCGCGAGCTGGAGGAGGCGGCGGTGATGGACGGCGCATCGCCCTTCGTCACCGTCACGCGCATCTTCCTGCCGCTGCTGGCGCCGGCGATGGCGACGACCGGGCTGCTCGCCTTCATCGCCGCCTGGAACGAGTTCCTCTTCGCGCTGACCTTCACGCTGACCGACGGGATGCGCACCGTGCCGGTGGCGATCGCGCTGATCAGCGGGGCGTCCGCCTTCGAGCTGCCCTGGGGGCGCATCATGGCGGCGAGCGTGGTCGTCACGCTGCCGCTGGTGCTGCTGGTGCTGGCCTTCCAGCGCCGCATCGTGGCCGGGCTGACGGCGGGCGCGGTGAAGGGCTGAGCGCGGACCGGACATTGCCCCTTTGGCAAGCCGGACGAAATAACGCGGGCCGTCCTGTCGCGGCAACGCAACCTTCACGCTTCCACGTCAGGTTCTGCGGACCGTACGAACCGACCTCGGCGCCCGAACCGGGCCGCCGGCGCCGGCGCGAGGTCCACGAGACGAAAACGAGGAAAGGCGTCGCATGCCCAGCATCCGCACGCATATCTGGAACGGCCGCCCGGCACCCTGCGAGCACGACACCCTGCCCATCGCGCGCATCGGCACCGTGCAGCCGCACGGCGTCATGATGGTGGTGGTGCCGGAGACCGGCGCCGTCGAGCATGTCAGCGCGAATGTCGAGGAGATCCTCGGCGTGCCCGCGCGCCTGGCGCTCGGCCAGCCGCCGATGGCCTGCTTCCGCGATCCCGAAAGCGCCGGCCGGCTGGCCGAGATCCTGCGCCCCGGCCGCCGCTTCTTCGACAACCCGACGCCGCTCTCCGCGAATGGCCGCCGCTTCGAGGCGATCTGCCACCTGCGCAACGGCCGGCTGTTCATCGAGATCGAGCCCTACGTGGACGCCGAGCACGACTACCAGAGCATGGTGCAGGCGGCGATGGAGCAGATCGCGCGCCAGACCACGGTCGCGGGCCTCTACGACGCGGCGGCGCGGATGATGCATCACTGCACGCGCTACGACCGGGTGAAGCTCTACAAGTGGCTCTCCCACGGCAACGGCGTGGTGGTGGCGGAACACCATGCGCCGGACAGCAAGCTGCCGGCCTCCTTCCTCGGCTACCATTTCTCCGCCGCCGACACGCCGGAGACGGCGAAGGAGATCCTGCGCACCGGCAAGACGCGCCAGAAGCCGACGCAGCGCGGATCGGTGCCGCTGCTGACGCGCGGCCCGGATGGCGAGCCGGCGCCGAGCGGCGACGCGGTCGACATGACCGATTGCTGGCTGCGCGGCATCCATCCCTGCGACAACGGCTACAACCGCAACCTCGGCGTCGGCAGCAACATCATCTTCCCGGTCTGCATGGACAACACCCTCTGGGGCCTGTTCGTCGTGCACAACAAGGAGGAGAAGTTCCTCAACTACGACAGCCGCGCGGTCATCGAGCAGATGACGATGATGTTCGTCAGCCGCCTGATCGAGCTGGAGGCGAACGAGGCCCGCATGGGCGAGCGCCAGCAGCTGGCCATGCAGATGATCGGCACGATCGAGGGCGCGCAGGCCATGCTGGCCGCCACCGCCGCGGCGCGCGGCAGCCACCTGCAGGCGGTGCGGCCGCATGCGATGCACGCCGTCTCGCGCCACGTCGCGGCGCTGGCGCCCACCTATGTCTCGGCGAACGGCGTGGACGCCGCCGAGCCCGGCCGGCCGGAGGACCGCTTCTGCGCCGACCTGCTGCGCGTCGCCGATGCCGATGGCGCCGCGGTGGTGCGCACCGGCCCGGGCGGGCATGTCCACCTGGTGGGCAGCACGCCGGATGCGCTGACGGTGCGCGGGCTGGCGGGCCTGTTCGGCACGCGCCTGCCCGCCTTCGAGGAGGGCGGCTGGCGCGTCTTCGCGACCGACGCGCTTGCCGACTTCGTCCCCGGCGGCGCCGAGCTGCGGCGGGTGGCGAGCGGCCTGCTCGCCGCGCCCATCGGCAGCCGCGGCGACATGGTGATGTGGTTCCGCAGGGAACGCGTGGTCGACGCCGTCTGGGCCGGCCGCCCGCCCACCACGGCGGAGCTGAACAGCGAGGCGATGTTCCGCCCGCGCTCGGACTTCGCGGCGCATCGCGCGCCGCTGGCCGGCGCGTCGCGCCCCTGGCTGGAATCGGAAGTGCTTCTGGCCGCGCAGTTCGCCGCCGCGGTCGGCGAGTTCTGGCAGCGCCAGCAGCGCCCCGCCGCCCCGCCGCCGGCACCGGCGCCCGCCACGCCGCTGGCCTTCGGCGCGATGGAGCCCGACCAGCCGCTGGTGGTGGACCAGGCGCAGGAACCGGAACCGGTCGGGACCATGCCCGCGCTGGGCTTCGGCTTCATGCCGGCACCCGTCGCGCCGTCCCGCTGGACCTCCGTGGGCTGAGGAAGACCGCCATGTCGATCAGCGTTTCCGTGCAGGCCAACGGCCCGCAGGCTTCCGTCACGCTTCGCGGCACCCTGGACAGCATGAGCCAGGCGATGCTGAAGCAGCAGCTGGAACCCGTGCTGGCCAATGGCAGCGTCAGCCAGATCAGGCTGGATTTCAGCGGCGTGCAGAGCATGGAGGCAGCCAGCGCCGGCATGCTGATGATGCTCAGCCACACCGCGAAGGCCCGCAACAAGGCCATCGGCATCGTCAACGCGAACGCCGCGGTGCTGGCCCTGATGCACAAGGCCAATCTCGGCAAGGTCCTCTCGATCCAATAGCGGCGGCGCCGCGTCGGGAGGACCCGGCCGATGGATGGCATGGCGATGGCGCCGCGCGCGGATGGCGCGGCCGCCTTCGAGGAGCGTCGCGAGCAGGCGCCGCGCGCGACGGGCACGGATCACAGCCGGCTCGACTTCCTCTCCGCCCGCGTGCTGGAGGAATGCGGGCACATCCGCAAGGCCGGCGCCACGCTCTCCGACACGCTGGAGAGCATGATGATGGAGGCCTGCGCGCTTTCAGTCAGCACGGCGGAGACCTCGGACTTCCTCCAGCGCTCCCGGACCTCGGGCGAGGCGCTGCTGGGCCGGACGCGGGAGATGGCGGGGCTGGCGGACGCCGCGCGCAGCCAGGCGGAGATGGCGCGCGGCCGCGCCGCGGAGGGTGCGCGCTCGATCGACGCGCTGGCCCAGACCTTCGGCACGATCGGCGACTTCCTGAAAGGCATCACCAAGATCTCGCAGCAGACCAACCTGCTGTCGCTGAACGCGCGCATCGAGGCGGCGCGCGCCGGCGCGCATGGCGCGGGCTTCGCGGTGATCGCGCAGGAGGTGAAGGCGCTGGCCGGGGAAGCCGGGACGCTGTCCGCGAACATCGAGGGGCGGCTGAAGGAATTGCTGGCGGCGACGCGCAGCGCCCAGGCCGACTTCGCGGCGATCGTGGAGGCGGTGCACCAGGCGACCGCGACGCTGGCCGACCTCGTCACGCGCCAGCACGGCGTGGCCGAGACGATCGGCCAGGAATGCCGGCAGACCGAGGAAGCCGCCGGCATGGTCGGCGACGTCTCCGACCGCGTCACGCGCATGCAGTCGGCGATGGCCGAGACCGGTGAGGCCTATGCCTCGCTGACGCGGTCGCTCGATACGCTGACCGTCTCGGCGGAAGGCGTGACCCGGACGGGGGATGCGGGCCTGCTCGATGCGCAGGTGCAGACGCAGAAGGCGGTGCTGTGATGCGGGCCACCCATGCCGCGGCGCCGGATGCGCCGCAAGCCGCGCTGCTCGGCGCGCGGCTGCGCCACGGGACGCGCGACCTGCACGATGCGATCGAGGCCAATCCGCGCTTCGCCCGGCTGATGGCGCCCGACCTGTCGCGCGACGAATACGCATCGCTGCTGGCGCGCATGCTGGGCCACCACGCGCCGGCCGAGGCCGCGCTGGCGCAGGCGGCGCCGCTGCTGCCGGCGGCACTCGACCTGCCGGCGCGGCTGCGGCGGGGCGCGGCGCTGGCGGCGGATCTCCGCGCGCTCGGCCTGAAGCCGGCCCGCATCGCGGCGCTGCCGCGCTGCGGGGCCTATCGCCTGGACAGCGCGGAAGCCGCCTGGGGCACGCTCTACGTGCTGGAAGGCTCGGCGCTGGGCGGGCAGGTGATCGCGCGGCACCTGGCCGCGACGCTCGGCCTGGACGCCGCGAACGGCGCCGCCGGGATCGTGCCGCATGGCGCGGAGACGGGGCGGCTGTGGCGCGAGTTCAAGCAGCTGCTGGAGGAATCGGCGGCGCTCGGCCGGCTCGATGGCGATGCGGTGATCGCGGCGGCGCGCCACGCCTTCGCGACGCTGGACGGGTGGATGGCGGCATGAGCGGGCTGGTCGCGCGGCTGGATGCGGCGGTGGCGCGGCTGGAGGCGATCGCGCTCGCCGCGCCCGGCGCGACACGCTGCGAGACGCCGGACTGGCTGCACCGCGCCGCGGCGGAGGGCGCGCTGCGCCGGCCGATCGCCTGGCGCAACACGGTGGTGCGCACGCCCAGGCTGCGGCGGCTGCATGCCGAGTTCTTCTCGATCCCGGGCGAGATCGGCGTGCTGCATCTCTGCGCCTTTCCCGCGGACGACGCGGCGCTGCCGATCCTGGGCTTCGACGTGGTGGCCGGGCAGCAGCGCGCGACGGGCTGCTTCCTGGACCTGTCGCCCACCGTGCCGCAGGCCGAGCCGCTGGTCGCGCACTGGGCCGCAGGCCTCGCGCCTTCCGGGGAGCCGCGCGTGCTGCCCGACTGGGCCGCGATGTTCTCGCCCCACGCCGTCGCCGTGCGCCCGCGCGACGCGGCGGAGCTGGAGGCCGGGCTCGCCGCCGGCGAGGCAGCGCTGCGCATGATCCTCGCCGCCGCGCCGATGCGCGCCGATCCCGCCGCGATGCACGCGGCGCAGGCGCGCTACGTCGAGGGCCAGCGCCGCAACGACCGCACGCGCCGCATGCTGGCCGGCTGCATCGGCGCCGATCTCGCGGAGCGCTTCATCGCGGAATGCCTGTTCCCGCTGCCGGACGACGCGCCGGCGCTGCGCGACGCCGCCTGATCCGCTGGACCGGCGATTCACGCCCTTCGTCGTGCCCGCCTTCGGTGTGCACAGTCGGGACGATCGCGGGCTAACAGGCTGCGGAAATTCGCCGGCTGAAGAAGGCAGCGGGAGGGCGCTGCCCTCCTGCACCCACCCGCCAGGAAACTGAGTTTCCTGGACCTTCGAGAAATTAACGAGTTATATCAATGATTAAGGGGAGGTGCAGGAACATCAGGTTCCTGCCGGGGTGCTCGAGGGGCGGAGCCCCTCGACCTTTCCCTTTGCGTCCCAGGGCGAATTTCCGCAGCCTGCTAACGCCCTGGAGCCTCCGGCCAGGTGATGAAGATGCCGACCTCGCCGGGCATGCCGTCCGGATAGTCGATCACGCGGGCGGAGAAGCCGAAGCCGCCGGACTTCAGCTTGCGCTCCCACCACACATAGACGTCGTGGAAGGCGCCGGGCAGCGTGTCCTGCCAGCCCACCAGGTGGTTGTTGATGCGCCGCCCGCCATCCTCGCAGATCGAGGAGGGGAAATGCGCCAGCATCGCCTCCCTCTCGCCGGCCTCGAAGGCGCGGGTGATCTTGGCCAGGGCGCGCGCCTCGTCCTCCTCGGTCAGGCGATAGGCCATCACCTTCTGGGCGTAGGCGATGCGCTCGGCGCGCGCGGATGCCGCGGCGGCCTCGGCCTCCGCGCGGCGGCGCGCCGCCTCCGCCTCCCGGCGGGCGAAGAGATCGGCGACGGTCGGGACGCGGTTCGACATGCGGAGCGCTCCATGCCGCGGTGCAGCATATCGGCGCGGCCGGGGCCTGTCATGGCCGACCCCTGCGTCCGGCTCGTGAAGATTTCGGGCCTGGACAGGGCGGCCGGCGACGCCGCCGGCGCAGGCCGCCACCACCGGCCTTGGCCCGGCTGCCTTCAGGCCCCGTCGAGCTTCAGCACCTCGCCGGCGAGATATAGGCTGCCGCAGACCAGCACGCGGGCCGGCGGGCCGTGCTTCGGCAGCGCGTCCAGCGCCTGTTCCACCGTGCCGCCCGGCCGCGCGACGCCGCCGCTGGCCGCGACGATCGCCTCGACCGGCATGGCCAGGTGCTGGCCGGGTTCCTGCACGGCCCAGGCGCTCGCGGCGTGCGGCAGCACGGCGCGCAGGAATTCCGCCGCCTGCTTGCCGCCCTTCATGCCGACCAGCAGGTGGGCGGGACGGTCGGCGAAGGCGGTGGCCAGGTGCTCCGCGATCACCACGCCCGCGCCGGCATTGTGGCCGCCATCCAGCCACAGCTCCCAGCCCGGCGGCAGGCGCTGCGCGAGCCGCCCGCGCAGGCGCTGCATGCGCCCGGGCCATTCGGCGCGCGCGACGCCCGCCGCGATCGCGGCCTCGGTCAGCCAGGGCGGGTTCCAGGCGCGCAAAGCGGCAATGGCGATGCCGGCATTGTCGGCCTGGTGCGGCCCAGGCAGGCCGGGGGCGGGCAGCTCGATCGCGCCGCGCGCATCCGTGTAGCGCAGCGAGGCGTCGGCGCGCCGCTGCATCGTCCAGTCGCGGCCGCGCGCCAGCAGCTTCGCGCCTTCCTCCGCGGCGCGGGCGGCCAGCACGGCCAGCGCGTCGTCCTGCTGCGCCCCGGTCGCGCAGGGCACGCCGAGCTTGATGATGCCCGCCTTCTCGAAGGCGATCTTCGGCAGCGTGTCGCCCAGGAAATCCATGTGGTCCATGGACAGGCTGGTGATGGCGGTGGCCGCCGGCCGGTCCACCACGTTCGTCGCGTCCAGCCGCCCGCCGAGCCCGACTTCCAGCACCAGCAGGTCGGCGGGCACGCTGGCGAAGAGGTGGAAGGCGACGGCGGTCGTGATCTCGAACACCGTGATCGGGGTGCCGCCATTCGCGGCCTCGACATGCTCGAGCGCGGCGGCCAGCGCGTCCTCCGCAACCAGGTCGCCGGCCAGGCGGATGCGTTCGTGGAAGCGCACCAGGTGCGGCGAGGTGTAGACATGCACGCGCAAGCCCGCGGCCTCGGCGATGGCGCGCAGGAAGGCGCAGGTGCTGCCCTTGCCGTTGGTGCCCGCCACATGCACCACCGGCGGCAGGCGCCGCTGCGGGTTGCCCAGCGCATCCAGGCAGCGCCACATCCGCCCCAGGCTGAGGTCGATCAGCTTCGGATGCAGCGCATGCAGCCGGTCGATGATGGCTTCCGCGCGGGAGGCCGGAAGGCTGCTCACGCCGGCTTCGCGGCCTCGGCGGCCGGCGCCTCGGGCGCGGGCAGGGCGGGCAGATCGCCGAGCGGCGCGAGCTTCATCAGCACCGGCTCCCGCAGCAGCGAGATCACGCGCGCCAGCGTGGCGCGCATCTCGTGCCGCTTCACCACCATGTCGAGGATGCCGTGCTCCAGCAGGTATTCGGCGCGCTGGAAGCCCTCGGGCAGCTTCTCCCGCACCGTCTGCTCGATGACGCGCGCGCCGGCAAAGCCGATCAGCGCGCCGGGCTCGGCGATGTGGATGTCGCCCAGCATGGCGAAGCTGGCGGTGACGCCGCCCGTGGTCGGATCGCACATCACCACGATGAAGGGCAGGCCCGCTTCCTTGACCATGCGCGTCGCGATCACGGTGCGCGGCATCTGCATCAGGCTGACCGTGCCTTCCTGCATCCGTGCGCCGCCGGAGGCGGTGAAGACGATCAGCGGCGCATCCTGCAGCACGGCGAGCCGCGCGGCGGTGACCAGCGCCTCGCCCACGCCCGCGCCCATCGACCCGCCCATGAAGGCGAATTCGAAGGCGGCGACCACGGCCTTGCGGCCCTCGATGGACCCTTGGGCGACGATGACGGCGTCGTCCATCGCCATCTTCGCCTGGGCTTCCTTCAGCCGGTCGGCATAGCGGCGCTGGTCGCGGAAGCGCAGGGGATCGGCGGGCGCCTTCGGCAGCTCGATCCGCGACCAGCCTTCGTCCAGCGTCGCCTTGATGCGGCCCTGCGCCGACAGGCGCATGTGGTGGCCGCAATTCGTGCAGACATGCAGGTTCCGCTCGAGGTCGCGGTGGAAGATCATCTGCTCGCAGGCCGAGCATTTGTGCCAGAGGTTGTCCGGCACTTCCCTTGTCCCGCCGAAGATTCCCTTGATCTTCGGCAGCGCCCAGTCGCTGATCCAGTTCATTTGTCTATGCCCTCAGACGCGTCGTGCCGAAGGCACGCCTCCGGCGTGACGCGCGCGCTCCGCGCGCTTGGCTTCGCGCCGCAGACATGGTGCGCCCGGCGGCGCTGGCGGTCGCGGCGCGCGCCGCCTTCGGTGGCGTGTGTGTGTCCCCAAGACGCCGGGCGCGCGCTCGGCTTCGCGTTGCAGACATGGTGCGCCCGGCGGCGCTGGCGGTCGCGGCGCGGGGCAGCCCTTGGCGGCCCAAAAGAAAGAGTGGGCGCGCTGGTCGTCACGCTGCCTGCTTCCGCCCCGCGCGAATCGCCTGCGCCAGGCCGCGCACCTGGTCCAGCACGGCGGGCACGGTGCGCGGCGTCGCGCGGCCTTCCGCGTCCAGGCTGGCCGCCAGCGTGTCCACCAGCGCCGTGCCGACCACCGCGCCATCCGCGACGCCGGCCGCGATCGCCGCCTGTTCCGGCGAGCGGATGCCGAAGCCGATCGCCACCGGCAGGTCGGTGTGCCGCTTCAGCGCCGCGACGGACGGCGCCAGCGACCCGTAGTCCGCGCTGCGCGTGCCGGTGATGCCGGTGATCGAGACGTAGTAGATGAAGCCCGTCGTCGCCCCCAGCACGCGCGGCAGCCGCGCCTCGTCGGTGGTCGGCGCGATCAGCCGGATCAGGTCGAGGCCATGGGCGCGCGCGTGCGGCTCCACCTCGTCGGCTTCCTCGGGCGGGACGTCGACGATGATCAGGCCATCGACGCCCGCGGCGGCGGCATCGGCGCAGAAGCGCGCCACGCCATGCGCCAGGATCGGGTTGTAGTAGCCCATCAGCACCACCGGCGTGTCCTGCTCGGTCGCGCGCAGCGCCAGCACCAGGTCCAGCACGCCCGCCACCGTCGCGCCCGCCTTCAGCCCGCGCTGCCCCGCGCGCTGGATGGAGGGCCCATCGGCCATCGGATCGGTGAAGGGCACGCCGATCTCGATCACGTCCGCACCCGCGGCCGGCAGCCCCTGCAGGATCTGCAGCGACGTCGCCCGGTCCGGGTCGAAGCCGGTCAGGAAGGTGACGAGCGCGCCGCGTCCCTCCGCCTTCAGCTGCGCGAAGCGCGTCGCGATGCGGCTCATCGCGCGGTTTCCATCTGGATGCGGGACATGCTCAGATCGCCTCCCCGAGGTGCCGCGCGACAGTAAAGATGTCCTTGTCGCCGCGGCCGCAGAGATTCATCAGCACGATGCGGTCCTGCGGCAGCGTCGGCGCCAGCTTCATCACATGCGCCAGCGCATGCGCCGGTTCCAGCGCGGGAATGATCCCTTCCTGGCGGGAGCAGAGCTGGAAGGCCGCCAGCGCCTCGTCATCCGTGGCACCCACGTATTGCACGCGGCCGATCTCATGCAGCCAGGAGTGTTCCGGCCCGACGCCGGGATAATCGAGGCCGGCCGAGATCGAATGCGCCTCGGTGATCTGCCCGTCGCCATCCTGCAGCAGGTAGGTGCGGTTGCCGTGCAGCACGCCGGGCCGGCCGCGCGACAGCGCCGCGGCATGCTCGGGCGTGTCCAGCCCCTTGCCCGCCGCCTCCACGCCGATCATCGCCACGTCAGCGTCGTCGAGGAACGGGTAGAACAGCCCCATCGCGTTCGACCCGCCGCCGACCGCCGCCACCAGCACGTCGGGCAGGCGGCCCTCGGCGGCCAGCATCTGCTCGCGCGCCTCCTCCCCGATCACCGACTGGAAGTCGCGCACCATCTGCGGATAGGGGTGCGGGCCGGCCACCGTGCCGATGCAGTAGTAGGTGTCGTGCACATTCGCGACCCAGTCGCGCAGGCCCTCGTTCATCGCATCCTTCAGCGTCGCCGCACCCGACGTCACGGGCCGCACCTCCGCACCCAGCAGCTTCATGCGGAAGACGTTGGGCTGCTGCCGCTCGACGTCGGTGGCGCCCATGTAGACGATGCAGGGCAGGTCCATCAGCGCGCAGGCCGTCGCAGTCGCCACGCCGTGCTGGCCCGCGCCGGTCTCCGCGATGATGCGCGTCTTGCCCATCTTCTTCGCCAGCAGGATCTGGCCGAGGACGGCGTTGATCTTGTGCGCGCCGGTGTGGTTCAGCTCGTCGCGCTTGAAATAGACCTTCGCGCCCATGCCCTCCGGCGCGGCTTTCCGCAGATGCGCGGTCAGGCGCTCGGCGAACCACAGCGGGCTCGGGCGGCCGACGTAATGCGTCAGCAGGCGGCGCCATTCGGCCTGGAAGGCGGCGTCGGTCTTGGCGGCTTCGTAGGCCCGCTCGACCTCCAGGATCAGCGGCATCAGCGTCTCGGCCACGAAGCGGCCGCCGAACTCGCCGAAGCGGCCGCGGCCGTCGGGGCCCTGGCGGAGGGAGTTTGGCCGCGCCCCGATCGTCGCAGGGGCGTCAGCCCCGGAGGCGTGAATCGGTGCGCTCATCGTTGGCTTGTTCACGTGGCGTATCCCTGGCTGGCGGGCGTCTTAGCGCTTCGCGGCCGGCAGGTCACGGGCGCGCGGGAAGCTCCGTCCAGATCCAGCCGGTCTCGTGCAGGGCATGTGGGCCGCGATGCTCGGTCCGCACCGGGCCGGGCCGGGCGCCGCGGGCGGCATAGAAGCGCTCGGCCGCGCCGTTGCCCTGCACCGCCCAGGCGCCGGCATCCCGGAACCCGGCGCCGCGCAGCACGCCGAAGCCGGCCGCCAGCAGCTCGGTGGCCAGCCCCCGCCCCTGCGCGCGGCGCAGCAGGTAGAGCCCCGTCAGCTCCCCGCCCGTGCCGAGCGCCGCGTCGCGCGCCGGCGCGACCAGGGCGAAGCCGAGCACGGCGCCCTCCGCCTCGGCCAGCAGCATGCCGCCGGGCAGCAGGGGGCGGGCCAGCATGCCCTCGAAGGCGCGGATGCGCCGGGCCGGGTCGGTCATCTCCTCGAACAGGCCGCGCGGCAGGCGGCCGGCCTCGACCAGCGGCGGATAGGCCTCGGCCCAGGACGCGGCGTGCATCGCCCCCAGCGCCGCCGCGTCCGCGGGCGTCGCCAGCCGGATCACGCCGCCCTCGCTTCCCGCACGAAGCCGGCGATAAGCGCCGGGTCCTTGATCCCCTTGGCCCGCTCGACGCCCGAGGACACATCCACCCCCGGTGCGCCGGAGACCCGGATCGCCTGCGCGACATTCCCCGGCGTCAGCCCGCCGGCCAGCAGCCAGGGGCGCGGGATCGCCGCCCCCGCCAGCACCGACCAGTCGAAGGCCGCCGCATTGCCCCCCGGCCGCGTGGCCCCCGGCGGCGCCTTGGCGTCCAGCAGGAAGCGATCGACCGCCGGCGCATAGGCCGCCAGCGCCGCCAGGTCCGCGCGCGTGGCGACGCCGAGCGCCTTCATCACCGGGAGCCCGAACCGCGCCCGCAGCTCGGCGCAGCGCGCCGGCGTCTCCTCCCCGTGCAGCTGCAGGATGTCGAGCGGGACCGCCGCCAGCACCTCGGCGACCAGCGCGTCGTCCGGGTCCACGAACAGCCCGACCCGCCCCGGGCCCGGCACCGCCAGCGCCGCCGCCTGCGCCGGCGTCACCGCCCGCGGCGAGGGCGGGAAGAACACCAGCCCCACCAGCTCCGCCCCGGCCGCCACCGCCGCCGCCATCCCGGCGGCCTCGGTGATGCCGCAGATCTTGATGATCACGGCGCGCCGCCCAGCGCCGCGGCGATGGCGCGCGCCGCCGCCGCCGGGTCCGCCGCGCGGGTCACGGGGCGGCCCACCACCACCCAGGTGGCGCCGGCTTCCGCCATCTCCTCCGGCGTCGCGGTGCGGGCCTGGTCGTCCGCCGCGCTGCCGGCAGGGCGCACGCCGGGCACCACCAGGTCGGGCGCCTCGCCGAGCAGCGCGCGCAGCGGCGCCACCTCCCGCGGGGAACAGACCAGGCCGTCGGCGCCGGCCGCCACCGCCAGCCGGCCGAGCCGCAGCACCTGCTGCACCGGCCCGCCCGCCACCCCGGTCTCGGCCAGGGTCGCGGCGTCCAGGCTGGTCAGCACCGTCACGCCGAGGATCCGCGGCCGGTCGGCTCCGGCTTCCTCCGCCGCCCGGCGCGCCGCCGCGACCATGGCGGCGCCGCCGGCGGCATGGATCGTCACACAGGCCGGCCGCAGCGGCAGCACGGACCGCACCGCGCCGGCCACCGTGTTCGGGATGTCGTGCAGCTTCAGGTCGAGGAACACCGGCCGGTGCGCGGCGATCCGCCGCACCGCCGCCCCGCCCTCGGCCAGGAACAGCTCGAGCCCCACCTTCAGCAGCCCGGCATGCGGCGCGACCGCCCGCGCCCAGGCCTCCGCCGTCACAAGGTCCGGCGCGTCCAGCGCGACGCAGAGGCCGCAGCGCCTCATCGCCGCTCCGACGCCACCAGCGCGGTGGCGGGAACCGGGCGGCCGAGATCGGCCTCGTGCCGTGCCGCGCCCTCCCGCGCCTTGTAGCTGGCGAGTTCGGCTTCCAGCAGCTTCGCCGCGCGCTCCATCCGCGCCAGCCGCCGCCGCGCGCCGAGCGCCGCGGCCCAGGCGATGGCCGCGCCCGTCATGAAGGCGATCGCCGACAGCAGCAGCACCGCGATGCCGAGCGGCGTCAGCCAGGCCAGCTCGAAGGGCCAGAGCCGGATCTCGACCTCCTCGGTGTTCGACAGCGCGAACAGCGCGAGGAGGATGACAAGCGGCAGGAACAGGAGCCAGCGCAGCATGGGGTTCGCCTCCGGTCTGGCAGACCTCTACGCCGCGGGCGCGCCGGACGGAACCCTTCGGGATGGCGGCGCCGGCCGCGGCCCGCTCCGGGACCGGGCAGCGGCAGCAAGGCGGGCCGGTCCCGCGCGCCGCCAGCCGCGGGCCGCCGGGGCGCGCGCCGTCAGGCCCAGAGCTCGGGCCGCGCCAGCTCCTCCGCCAGGCGGGTCGAGCCGGCCTCCAGCAGCCGTTCCCCCTTCTCCGCGCTGGCGGCGGCGGGGTTGCCCAGCGCGCCGGTGTCCGTCATCGCGTCGAAGCCGCGGCTGCGGCGGAAGCCCGGCGGGGCGGGCGGCGCGACGCGCCGCGGCACCGCGGCCGCGATCCGGTCCTGCCGCACGCAGTCGGCGGCCAGCGCCAGCATCATGGAGGTCTCGCCCTCGCAGGCGTGCTGGATGTTGGCCTGGGCTTCCAGGATGGCGCCGAAGGTGTCGGCATTGGCGAGCCAGTAGGTCAGCCCGACCACCGGCACGCCCAGCTGCCGCGTCAGCTCGATGGCGGAGGACGCGATCGCCTCCGTGTTGCCGCCATGCCCGTTGACCAGCGCGATGCGCCCGAAGCCGTGCCGAGCGACGGAGCGCGCGATGCCGCCCACCACCGCCATGAAGCTCGGCAGGTCCAGCGTGAAGGTGCCGCCGAGCGCCATGTGGTGCTCGGCGAGACCAGTCCAGATGCAGGGGGTGACCAGCGCGCGGGTGCCGCCGGCCTGCAGCTTGCGCGCGGTGCGCTCGGCCAGGGCGGAGACCAGGATCATGTCGACCCCGGTGGCCAGGTGCGGCCCGTGTTGTTCCACCGAGGCGACGGGGATCAGCACCACCGTGCCGCCGCCGGCGCGGGCCTGGATCTCGGCCGCCGTCAGCCGCGCCCAGGCTACCTCATGCTCCATGCCCGCCATGCCCGTCCCCTCGCCCGACCGTGACGGGGCAGGCTAGATCATCCCCGCGCCGGGCGGTATCGCGCGGCGGCCCCGGCATGGCGGCGGAAGCACAACCCGGACCCGCATCGCCGCGCCGTCCGCGGCCCGGCCGGTCCGGGCCGGAAGCCGCCCCGCCCCGGTCAGGCCGCCTGCGCCGCGGTCTCCGGCGCCGCCCGCCGCAGCCGCAGCGAAGCAGCCATCAGCACCGCGCCCAGCAACAGCGGCACATAGGCGAGGGCCGGATCCACCTTCACAGTCCGCGTCCCGGTGATCTGCAGCATCGTCGCCTTCACGCCGCTCCAGGCATCGAGCGCGGTGACGAAGCCCCAGATCGCCGGCGCCAGGGCGATGACGATGGCCGCGATCGTCGCCTCCTCCGCCCGGTGGCGCAGCGCGGGCACCAGGCGCGCGGCGACCGCGGCGCCCAGCGCGGCGAAGGCCAGCAGGCTCATCAGCGGCAGCTTCTGGAAGATCGACATGCCGTGCACCGCGTCGCGGCCGGCGAAGCTGACCGCCGGCAGGAAATAGGCCCCCGCGGCCACCGCCGCGCCCGCCACCAGCAGCGCCGTCCCGAGCCCGTCCGGCCCACGCATCCCCGTCCCGCTCATCCCGATCGTCTCCCGTTCCGGCACGGCGCCCGTCGCGGCTGCCGCACCCCCCCTCACCGCGCCGCCGGCCCCCCGCCGGCGACGCCCGAAGCCCCTGTCCGGCGTCTCTTCTGGACGTCCGGTGACGGGCTGGTAATCATTATCACGGTTCCGTGCAAGCAAATCCTGCAACGGTCTTGCGACGCCGCCGCGGCGCTTGGCGGGCCGGCGTGAGGGCGGCACAAAGGCGCCCCATGCGCCGCGCCCCGATCCTGCCCGCCTTCGCCCTGCTCTGGCTGCTGCTGCCCGCCGATCCGGTCCACGCACAGGAAGCCGTCCATGGCGGCCCGGTGCGCGCCCTGGCGCCGGCGGCGGATGGCAGCCTGGCCTCGGCCGGCTTCGACCAGTCGATGATCGTCTGGGACCCCGCCACCGGCCGGGCGCGCGCCGTGGTGCGCTGGCACGCCGGGGCGGTGAACGCGCTGGCCGCGCTGCCCGGCGGCGGCTTTGCCAGTGCCGGCGAGGATGGGCGCATCGCGATCTGGCCCGCCCGCCCCGGCGCGCAGCCGGTCCGCCTGCTGGAAGGCCACCAGGAACCCGTCGCCGCCCTCGCCCTCTCGGCCGATGGCGCCAGGCTCGGCTCGGCCGCCTGGGACGGCACGGCGCGGCTGTGGTCGCTGGCCGAGGGGCGCGCGCTGCGCGTCCTGGAAGGCCACCAGGGCAACGTCAACGGCATCGCCTTCCGCGCCGACGGGCTGGTGGCGACCGCCGGCTTCGACGGCACGCTGCGCCTCTGGCCCGAGGGCGAACCGCCGAAGACCCTGGCCGAGTTCGGCCTGCCCCTCAACGCGCTGGCCGCGCTGCCCGACGGCCGGCTGGCAGTGGGCGGGGTGGACGGGATGCTGCGCCTGGTCGCGCCCGACGGAACGGTGCGGGAGGTGCAGGCCGGCGCCCGGCCGGTGGTGGCGCTGGCCGCCTCCCCCGACGGGGCGGTGGTGGCGGCGGGCTCGCTCGGCGGCAGCGTGACGCTGTGGGACACCGCCTCGCTGCGGCTGCGCCACACGCTGGAAGGCCCGGGGCTGCCGGTCTGGTCGGCGGCCTTCGCCCCGGATGGCCGCAGCCTCTGGACCGGGGGGACGGACCGCCGCGTCCGCCGCTGGGATGCCGCCACGGGCCGCCCGATCGGGCCGCTGGGCGGCGATGCGCAGGCGGAACTGCCCGCCGGCATCGACCCGCACGGCGCCCGCGTCTGGCGCGCCTGCGCCGCCTGCCATTCCCTGACGGCCGAGGGCGGCAACATGGCCGGCCCGCATCTGCACGGGCTGTTCGGACGACGCATGGGCAGCCTGGCCGGCTACGAGTATTCGGAACGCCTGGCGCGCGGGGACATCACCTGGACGCGGGAGACGGTGGCCGACCTGTTCACCCGCGGGCCGGACGAGGTGACGCCGGGGACCAAGATGCCCGTCCAGCGCGTGGACAACGCGGAAGACCTGCGGGCGCTGCTGGATTTCCTGGAGGTGGTTACGCGGTAGGGGAGGAGGTTGAAGGGGCGCTGCCCCTTCAAGCTTCCCCGCCAGGAGGCAGGGGCCTCCTGGACCTCGTGTTTCGGGGCGCGCCTTCCGGTCAGCGCGCGATGACGAATGCCTGGATCGACCAGGCCAGCAGCGCCACCCCCGCCGCGGCCACCAGGAAGGCCGCCTCGAACCCCGCCGCCGCGATCAGCGCCCCGAAGGCCAGCGCGCCGATGCTCTGGCCGAGGAAGAGCGACATGGCGAAGCCCGCCACCGCGGTGCCGCGGGCTTCCGGCAGCGCCTCCGTCGCGCGCGCCTGCAGCACCCCGTGCAGCATGAAGAAGGTCAGGCCGAGGAAGGCATTGCCCGCCGCCACCACCCCCCAATGCGGCGCCATCGCCACCGCGGCCAGCCCGAGGACCAGCCCGGCGCCGCCATAGCCCACCAGCCGCCTCTCCCCGAAGCGCCGCACCAGCCAGGGCGCGGTGCGGGTATAGACCAGCGAGCCCAGCCCGAAGCCCGCCACCACCAACCCCGCCTCGGCGGCGGAAAGCCCGAAGCGCTCGATGAGGAAGGAGGCGATGAAGGGCAGCGCGCCGCCGAACAGCAGCAGCCCGTCCGCGCCGGCGGCCAGCATCAGCCGCCGCGGCGCCGGCCGCGTCGCCAGCCGCCAGAAGCCGGCGAAGCCCAGGCCCCGCGGCCCCTCCCCCGCGCCGCGCCAGCCCTCGCCCAGCCGCAGCGCGAACAGCACGCCGATGCCCGCCGTCATCACGCCCAGCAGCAGGAAGGCGCCGCGCCACCCAAAAACCTCGCCCAGGATGCCGGAGATCGGCCCGGCCAGCAGCTGGGCCATCACCATCCCGGTCAGGAACCGCCCCAGCACGCCCTGGCGCCGGTCATAGGGCACGGCATCGGCAATGCGCGCCATCATCAGCGGGATGATGGCGGAGGCCGCGAGCCCCGACAGCACCCGCACGCCGAGCAGCGTGGCGAGGTCCGTCGCCAGCACCGCGGCCACCAGCGTCGCCGCATAGGCGCCCACCGCTAGCGCCGCGACGCGCAGCTTGCCGAAGCGGTCGCCGAGCGGCCCCGCCCCCAGCTGCCCGAGGCCATAGGCGATGGCGAAGCCGCCGATCAGCGCCGCCGCCTGGCCGAGGCCCACGCCGAATTCCCGCGCCACCATCGGCAGCAGCGGGTCGAGCATGCGCATGCCGCAGCCGACGGTGAAGGCCGCCAGCGCCATCAGCCAGAGCGGCGGCGACAGCACGGCCGCGCCGCCGCCCCGCGCGTCAGACAACGGAGAGCGCCTGGTGCGGCGCCGGCGGCAGCTCGATAGCGATGGGATCGCCGGGCGCGACCTCGCCGCCGGCCAGCACGACCGCCATCACGCCGGTCTTGCGGATCAGGTTGCCCTGCGCGTCGCGCCCCAGCACGGCGGCGAGCAGGCCGGGGGCGAAGGTCTCGATCTGGGCGCAGGGGTTGCGCAGGCCGGTGACCTCGACGAGGGCCTCGGCGCCGAGGCGCAGCCGGGTGCCGCGCGGCAGCGCCAGCAGGTCGATGCCGCGCGTGGTGGCATTCTCGCCGAGCGCGCCGGGCGCCACGCGGAAGCCCTGCGCGGCGAGTTCGTCCAGCAGTTCGGCATGGATCAGGTGAAGCTGGCGCAGGTTGGGCTGGGTCGGGTCGCGCGCGACGCGGGAGCGGTGCTTTACCGTCGCGCCGCAATGCGCATCGCCCTCCACGCCGAGGCCCGCAAGCAGGCGGATGCGCGGGGTGACGGGCTTGCTGAAGGCGTGGGCGCCATGCGCCGCGACGGCAAGGATGCGCGGGGTCATGTCAGGCCCCGCTCACCCCCGACGGCGCACCGCGCCGGCGCTCCCGGCCCTTCAAGCCCGCTCCCTCCTTGGGGGGAGAGGCTTGGGTGAGGGGGGCTCGCCTGCACCGACGCCACCCGACCACAAGCGCTCACGCCGCATCCGCCTTGGGTTTCCGCGCGCGCTCACTCTCCGTCTTGAGCTGCCCGCAGGCCGCCAGGATGTCGCGCCCGCGCGGGCGGCGGATCGGGATGGAATAGCCGGCCGCGCTGACGATCTCCGCGAAGCGCCGCACCTGCTCGGGCTTGCTGGTCAGGTACGGGCTGCCGGGCCAGGGATTGAACGGGATCAGGTTGACCTTGGCGGGGATGCCCTTGATCAGCCGCACCAGCTCGCGCGCCTCCGCCTCGCTGTCGTTCACGCCGCGCAGCATCACGTATTCGAAGGTGATGCGGCGTGCGTTGGTGGCGCCGGGATAGCGGCGGCAGGCGGCGATCAGATCGGCAATCGGGTACTTGCGGTTCAGCGGCACGATCTCGTCGCGGAGTTCGTCGGTGACGGCGTGCAGCGACACGGCGAGGTTGACGTTCAGCTCCTGGCCGCAGCGATCCATCATCGGCACGACGCCTGACGTGCTCAGCGTGATGCGCCGGCGCGAGAGGCCGATGCCCTCGCCATCCATGATGATGCGCAGCGCCTTGGCCGTGTTCTCGTAGTTGTAGAGCGGCTCGCCCATGCCCATCACGACGATGTTCGAAAGAAGTCGCTTCGTGCCGTCCTTCGGGCTCGGCCATTCGCCGTAGCTGTCGCGCGCGGCCATGAACTGCCCGACGATCTCGGCCGCGCCCAGGTTGCGCACCAGCTTCTGCGTCCCCGTGTGGCAGAAGCGGCAGGACAGCGTGCAGCCGACCTG
>JAIYDD010000174.1 GCA_027487675.1 Acetobacteraceae bacterium | reverse complement strand
TCGCTCGCCCAGCAGCTGCTGATGCGCGCGCTGGTCGCCGGCTTCTGGCAGCGCCCCTACGAACGCCGCCTGATCCATTGGGGCACGAAGCTGCAGGACGAGTTCATGCTGCACCACCATGTGCAGCGCGACTTCGCGGATGTGCTGGAGGAGCTGGGCAGCCTCGGCTTCCGGCTCGACCAGGCCTGGTTCGCGCCGCATTTCGAATTCCGCTTCCCCAAGGTCGGCGCCATCGCCGTGCGCGACATGGAACTGGAACTCCGCCAGGCGCTGGAGCCCTGGCACGTGCTGGGCGAGGAAGTCTCCGCCACCGGCACCACGCGCTACGTGGATTCCTCGGTCGAACGCCTGCAGGCGCGGGTGACGGGCTGGATCCCCGAACGCTTCACGCTGGCCTGCAACGGCGCCGCCGTGCCGCTCTCCCCCACCGGCACCTCCGGCGAATACGTGGCCGGCGTGCGCTTCAAGGCCTGGGACCCGCCCTCCGCGCTGCACCCCACCATCCGGTCCCAGGCGCCGCTGACCTTCGACATCTGGGATGCCTGGACCGGCCGCAGCCTCGGCGGGTGCAGCCACCACGTCGCCCATCCGGGCGGGCGCAACTACCAGACCTTCCCGGTCAACGCGAACGAGGCCGAAGCCCGCCGCCGCGCCCGCTTCTTCGCCTTCGGCCACACCCCGGGCGCGATGGCGGAGCCCCGCGCCGTGCCGTCCCGCCAGGGGCCGCGCACGCTCGACCTGCGGCGCGCGGCAGGGGGTGGCGCGTGACCGGCGCCGCACCCCGCCGCCCCGGGCCGGCCGCCTGAGCCTCGCATCGGCGCCGGCGGCCGAGGCCCCGCCCCAATACGACGAGATGGTGGACGGCCGGCGCCAGGTCCGCCCGCAATGGCGCGGCCTGCTCGGCGCGCTCTGGGGCCTGCCCGCGCCCGGGCCGGCGGAACGCGCCCGCCGCCTCGACCGCGCCTTCGAGGATGAGGGGGTGGCCACCGTCCTCGCCCCCGATGCAACCGCGACGGCCACCGTGGCCTCCGCCGCCGCCAGCCGCGCCCGCCGGCCCTGGCGCTGCGACCTGGTGCCGCTGATCCTGCGCGACGGCGAGTTCGCGACGCTGGAAGCCGGGCTCACCCAGCGCGCGCGCCTGCTCGCCGCGCTGCTGGACGACATCTACGGCCCGCAATCCCTGCTCGCCTCCGGCGTGCTGCCGCCGCTGCTGGTGCACGGCAACCCGCACTTCCTGCGCCCCTGCCGCACGCCGCCGGCCAAGCCCTTCCCGCGGCTGGGCTTCTACGGCGCCGACCTGCTGCGCGGCCCGGACGGGCGCTGGCGGGTGCTGGCCGATCGCTGCGGCGGGGCGAACGGCGTGGGCTTCGCGGCCGAGAACCGCACCCTGCTCGCCCGCATCGTGCCGGAAGCCTTCCGCGCCGTGCAGGTCCGCCCGATCCGGCCCTTCCTCGATGCCTGGGTCGACGCGCTGATGGCCCAGGCGCCGGACGGCGTGGACAACCCGCGCATCGCCCTCCTCAGCCCCGGCTCCCGGCAGGAGACCTGGCTCGAGCACCTGTTCCTGTCGCGCGAGCTCGGCCTGGAACTGGTCGAGGCCGGCGACCTGACCGTGCGCGGCGGCGAGGTCTTCCTCAAGACGCTGCGCGGCCTGCGCCGGGTGGACGTGATCCTGCGCCGGGCCAAGGGCGAGAATTGCGACCCGCTGGAATTCCATGGCGGCGCCGGCGTGCCCGGGCTGATGCAGGTGGTCCGTTCCGGCGCGGTGCGGATGGTCAACGCCCCCGGCTCGATGGCGGCCGAGGCGCCGGGCCTTGCCCCCTTCCTGCCCGCCGCCGCCCGCGCCCTGCTGGGGGAGGAGCTGTCCCTCGACGGGATCGAGACGCTCTGGCTCGGCGATCCCGCCGCCGAGGCAAGGCTGCGCGCCGACCCGAAGGGCTGGCGCATCCGCCCCGCCTTCGACCCCGGTGCCGCCAGCCCGCTGAGCGTGGCCGAGGCGCTGGCCGCCCGGTCCCCCGGCGCGCGCGCCGGGCTGGTCGCCTGCCGGCCCCTGCCGCCCTCCGCCGCGCCCTGCCTGGTCGGCGAAGGGCTGGAACCCGCGCCGGTGGTGCTGCGCATGTTCCTCCTCCAGGACGCCACCGGCGCCTGGCGCGCCATGCCCGGGGGCCTGGCGCATGTGCTGGACGCCGGCGCGGCGGAGGGCATCGCCGGCCCGCCCGCGCTGCGGGGCGCGGCCAAGGATGTCTGGGTGCTGGCCGAGGACAGCGCCGACATCATGGGCGCCGCCGCGCCGCGCGTCGGCAGCCTGCCGATCCGCCGTTCCTCCGGCGAATTGCCGAGCCGCGTCGCCGACGAGCTGTTCTGGCTCGGCCGCTACCTGGAACGGCTGGAAGCCGCGGCGCGGCTGGTGCGCGCCATGGTCGCCCGCCTGCTGCGCGGCGCGACGCTGCCGCGCGACGCGGCCGAGATCCGTGCCCTGGCCCGCTGCCTGCGCGCCGCCGGGCTGCTGAACGCGGAAGCCGCGGCCGCGCCCCCCGACGGCGCGCTGCTGCCGCGCGCGCTGCTCGCCTCCGCCGGCCCCGGCGGGGTGCTGCAGGCGCTGGTCGAGGCGGTGGAGCGCCCGCAGGCCGCGGTGCGGGACCGGCTGACGCACGACATGTGGACCTCGCTCGGCCAGCTGCGGCTGGAAGGCCGTGGCAGGCTCGCCGCCGCGACGCTCGGCCTCGACGCGCTGGCCGAGGCGACCAGCGCCATCATCCGCGCCTGCACCGGCTTCGCCGGGCTCGCGGCCGAGAACATGGTGCGCGGCGGCGCCTGGATGTTCCTCGACCTCGGCCGGCGGATCGAGCGCGCCCAGGCCACGGCCGCCAATCTCGGCCATGCGCTGGCCGAGCCGCCCTCGCGGCTGGAAGCCGGGCTCAGGCTCGGGCTCGAGCTCTGCGACAGCCTGCTGACCTACCGCGCGCGCTATCTCGGCGTGGTGCAGCCCGCGCCGGTGCTCGATCTCGTCCTGGCCGATCCGGGCAACCCGCGCGCGCTGGGCTACCAGCTGGCCGCCGTCGCCGCGCGGCTGGCCGAGATCGGCGAGCCGGAGGACCAGCTGGCCGCCAACGCCGCCGTGCTGGCCGCCCGGCCGCAGGAGCTGGTGCAATGGGTGGTGCAGGCCCGCGACCGCGACGCCGCCGCCGCCGCCCTGCCGGATGCGCTGCACGCGCTGGCCGACGAAATCGGCACGCTCTCCGATTCCGTGGCGCGGCGCTATGTCTCCCATGTCCGCCCGCGCGCCCTGGGCGAGGACGAAGCGGGGGCCGGAGAGTGACGCCGCAGCAGCGCCAGTGCGGCCCGGCCGCGCCGTGCGGCGCATGACCCGCTACGCGCTGCGCCACGCCACGACCTACCGCTACGGGTCGGCCGTGGACCTCGCCTCCCACCTGCTGCACCTGACCCCGCGTTCGCTGCCCGGGCAGCTGGTGGAGGGCTGGAGCCTCGGCGTCTCGCCCCAGCCGACGCACCGCACCGAGGGGCTCGACCACTTCGGCAACGGCGTCACCTGGCTGTCGGTCGAAGCGCCGCACGAGGCTTTCCAGGTGGTGCTGGACGCCACCGTCCAGGTCGGCTTCGCCCCCCCGCCCGCCGCCGAGGACACCCCCCCCTGGGAAGCGGTGCGCGAGGCCGCGATCACCGCTGCCGGCTGGGACGCCGCCGAATTCACCATCGGCACCGCCCAGGCCCCGGCCGACCGCGGCGCCGGCGCCTATGCCGCGCCGAGCTTCCCGCCCGGCCGCCCGATCCTGGCCGGGCTCAGGGAGCTGACCGCGCGCATCCGGCGCGACTTCACCTTCAAGCCGGGGGTGACCACCATCTCCACCCCGGTCAGCCAGGTGCTCGCCCAGCGCGCCGGGGTCTGCCAGGACTTTACCCATCTGATGATCGCGGGGCTGCGGGCGCTTGGCCTGCCGGCCCGCTACTGCTCCGGCTATGTCCGCACCCGCCCGCCGCCGGGCCAGAAGCGCCGGCAGGGCGCCGACCAGAGCCATGCCTGGGTCGCCGGCTGGCTCGGGCCGCGGCATGGCTGGGTGCAGCTCGACCCAACCAACGATCTGGTCGTGGCCGACGAGCACCTGCTGCTGGGCTGGGGGCGCGACTATGCCGACATCAGCCCGATCAAGGGCATCCTGCTCGGCGGCGGCCGCCAGACGCTCGAGGTGAGCGTCGACCTGGTCGAGACCTAGCCTCCTGCCCCTTGCGTGCGTCGGCCTTGCCGACGGACGAGGGGGATCGGCAGGCCACGGAAGGCGAAGGCTGGTGGTCCGGGCGCGACGCCGAAGGCCTTCGCGGCCGGGACGCCAGACCGGCCTTCCCCGGCCCGGCGATCGCCGCCCCGCGGCGTGCCCGCCAGCGGCGCGCACGGGGAGCACGCGCGCGGGCCGGTGTCGCGACCGGGACGGCGGAAGGAGGTGGCGGCCGGGACACCGGGCAAACGCCCGCGGCCCGCATCCGGCCCGGCGCGGACATGCCCGCGGGGCCGCCTGCCGCCGGCGGGCCCGCTCCATTGGGCCGGGCGGCAGGGCATGCCATGCTGCGA
>JAIYDD010000035.1 GCA_027487675.1 Acetobacteraceae bacterium | reverse complement strand
GCGCTGGTCCTACACCGGCGTCGCGATCGACCTCGGCCAGGGCGACGAGGTCTTCGTCGCCGGCGTGACCAGGCCGCTCGGCGCGGGGGAGCTGGTCTTCGCCTGAGGCGGGGCGGGGCGGGGCGGAAGGCGCCGCCCCGCCTCCCGCTGCCCGGCCGCGCATGCTATCGGCCGCGCGCCATGCAGCAGGCCGCCCCCCCAGCCATGCCCGACCTCCGCGCCGCGCGACGCGTGGTCGTCAAGATCGGCTCCGCCCTCGTCGTCGACGAGCGCAGCGCCGCCCCGCGGGAGGCCTGGCTGGCCGGCGTCGCCGCCGATGTCGCCGCGATGCGCGCGCGCGGGACGGAGGTGATCCTGGTCTCCTCCGGCGCCATCGCGCTCGCCCGCCGCGCGCTCGGGCTGACGCGCAAGACGCTGAAGCTCGAGGAGAAGCAGGCCGCCGCCGCGGTCGGGCAGATCAGGCTCGCCGGCGCCTGGGCGGCGGCGCTGTCGGCGCAGGGGCTGGCCGCCGCGCAGCTGCTGCTGACGCTGGAGGACAGCGAGGACCGCCGCCGCTACCTCAACGCGCGCGCGACGCTCGGCACGCTGCTCGCGCTCGACTGCATCCCCGTCATCAACGAGAACGACACGGTGGCCACGGCCGAGATCCGCTTCGGCGACAACGACCGCCTGGCGGCGCGTGTCGCCGCGATGGTGGAGGCCGATGCGCTGGTGCTGCTGTCGGACATCGACGGGCTCTACACCGCCGATCCGCGCCGCGACCCCGCCGCGCGCCACCTGCCCGTGGTGGCGCAGGTCACCGACGAGATCATGGCGATGGGCGGCGAGCCGCCGCCCGGCTATTCCTCGGGCGGCATGCGCACCAAGCTGATCGCGGCGCGCATCGCCAATGGCGCGGGTTGCGCCATGGCGATCGCGCTCGGCAAGACCGACCGCCCGCTGCGCGCGCTGGAGGAAGGCGCGCGGTGCAGCTGGTTCCTGCCGGAGGAACAGGGCCGCAGCGCGCGCAAGCGCTGGATCGCGGGCAGCCTGGCGCCGCTCGGCGCGCTGGTGGTGGATGACGGCGCGGCGCGCGCGCTGGCGCGCGGATCCTCCCTGCTGCCGGCCGGCGTGCGCGCGGTGGAAGGCAGCTTCGGCCGCGGCGATCCGGTCAGCGTGCGCGACGCTGCGGGGCACGAGCTGGCGCGCGGCCTCGCGGCCTATGATGCGGGCGATGCCGCGCGCATCGCCGGCCATCGCAGCGACGAGCTGGAGGAGATCCTGGGCTGGCGCGGCCGCGACGAGATCATCCATCGCGACGACCTGGTGCTGCTGTAGTGCGTGCCCGGCGTGCGAAGGCCCCGGCCCGCGCGGGGCGGGCCGGGGCCTCTGCGCCGGCTGGTGCCGCGTCAGCCGCGCGCGGCGAGGTGCGCGGGCGCGGCGGGCTCGGCATAGGTCAGCGTCGCGTCGACGCCGCTGCCGACCACGCGCGCCAGGCGGGGGGCCTGGGCGTGCGGGGCGCTGATCACCTCGATCACGGCGCTTTCGCCGCTGCCGGTCACGCGGGTCAGCGCGCCGCCGAACACGGTGCCGTTCGGGTTGGGGGCGACGATCGTCGTGTCGACGCCGTAGCCCTGCAGCACCGGGCCGTCGGCGGCCGCGGCGAGGTTGGAGAAGCCGGCCGCGAGGAAGGCGGCGGCGGCGATGCGGGTGAAGCGGGTCATGGTGGGTTTCCGTTTGCGGTGGTGGCCGGCGTGCTCCGCGCCTTGCGGTCCTTCCGGACCCCGTGGCGCCGCCGGCCTTCGATGGCGCTGAGATGCGCGCGGACAGCGCCGCTTCCCAATCGAGCCGCCGGATCGGCCCCATGCGTCCGGCGAATGATGCCGCCGCGCTTTCCTTCGCGGGGCGAAGCCGCTACCGAGGCCGCGTCACGGAGGACCCGCGCCATGACCGCGATCGCGCCCGACGCCGCCCGCCTGTTCGAGACCGCCGCGCTGGCCGCGCGGCAGGCCGCGCATGCGCTGGCCGCGGCGCCGCGACCGCGGAAGGATGCGGCGCTGCACGGCGCCGCCGCGTCGCTGCGCGCACGCATGGCGGAGGTGCTGTCCGCGAATGCCGAGGATGTCGCGGCGGCGGAGGGCCTGACCTCCGCCTTCCGTGACCGGCTGCTGCTGACCCCGGCGCGCGTCGAGGCGATGGCGCGGGGCCTGGAGGAGGTGGCGGAACTGCCCGATCCCGTCGGCCGGACGCTGGCGGAATGGACGCGCCCCAACGGCCTCGTCATCCGGCGCGTCGCGCAGCCGATCGGCGTGGTCGGCATGATCTACGAAAGCCGCCCGAACGTCACCGCCGATGCCGGCGCGCTGTGCCTGAAGGCGGGCAGCGCGGTGATCCTGCGCGGGGGGCGCGAATCGCTGCGCTCGGCGGGCGCGATCCATGCCTGCATCGCCGATGGCCTGCGCGCAGCGGGCCTGCCGGAAGCGGCCGTGCAGGTCGCGACCACGGCGGATCGCGGCTATGTCGCGGCGATGCTGCGCGGCGCGGGGCTTCTGGACCTGATCGTGCCGCGCGGCGGCAAGGGGCTGGTCACGCGGGTGCAGGAGGAAGCGCGCGTGCCCGTCCTCGCCCATGCCGAGGGGCTCTGCCACACCTACATCCACGCGGGCGCCGACCACGCGATGGCGCGCGCCATCGTCGCGAACGCGAAGATGCGGCGCACCGGCATCTGCGGCGCGACGGAGACGCTGCTGGTGGACGCCGCCATCGCGCCGGCGCTGCTGCCGGCGATCGTGCAGGACCTCGCGGCGCTCGGCTGCCGCTTCCGCGCGGACGACCGCGCGCGCGCGATCCTGCCGGCCCTCGATGCTGCGGCGGAGGAGGATTTCCGCACCGAATGGCTGGATGCCGTGCTGTCGGTGAAGGTGGTGGACGGCGTGGAGGATGCGCTCGACCACATCCGCCGCTTCGGCAGCGAGCATACGGAGGCGATCGTCACGCAGGATGCCGCGGCGGCGGAGCTGTTCCTCGCGCGGCTCGGCTCGGCGGTCGGCATGTGGAACGCGTCGACGCAGTTCTGCGACGGCGGCGAATTCGGCTTCGGCGCGGAGATCGGCATCGCCACCGGCCGGCTGCATGCGCGGGGCCCCGTCGGGCTCGAGCAGCTCTGCACCTGGCGCTACCAGGTGATCGGCACGGGGCAGACGCGGCCCTGAGCGGCGGCGGGCCGGCGCCCGGCGGCGGCCATTGCCGGCGTCGTCGCGCCTGCCCGGGCGCGCGCCGCGGTTGACCGCCGCGCCGCGCGCCGCGCAGCATCCCCGCCGCCACGGAGGATGCCGGCCCATGCCCGCCTATCTCATCGCCAACATCCAGGTCACCGACGCCGAGGCCTTCGAACGCTACCGCGCCGCCGTGCCGCCGGTGATCGCGGCCTTCGGCGGGCGCTACCTGGTGCGCGGCGGCGCGGTGCACGCGCTGGAAGGCGCGATGGACCTCGCGCGGCTGGTGATCCTGGAGTTTCCCTCGCTGCAGGCGGCGCGCGACTTCTACGACAGCGCGGCGTACCGGCCGCTGCTCGACCTGCGGCTGGCCAGCACGCGCAGCGAGGCGGTGCTGGTGGAAGGCCACGCGCCGCCGGCGTGACGCGGGCCGCGCCGCCGCGCCCGGCATCGCCGCCCTTGCGGGCGCGGCGCGTCCTGCCCCACCCTGCCGGCATGACGCGCATGCGATGCCGCCATGGCCTGCCGCTCGCCGCCGCCCTGCTGCTGGCGCCCGGCACCGCCGGCGCCGCCTGCCCGACCGTGCCGGAGGTGGCGCGGCTGGCCGGCGCGATCCTCGACCGCCGCGCGCCGCCGCCGCCCTTCGGCCCGCTCACCGAGGCGGAGGCGATCTGCGCGCGCGACCGGCTGGTGGCGGTGCTGGCGCAGCCCTGGGGCGACCGGGTCGGCTGGAAGATCCTGGCGGTGGAGGGGCGGCCGCTCTCCGGCGCGCTGTTCCACGGCACGCTGCGGGAGGCCGGCGCGGCGACGCTGCCCGCCGCCTACGGCATCCGCCCGATGGTCGGCGCCGGGCTGCTGCTGCGCATCCGCGACGACGGCATCGAGGCGGCCGGCGGGGCGCCGCTGGCGCTGCTGCGCCATGTCGAGGCGGTGGCGCCCTTCCTCGACCTGACCGACGAGGTGCATGGCGCGGAGGCCGCCCGCATGCCGGCGCTGCGGCTTGCGCTCAACCTCGGCACGCGGCTCGGCGTGGTCGGCGCGCCGATCCCGGTCGAGCCCACCGAGGCCTTCGCGCGCGCGCTCGGCGCGGCGCGGCTGACGCTGTCGTCCGGTGGGGATGCGGCGGAGACCGGCATGGCCGCGGCGCCGCAGGGCGACCCGCTGGCCGCGCTCGCCTGGCTGGCGCGGGATCTGCGGGAGCAGGGGCGGACGCTGCGCGCCGGGGAATGGGTGGCCGTCGCCGGGCTGCTGCCGCCGCGTCCGGCCGAGCCAGGGCGGGACTACGTGCTGCGCCTGTCGGGCCTGGGCGCGGCGCCGTCCGAGGCGCGGGCGATGCTGCGGTGACCCGCCGCGGATGAGGCCCAATCCGCGCGGCGATCGCCGCCCGCGCCGCATCGGCCTGCTCGGCGGCAGCTTCAACCCGGCGCACCAGGGCCATCGGCATGTCGCGCTGGCGGTGCGGCGCGCGCTGCGGCTGGACGAGGTGTGGCTGCTGGTCTCGCCGGGCAATCCGCTGAAGCCGCGCGCCGGGATGGCGCCGCTGGCGGCGCGGCTGGCCTCGGCGCGCAGGATCGCCGATGGGCGGCGCATCGTCGCGACCGCGATCGAGGCGCGGCTCGGCACCCGCTACACGCGCGACACGCTGCGCGCGCTGGCGCGGCACTTCCCGCGCGCGCGCTTCGTCTTCGTGATCGGCGCCGACAACCTGGCACAGCTGCCGCGCTGGCAGGGCTGGACGCGGCTGGTGGCGCGCACGCCGGTCGCGGTGCTGCCGCGCCCGGGCTGGACGCGCCGCGCGCTGGCGGGGCGCGCGGCGAAGCGGCTGGCGCGGCATCGGCGGCGGCCGGCGGCGCTGCTGGCCGGGTCGGCGCCGGCCCATGCCCCCTGGTGCTTCGTGCCGGCGGCGGAGCACCCGGCTTCCGCCACCGCGATCCGCGCCGCGCTGGGCCCCGCCGCGGGCTGAGCGCGCCGCCGCGCCGCGGGGGCGGGTGCGCACCGTGCACGTCGGCACGAGCGCGTGGCTGCGCGGCCTGGGCCGGGGCCACGCCGTCGAACTGCGCTTCTGCCGGCGCGCCGCTTGGGCTAGACGAGGGGCAGGTTCGTTCCCCCTGGCGCGGACCGGACCGACGGCCCGCGCGCCGGGCGGGGCCGCACCGTGTTGTGGCCGCGCCGCGCGCCGGGCCGATGGCGTGACAATGATGAGGAGGCGGCCATCGCGCGCACCCCGAAGGCGTCCGACGACGCCCCTAAGCTCCGCCGTGCCAGCGCGGCCGGCCGCTCCGGCGCCGCCGGGCCGAGGGCCGGCAAGCCAGGCGGCGCCGCGGCGGCGAAGCCCGCGCCGGCCAAGCCGCCGCGCGCGGCGGCCGGGACGGGCGCGTCGAAGCCGGCCCGCGCGACCGCGAGGCCGGCCCGAGCCACGGCGAAGCCAGGGGCGTCGAAGCCCGCGGTTGCCACGGGGAAGGCAGGCGCGGCGAAGCCTGCGCGCGCCACGGCGAAGGCCGCCGCGAAGCCCACGCGCGCCACGGCGAAGGCCGCCGCGAAGCCCGCGCGCGCCACGGGGAAGGCCGCCGCGAAGCCCGCGCGCGCCACCACGAAGGCAACAGCGAAGCCCGCGCGGGCCACGACCAAGGGGACCGCGAAGCCGATGCGGGGCGCGACCAAGCCGGCCGCGGCGAAGCCGCCGCGCGCCGCAACCAGGCCGCCCGCAGCAACCAGGCCGCCCGCCGCGAAGCCGGCGCGCGCCGCGACCAGGGCGGGCACGGCCGGGCCGGCGCGTCCGACGACCGCGTCCGCAAGGCCCGCGCGCGGCACGGCGAAGGAGCGCAGCCCGGGGCCGGCGCGGACGACCGGCAGGGCCATGGCCGAGCCGCGCGGCGCCGCGAGGACCGGCCGCCCCGCCGCGTCCTCCGCCGCGCGGGTCGACGCCAGGGCAGCGCCTGCGCGGGCACCGGCCGGCCGGGCTGCCGCGGTGCGCCGCGCGCCGGCGCCGGAGGCCACGCCCGCCCGCCGCG
>JAIYDD010000102.1 GCA_027487675.1 Acetobacteraceae bacterium | reverse complement strand
GTCGAGGAAGCCAAGAGCATCCAGACCGAGCTCGACGTCGTCGAGGGCATGCAGTTCGACCGCGGCTACGTCTCCCCGTATTTCATCACGAATGCGGAGAAGATGATCGCGGAGATGGAAAACCCCTACATCCTGATCCACGAGAAGAAGCTGTCCGGCCTGCAGCCGATGCTGCCGCTGCTCGAGAGCGTCGTGCAGTCCGGCCGCCCGCTGGTGATCGTGGCCGAGGACGTCGAGGGCGAGGCGCTGGCCACCCTGGTGGTCAACAAGCTCCGCGGCGGCCTCAAGGTCGCGGCGGTGAAGGCGCCGGGCTTCGGTGATCGCCGCAAGGCGATGCTCGAGGACATCGCGATCCTGACCGGCGGCCAGGTGATCAGCGAGGACCTCGGCATCAAGCTCGAGAACGTCACGCTGAACATGCTCGGCCGCGCGAAGACCGTGCGGATCGAGAAGGAGAACACCACGATCGTCGACGGCGCCGGCTCCAAGGAGGAGATCCAGGGCCGCTGCGAGCAGATCAAGGCGCAGATCGAGGAGACCACCTCGGACTACGACCGCGAGAAGCTGCAGGAGCGCCTGGCAAAGCTCGCCGGCGGCGTGGCGGTGATCCGCGTCGGCGGCTCCACCGAGGTCGAGGTGAAGGAGCGCAAGGACCGCGTCGATGACGCGCTGCATGCGACCCGCGCCGCGGTCGAGGAAGGCATCGTGCCGGGCGGCGGCGTCGCCCTGCTGCGCGCCTCCACCAAGCTCGGCCACCTGAAGGGCCTGAACAACGACGAGCAGGTCGGCATCGAGATCGTGCGCCGCGCGATCCAGGCGCCGCTGAAGCAGATCGCCGAGAACGCCGGCAAGGACGGCGCGGTGGTGGCGGGCGAGACGCTCCGCAACGACCACCCGTCCTTCGGCTACGACGCCCAGAAGGACGAGTACAAGGACCTGGTGGAAGCCGGCATCATCGACCCGACCAAGGTCGTGCGCACGGCGCTGCAGGACGCGGCCTCCGTCGCGTCGCTGCTGATCACCACCGAGGCGATGATCGCCGAGCGCCCCGAGAAGAAGTCGGCCCCGGCCGGCGGCCCGGGCGGCGGCGGCATGGGCGACATGGACTTCTGATCGGTATTCCCATCCGATCCAGACCTCCGGGCCTCCGGCCCTGCGGTCATCGGATGGGATCCGATCCGGATCTGACGGGGGCGGGCCGCAGGGCCCGCCCCTTTTCGTTGGCCCCGCCCGCGCGCATCCTCCGCCGCAAGCCGGAGGAGCCGCCCGCGTGTTCGACCTGCCCGCCCTGGAAGACGCCGCCCGACTGGTGCACGGCGTCCTTCCAGCCACGCCGCAATACGCCTGGCCGCTGCTCGCCGCCCGCACCGGCGCCGAGGTCTGGGTCAAGCACGAGAACCACACCCCCACCGGCGCCTTCAAGGTGCGCGGCGGGCTTGTGCATTTCGACCGGCTGAAGCGCGAAGGCCTCGCACCGCGCGGTGTCGTCTCCGCCACCCGCGGCAACCACGGGCAGAGCCTGGCCTTCGCCGGCCGCCGCACCGGCATCCCCGTCACCATCGTCGTCCCGCACGGCAACAGCACCGAGAAGAACGCCGCGATGCGGGCCTTCGGCGCGGAGCTGGTCGAGCACGGCCAGGACTTCGACGCCGCGCGCCTGCACGCCATGGCGCTGGCGGAACAGCGCGGCCTGTATTTCGCCCCCTCCTTCGCCCCCGACCTGGTGCGCGGCGTCGCCACCTATGCGCTGGAGCTGTTCCGGCACGTCGCCGCCCTCGGGCCGCCGCTCGATGCGCTCTACGTGCCGATCGGCCTCGGCTCGGGCATCTGCGGCTGCATCATGGCCCGCGACCTGCTGGGCCTGCCCACCGAGATCATCGGCGTGCAGAGCACCGAGGCCGACGCCTATGCGCGCAGCCTCGCCGCCGGCCATGTGGTGGAGGTCGCCAGCGCCAACACCCGCGCCGACGGCATGGCGACGCGCATCCCCGACCCCGCGGCCTTCGGGATCATCCGCCGCGGCGCCGCCCGCATCGTCACCGTGACGGATGACGAGGTGGCCGCCGCGATCCGCGCCTATTGGCAGGACACGCACAACCTGGCCGAGGGCGCCGGCGCCGCGCCGCTGGCGGCGCTGCTGCAGGAGAAGCCGCGCATGCAGGGGCGGCGCGTGGCCGTCATCCTCTGCGGCGGGAACATCGACCTGGCGCTGTTCCGCGCCTGGGTGCCGGGTGCCTGACCGGTGCGGCGCCAGTCCCCGCCGCGATCCGCGCCGGCCGGGCCAGGGGCTTCTGACAAGCGCGTGACCGGCGCCGCGCGGCTTTGACTTCGCCTTTGGCGGTCGCGCAGTCTCGGGCGTCATCGCGTTCGGGCTTGCCTCGTCGTGCCTTCCGGGCCCCCCCTCGCCCGGTCTGCCTCCAGGTCCCGCCGCCGCGAGGCACCAGCCCGGGCGATCGGCGCGCGGGAGAGCAGGAAGGAGCGCGGATCGCATGGCGATCGGCACCGTGAAGTGGTTCAACGCGACCAAGGGTTTCGGCTTCATCGTCCCGCAGGATGGCGGGAAGGATGTGTTCGTGCACATCACCGCCGTGCAGAAGGCGGGACTGACCGGCCTCAACGAAGGCCAGAAGGTGTCCTACGAGATCGTGATGGAGCGCGGAAAGGCCGCGGCGACCAACCTCCGCCCGGTCTGACGCCGGCGCCGGTCCGTCGCCGCGCCATGGCGGGCGGCGGGCCGGCCGTTCAGCCCGCCTTCGATACCTGCACGAAGACGCGGCGGGCACCGGCCTCGCGAAGGGCGGCTTCCGCACGATGTCGGGCGTCGTCGTCCGCGGCCTGCAGGCCGATGACCGGGCCGTCCGCCTTGGGCGGCACGGGCAAGGTGGCGTCGCTGCCACGCGGCGAGAGCGCGGCGCCGACCGCCTCGCCCGCCGCGCCGGCCGCCAGCCCTGCCGCCGCGGCGGCCGCGACCGCGGGCAGCGCCGCGCCGCCGGTCGCGATCACCAGCCCCGCCGCGGCCATGCCGCTGCCGGCCATCGCCAAGCCGACGGCGTTCTGGCGCAAATTGCGGGCATCCGCCTGGCGCGGCCGTTCGTCGGGGGCCGGCACCTGGCCCTCGTTGGCGGCCGGCACGGGCGGGGCGACGCCGCCGGAGCCGGCGGCGGGGATCGTCTCGTCACGCGCGCCGGCGGCGCGCAGCCGGGCCATGGCGTCGTCCCGCGCGGCCTCGCTCTCGAACTCCCCCCAGACCACGGGCACGGGCAGCGGCGTGTCGTCGCGCTCGCCCGTCCATTGGCTGCTGTCCACGGTGATCGGCATGGCGCTGCGCTTCCTCGGATGACGGGAAGCGCAACGCGAGGGCGGCGGGATGTTTCCGGCCGCGCGCTACAGGCCCGCCTCGGCCGGCACGATCACCTGGCCGGCCGCGTCCACCCGCACCGGCACGGCTTCCAGGCTTTCCCCGTAGCAGGGGCCGGAGATGCATGCGCCATCCTCGATCCGGAAGCGCGCGCCATGGGCGGAGCAGACGATGGCGGTCTTCTTCGCATCCAGGAAGCGGTCCGGCGCGGGGTCCAGCGGCAGGCCGATATGCGGGCAGGAATTGACGTAGACGAAGACGCGGTCGCCGCGGCGGATCGCGAACAGCCCGGTGAAGCCGCCGGGTGCCGCGGGAAACCCGCGGGAGGCGCCGTCCGGGATCTCCTCGACCCGGCAGAGCACGCGATCGGCCATGCTGGTGCGACCCTTTCCGCCGGCGCGCTACTTGATGACCAGGCCCTGGCTCGTCGGCAGCTCGATCACGTCGTAGCCGCGCGCGGCGAACCAGGCGCGTTCGGCGTCGCGCTGCGCGACATAGCCCTGGTAGCCATAGTCATCCAGCACGATGGCCCCGCCGGGGGAGACGCGGTCGAACAGCGCCTCCAGCGCGCCGATCTCGGCGGGGGCGTGGTTCATGTCGATGTGCAGGAAGGCGATACGGTCGGGCGAGCGGCCTTCCAGCACCTCGGGCACCGAGCCGCGGAAGACCTGCACGTTGGGCATGTCGGCGAAGCGGGCCTTCACCGTCTCGAACAGCTCGGCGCCCATGCCTGGCATGTGGGTGTGGGTGCTGCCCTCGGGGTAGTCGAACAGGTCGTAGAGCCAGTAGCCGCGCGGCAGGGCGCCGAAGCCCAGCACCTCCGCCACGATGCGCGCCGAGGTGCCGCGGTAGCAGCCGCATTCGACGAAGTCGCCCTCCCGCCGCAGGCCGTTGCGGGCGGCCCAGACCAGGACGGCGGTGCGCCAGACGATGCTGCGCTCAACCGCCGTGTCGGCGTGGCGCGCGATGGCGTCCAGGAAGGCCTTGTCCTCCAGGAAGGACAGGTTCTTGCCGAAGGTGACCAGGTTGTCGCCGGTGAAGGTGCCGCGCGCCCAGTTCGGCGCGATGGTGGCGAAGGCCTTGTTCAGCGCCTGGGCGAAGCCGGCACGGTCGCGGATGCCGAAGAAGGTCTGGCCGAACCAGCTCGGCCGGCCCTCGGCGTTGCGGCGCAGTTCCCGCGGCGGACCGCCGGCATCCCCGGTGTCGCTCATGCCGGCCATTCCCCCATGGCGCAGAGCCGCGCCCAATGCTCCGCCGAGATCGGCATGACCGACAGCCGTGATTGCCGCACCAGCGCGATCTCCGCCAGCGCCGGATCGGCCTTGATGGCGGCCAGCGTGACCGGCTTCGGCATCGGGCCGACCGCCTGCACATCGACGCAGAGCCATGGGCTCCCCTTGGCGCCCTTCGGATCGTCGGGGCCCACGGTGGGGTCGGGATAGGCTTCCCGCACCACCTCCACCACGCCGACGATCTGCTTGCCGATGTTGGAGTGGTAGAAGAAGGCCAGGTCGCCGATCCGCATGGCGGCCAGGTTGGCCTTGGCCATGTGGTTGCGCACGCCCGTCCAGGGCTCCACCCCGCGCTCCACCTGCTGGTCCCAGGAGAAGGCGTCGGGTTCCGACTTCACCAGCCAGAAGCGGCGGCCAGGGGTGGGCGCGGCGGCCATGCTCAGGCGGCCGCCCCGTCCTTGAAGACGGCGCGGAAGGGGCGGATCACCGTGCTCTCGAACAGGCCGGCCTTGGCATAGGGGTCGGCGGCCGCAAAAGCCTCGGCGCCGGCGCGGTCCTCGGCCTCGATCACCAGCAGGCTGCCGATCGGCTTGCCCTCGGGGTCCAGCAGCGGGCCGCCCAGGACGATGCGCGCGGCCTGGCTCGTCAGGTAATCGAGATGCGCCGGGCGGGTGGCCATGCGCAATTCGAGCGAAGCGGGCTTGTCCGTGCAGGCGATGGCGAACAGCATGGCGGCGCCGGTCCCGATTGTGGTTGCTGTGACGGGACGTAACGCCCCAAGCTGTCGGCTTCAATCCGGCGCGAGAGACGCTAGGTTAGGAAGGTGGACGCCAGAGCTTCAGCCCCGACCCGGGCAACCGGGCCGAGACCGGACGCGCCCGCCGCCCCCCAGGGGTCGCGGTCGCTGCACCGTTTCGCCAATCCCGGCCGCTTCCTGCGGCTGACCGACCCATGGATGCCCTGGCTCTGGGCGCTGGCGCTGGGGGTGACCGGCATCGGTGCTGCCTGGGCGCTGGCCTTCGCCCCGGCCGACTGGCAGCAGGGCGAGACGGTGCGGATCATGTACGTCCACGTCCCGATGGCCTGGCTGGCGATGGGCGGCTACACGGGGCTCGCGATCCTCTCCATCATGTCGCTGATCTGGCGGCACCCGCTGGCCGACCTGACGGCGCGCGAATTGTCCCCGATCGGCGCAGCCGCCACCGCGCTCTGCCTGGCCACCGGCAGCCTGTGGGGCAAGCCGATGTGGGGCACCTGGTGGGTGTGGGATGCGCGGCTGACCAGCGTGCTGGTGCTGTTCTTCCTGTGGATGGGCCATGCCGCGCTGGT
>JAIYDD010000070.1 GCA_027487675.1 Acetobacteraceae bacterium | reverse complement strand
TGGCTGGCCGGGGAGGCGGGGTTCGAGGCGGCGCAGACCGCGGTGATGACGCTCGGCGGGCATGGCTATGCGCAGGAATTCCACCTGGAGCGGCTGCTGCGCGAATCGCTGATCCCGCGCATCGCCCCGGTCTCGCCGCAGCTGGTGCTGTGCCACATCGCGGAACGCGTGCTCGGCCTGCCGCGCAGCTACTGACCCGCCGCGCCCGCGCCGACACGGGCAGGCGCGCAGGCGCCACACGGCGACCAGCGCCCGCGCCTACACGGGCAGGCACGCAGGCGCTACACGGCGCCGGTGCAGACCCTCGACGACCTCCGCCGCGCCGCGACGCGCCACGCAACGCCCTGCGGCGCGGGCCGCATGGTCTGGCACCAGTGGAACGCCGGCGCCGGCCATCCGCTGGTGCTGCTGCATGGCGGCAGCGGGTCCTGGCGGCATTGGGTGCGGCAGATCCCGGCCTTCGCCGCGACGCGCGCGGTGCTGGCCGCCGACCTGCCCGGCCTCGGCGAGAGCGACGACCCGCCCGGCGCCGGCGACCCGCCGGAACTGGCCGCCATCGTCGCCGAGGGCCTGGCCGCGATCCTGCCGGACACGGCGGCCGCCGACCTCGTCGGCTTCTCCTTCGGCGCCAATGTCGCCGGCCATGTCGCGGCGCGGCCGGGGGCGCGGTTCCGCAGCCTGACCATCGTCGGCGCCGGCGCGCTCGGCGTGGCGCGCGGGGAGACGCCGCTCCGGCGCGTGCGCGACAAGGAAGGCGAGGCGCGGCGGGCGGCGCACCGGCACAACCTCGCCTCCCTGATGATCGCCGATCCCGCACGGATCGACGATCTCGCCCTCGACATCCAGGAATGGAACACCGTGCATGCCCGCACGCGCAGCCGCGGCTTCGCCGCCACCGCGATGCTGCGCGACGCGCTGCGGCTCTGGCCGGGGAAGCTGGGCGCCATCTGGGGCAGCCTGGACCAGGCCGCGGCGCCGCAGCTGCCGGCCCGCATCGAAGCCCTGCGCGAGGCCCGGCCCGATGCGGCGGTGGAGCTGGTGGAAGGCGCCGGCCATTGGGTGCAGTACGAGGCGCCGGCGGAGTTCGACGCCGCCCTTTCGCGGCTGCTGGGACGCGCCGTATAGGGTGCGGCGGAGACACCGCCCATGCCCCGCCGCCGCCACCTCCTCGCCCTCGCCGCCGGCCTTGCCGCGCCGGGGATCGCGCTGGCGCAGCCCGCCTGGCCGTCCCGCACGGTGCGCATCGTCGTGCCCTTCCCGCCCGGCGGCACCACGGATTTCATCGCCCGCCTCGTCGCGCAGCGTCTGTCGGCGACGCTCGGCCAGTCCTTCGTGGTCGAGAACCGCGCCGGCGCGGGCGGCACGCTGGGCTCGGACCAGGTGGCGAAGTCGGCGCCGGACGGGCACGCCTTCGTCGTCTCCAACATCGCGAGCCACGGGGTCGGGCCGTCCGTCTACCGGACCATGCCCTATGACGCGGTGCGCGATTTCTCCCACGTCGCGCTGGTGGCGGAGATCCCCTCCGTGCTGGTGGTGCAGGCCGCCAGCCCGATCCGCAGCCTGGCCGACTTCGTCGCGGCGGCGAAGGCACGGCCGGGGCTGACGGTGGGCTCGCCGGGCAACGGCACCTCCTCCCACGCCAAGCAGGAATTGCTGAAGCGCTCGGCGGGGATCGAGACCACCCACGTCCCCTATCGCGGCAGCGGGCCGATGATGAACGACCTGGCCGCGGGGGCGGTGGACGCCATCATCACCACCCTCGTCGAGGCCGGGCGGAACGAACGCTTCCGGCTGCTGGCGGTGACGGCCGCCGAGCGCGTGCCGGGCTGGCCCGACGTGCCGACCTTCCGCGAGCTGGGCCACCCGGAGCTGGTCGCCTCCACCTGGTTCGGCCTGTCCGGGCCCGCCGGGCTGCCGGCGCCGATGGTGGAGCGGCTGAACGCCGAGGTGCTGGCGGCACTGGCCCACCCAGACGTCGCACCGCGGCTGGTCGAGACCGGCTCCACCCCGCGCCGGATGAGCGCGACCGCCTACACGGCCTTCGTGGCCGAGGAAGTGCGCCGCTGGGCCGCGGTGGTGCAGGCCGCCGGCATCCGGCTGGACTGAGCGGCGCGCCGATGCCCGACCAGGCCCGGACGGAGCGCGAGGCGAGGCTGGCCGCCGCCCTGCGCGAGAACCTGAAGCGCCGCAAGGCCCAGGCCCGCGCCCGGGCCGAGGCGGCGGCCGATGCCGGCCCGGCGGCGCCGGCCGCCGATGAGGGCGAGCCACCACCGGGCCCGCCGCGAGACACGGCCACCAGCCGCGCGGAGTGAAGGGCCCCCCCGCCGGACCGACGGCTGGAGCCTCGCCCGTCGGGCCCGCGGGCCCTTGGAGGGCCACGACCACCGCCCGTGTGGCCTGAAAGGGCGGCCCCTGCCCCGGCCCGCGGGGCGCCGCCCGCCCCCCGGCACTGCCCGGGAAATGGGCAGACCCACCCCGGCCCGCCACGCCCGGGGCCCATGGCCGCATGGACGCCGCCAGCCGCTTGGTCTAACCCCCGCCCCCACGGGACCCCGAAGCCGGGCAGAGAGAGACCACAAACCCCATGCCCATCATGCCCGACACCTGGATCCGCCAGATGGCCCGGGACGCCGGGATGATCGAACCCTTCGTCGAGAACCAGCGACGCGACGGCGTGATCTCCTTCGGCCTGTCCTCCTACGGCTACGACGCGCGGATCGCCGACGAATTCAAGATATTCACCAACGTCGACAATGCCCTGGTGGACCCGAAGGCCTTCAGCGACAGCAGCTTCGTCACCCGCCGCGGCGAGACCTGCATCATCCCGCCCAACTCCTTCGTGCTCGGCCACACGGTCGAATACTTCCGCATCCCGCGCGACATCCTGGTGATCTGCCTCGGCAAATCCACCTACGCTCGCTGCGGCCTGATCGTGAACGTCACGCCGCTCGAACCCGAATGGGAAGGCCAGGTCACGATCGAGATCAGCAACACCACCCCGCTCCCCGCCCGCATCTACGCGAACGAAGGCATCTGCCAGTTCCTGTTCCTCCAGGGCGCCACCCCCCCCGAAACCAGCTACGCCGACCGCAAGGGCAAATACATGGGCCAACGCGGCGTGGCCCTGCCGAAGCTCTAGGCGCGCCATGCCCTTTGCCGATGGGGCAGCAGCCGTGGGGGCTCCGCCCTCCCGGACCCTCCCGCCGGGGGGCGTGGCGCCCCCCGGACCCCGCCGCCTGTCTTGTCGTCGGTCAGGGAGGGGGCCTTGCGCGCCCGTGGCATTGGGGCGCCCGCGAGGCCCCCTCCCTGACCGACGACAAAAACTGATGGGGGTCGAGGGGCCTCAGGCCCCTCGCGGGTGGGGTACCGGGGAGGGCGGAGCCCTCCCCGGGCCGCAGCACCCACCAGCCAGGCACGGAGCCTAGAGCAGCGATGGATCGCATTGTCATTCGCGGGGGGCGGCCCTTGTCGGGGCGGATTCCGGTCGGGGGGGCGAAGAATGCGGCCTTGCCGTTGATGGCGGCGGGGTTGCTGGGCGACGGGCCGCTGGTGCTGGAGAATGCGCCGGATCTCGCGGATGTCGCGACGATGCGGGCGCTGCTGGTGCAGTTGGGGCTCGGGGTGGCGCATGACCGGGCGGCGCGGACGCTGACGCTGTCGGGCGCGGCGACGAGCCTGGAGGCGCCCTATGACATCGTGCGCAAGATGCGGGCGAGCGTGCTGGTGCTGGGGCCGCTGCTGGCGCGGTTCGGGGAGGCGAAGGTCTCGCTGCCCGGCGGGTGTGCGATCGGCACGCGGCCGGTCGACCTGCACCTGAAGGCCTTCGAGCAGATGGGCGCGACCATCGATCTCGAAGCCGGCTACATCCATGCGAAGGCGCCGGCGGGGGGCCTGCGCGGGGCGCGGGTGATCTTCCCGCAGGTCAGCGTCGGCGCCACCGAGAATCTGCTGATGGCGGCGGCGATCGCGCAGGGCACGACGGAGATCGTGAATGCGGCGCGGGAGCCGGAGATCGGCGATCTCGCGATGTGCCTGATGCGCATGGGCGCACGCATCGAGGGCATCGGCACGGACCGGCTGACGGTGGAGGGCGTGGCGCGGCTCGGCCCGGCGCGCCATCCGATCGTGCCGGACCGGATCGAGGCCGGGACCTATGCCTGCGCCGCGGCGATCACCGGCGGGTCCGTGCTGCTGGAAGGCGCGCGGCTGCCGGATCTCGGCGCGGTGGTGCGGGTGCTGCGCGATGCCGGCGTCGATGTCGCGGAGACGCATGAGGGGCTGAAGGTCACGCGCCTCAACGGCCTGCACGGCACCGACGTGATGACCGAGCCTTTTCCGGGCTTCGCCACCGACATGCAGGCGCAGTTCATGGCGCTGATGTGCGTGGCGGAAGGTGCCAGCATGATCACGGAGACGATCTTCGAGAACCGCTTCATGCACGTGCCGGAGCTGATGCGGATGGGTGCCCGCATCAAGTATCACGGCCAGAGCGCCATCGTGCGCGGCGTGCCGAAGCTGTCGGGCGCGCCGGTGATGGCGACCGATCTGCGGGCGAGCGTGAGCCTTGTGCTGGCGGGGCTGGCGGCGCAGGGCGAGACCATCGTGAACCGCGTCTACCACCTGGATCGCGGCTATGAATCGATCGAGCGGAAGCTGTCGGCGGTGGGGGCGGATATCGAGCGGGTGGCGGGGTAGCGGGGGGCGGTCAGCGATCCTGCGCGGCGTGGTAGATGTGCAGGATCAGGACCGCTTCCGCCTCGACTTCGTAGACGACGACCCAGGGACGGGCCGAGACAAGCTCGCGCGTCCCGGCGGCGCGGCCCGGCCGGCCGGAAATGGGGAAACAGCGCGAGAAGCTCGGTGGCGGCGCCGATCTCCGCCACCACGCGCCGCGCGGCGGCGGGGCTGCGCTCGATCAGGTGGGCGTGGATGCGTTCCAGATCCTCGGCGGCGGCCGCCGACCATTCGACCGGCAGCGGCGTCGTCACGCCTCCGGCGCACGGGTCCCGGCGGCCTGGGCGAGGTCGGCGATGCGGGCATCGGCTTCCTGAACCATGGCCGCCATGCGGCGGCGCATCTCGGCCTGCGGGATGCGAGCAGGGTTGGTGCGGGCCTTGGCCACGGCAGCTTCCACCGCCAGGCGCTCGGCCTCCTCCTGCTCGATCACCGGGGGACGGATGTCGTCGGGCATAGGGGGATTATCGCAGCCGGGCAGGCGGCGTTCCAGGGCAAAGGGCGACCCATGCCCCTACCGGAACATCCCCCCGCCATCCACATCGACCACCGTCCCGTTCAGGTACCCCGCGCGCGGCGAGGCCAGGAAGGCGGCCAAATCCCCGATCTCCCTGGGCTCCGCCGCGCGGCCCATGGCGAGGCCGGACAGCGTCTCCTCCCACCGCGCCTCGTCGCCGAACTTCTCCCGCGCGGTGCCCTTGGCCATGGTCACCAGCCGGTCGGTGCGGGTCAGCGCGGGATTGATGCCGAGCACGCGCACGCCATGCGCCCCGGCGGCGCCGCCCAGCGCGCAGGTGAAGGCGATCAGCGCCGCATTGCCCGCGCCGCCGGCGATGTAGCCCGCCCGCGGCGTGCGCCCGGCCATGCCGATGACGTTCAGGATCACGCCGGCCCGCCGCGCCTGCATCCCCGGCAGGTAGAGCTGGCAGAGGTGGATGTAGCCCATCACCTTCAAATCCCAGGCGGCCTGCCAGCGCGCCATCGGGATGTCCGCCAGTTGCCCGGGCGGGATGGCGCCGGCGTTGTTGACCAGGATGTGGATGTCCGGGTGGGCGGCGTGCAGCCTCTCCCGCTCCTCGGCCCGAGACAGGTCGGCGGCGAAGGTCGCGACCTGGACCTGGGCGGTGGCGCGGACCTCGTCGGCGGCGGCGGCGAGCAGGGCGGGGTCGCGGGCGGCCAGCACCAGATCGCAGCCGGCCTCGGCGAAGGACTGCGCGCAGGCGAGGCCGATGCCCTTGCTGCCGCCGGTGACCAGCACGCGCTGGCCGGTCAGGTGCAGGTCCATGTGTCGCGTGCCTCCTGAGGAACCCCCACCCCGACCCTCCCCCGTGAAGAACGGGGGAGGGGGAGCGCATCAGATCACCAGCTCGATCACGAAGGGCCCGTCCTGCGCAAAGCTCTGGCGCATCAGGTCGGCGCAGCCTTCCAGCGTGGTGGTGCGCGCGCCCTCCACCCCCATGCCGTTGGCGAGCTTCACCCAATCGAGGTCCGGGTTGCCCAAATCCATCATGTCCATCGCCGTCCGGCCGGGGTTGGCGCCGACATTGCGGTATTCGCCCAGCAGGATCGCGTAGCTGCGGTTGGACAGCACGATGGTGGTGACCGGCAGCTTCTCCCGCGCCTGGGTCCAGAGGCCCTGCAGCGTGTACATCCCCGACCCGTCGGCCTGCAGGTTCACCACCCGCCGCCCTGGCGCGCCGATCGCGGCGCCGGTGGCCAGCGGGATGCCGCAGCCGATCGCCCCGCCGGTGATCTGCAGCCAGTCATGCGGCGCGGCGGCGTGCGTCTGGGCGAAGAAGCCGCGGCCGAAGGACACTGCCTCGTCCGCCACCACGGCGTGGTCGGGCAGCAGGGCGGCGAGCGTCCGCGCCAGCCCCTCCGGCGTCGGCGCGCCGCGGACGGGCTCGGGCTTCGGGCCCGGGTCGGGCAGGGCGGCGGCGGGGGCGCCGACTTCCTCGGCCAGCGCCGCCAGCGCCTGCACCGCATCCGCCTCGTAGCGGGAGAGCGGGATGATGTCCGCATCCTCCCGGTGGTGGCGGGAAGGCTTGCCCGGATAGGCGAAGAAGCCGACAGGCGCCTTGGCGTTGACCAGGATGATGGTGGTGTAGGGCGCGAGCGCCGCCACCGCCTGGTCCACCGGATAAGGCACGCGCTCCAGCGCCATCCGCCCGCGCCCGCGCTCCACCCGGCCGTTCGACATCTCGGCCAGCACGGCGGCGCCGGTGGCCTGCGCGATGCGGTGCGCCAGCGCCTGCGCCGCCCCCGTCAGCGCCAGGCCGCCCAGCAGGATCAGCACGTTGGAGCGTTCCCGCAGCGCGCGGGCGGCGTTGCGGATGGCCAGCGGGTCGGCCTGCGGGCGCGCCGGCACGGGCAGGGCCGCGGCCGGGCCGTCCGGCGCCTCGTCCCAGCAGGTGTCGGAGGGCAGGATCAGGGTGGCGACCTGGCCTGGGGAGGTGCGGGCCGCCTGCACCGCCACCGCCGCATCCCGCGCCACCTCCGTCGCGCGCTGCACCGTCCGCACCCAGGCGGAGACGCCGCGCGCGAAACCCTCGGTGTCGGCCGTCAGCTGCGCATCCAGCGGCCGATGATAGGTCGCCTGGTCGCCGACGCAGTTGACGATGCCGGACCGCGCGCGCCGGGCGTTGTGCAGGTTGGCCAGCCCGTTCGCCAAGCCGGGCCCGCAATGCAGCAGGGTCGCGGCCGGCTTGCCCGCCATGCGGAAATAGCCATCCGCCATGCCGGTGACGACATTCTCCTGCAGGCCCAACACGCAGCGCATGCCGGGGATCCGGTCCAGCGCGGCCACGAAATGCATCTCGCTGGTGCCCGGGTTGGCGAAACAGGTGTCCACGCCGGAGGCGAGCAGGGTGTGGACCAGGCTTTCTGCACCGTTCACGCGCGATATTCCCCTCGGCTGCCGGGGCGGGAGGCTGCGGCGGATGCGGCGCCACGGCAAGGGGCGACCCACCACCCCCGGCCGATGCAGCGTGAACGATACCTCAAGCGGATGTGACCTACCCTTTACGCACCGACATCTTGCCGCAATGCTGCCCTCACCGCAGGGCAAGGTGATTGCGCCTGCGGCCGGCCGGTCGGGGGAGGCCTGCCGTTCCGAGGGGGGACCCAGGGGATGCCGCGTCTGGCGGTTGCGTTCTTCTGCTCGGGCTTCGCGGCCCTGCTCTGCCAGATCGTCTGGCAGCGGATGCTCGGCATCTTCGCCGGGTCCGACACCGTCTCCGCCGCGCTGGTGGTCGGCGCCTTCCTGGCGGGGCTCGGGCTGGGGTCGATCATCGGCGCGCGCATCGCCGACCGGCTGTCGCCCTACCGCGCCATGATCGGCTTCGCGCTGGCGGAAGCCGGCGTCGCGGTCTTCGCGCTGGTGTCCAAGTTCTTCCTCTACGATTTCCTGGCGACCGACCTGGCCGGCGTGGTCGATGACCCGGTCGCCATCTTCGCGCTGTGCTTCGCGGGGCTGGTGCTGCCGACGACGCTGATGGGCGCGTCGCTGCCGCTGCTGGCGCGCGCCATCGCCACCAGCCTCGACACGGTTGCGGAGCGGATCGGCAAGCTCTACGGGCTGAACACGGTCGGTGCGGGCCTCGGCGCGCTGCTCGGCGGCTGGCTGCTGGTCGGCAACATGGGCTTCGTCGGCGCGCTGGTGCTGGCCGCGGGCCTCGACCTGCTGGCGGCGGCTCTGGCGCTGACCCTGCTGCCGGCGATGAAGCGCGACGGCGCGGACCGCCCGCCCACCCCCGCGCCCGCCCGCGCGGCCGCGCAGGCCGAGCCCTTCGGGTCGCTCAAGCTGTGGTGCTTCCTGGTCTTCCTGTCGGGCTACGTGATCGTGGCGCTGGAGATCGTCTGGGTGCGGCTGATGGGCCAGGTCGGGCAGTACCATGCCTACCTGTTCCCCACCGTGCTCGGCGTCTTCCTGCTGGCCGATGGCGCTGGCATGGCGCTGGCGGCGCGCATGGTCCGCACCATGAAGGACCCGCGCCCGGCCTTCTTCATGACCCAGGCGGGCGGCTTCGCGCTGGGCGCCCTGCTGATCATGGCGCTGTGGCTGGCGCTGCCCTACTGGCCGATCAACCAGGTCCTCTCGGCCGACGTCCAGCGGCTGCGCGGCGAGGGGCTGCTGACCACGGTGATCCTGACGGTGCTGGTGGTGGGCCCGCCCTCCTTCCTCATCGGCATGACCTTCCCCTTCGTGCAGCGCGCGGTGCAGCAGGACCTGGCCAGCGTCGGCGCGCGCGTCGGCTGGGTGCAGCTGGCGAACATCCTGGGCAATGCGGCGGGGTCGATCCTGACGGGCCTCGTCACCTTCCACTTCCTCGGCACGGCGGGCACGCTGCAATTGCTGGCGCTGCTGTCGGTGCTGCTGATGGTCGGCTGGCTGTGGAAGGCCGGCCGCGGCAGGCGGCCGGAGCTGGCGCTGGCCGGCGCCTGCGCACTGGCCCTTGTCGTTCTGCCGGGCAATGCCGCCTTCTGGTCGCGCCTGCATGCCGAGAAGCCGGGCCAGCGCACCGCCTGGGCCGAGGACCGCTCGGGCGTCGCCTTCTTCCGCGACGACGGCTCGGTGGCGGCCGACCCGGCGGTGGCGGCGGAACCCAGCGGGCCCTTCTTCATCCAGGGCTTCTCCCAGGGGCGCATCCCCTTCCTGCCGATCCACCAGTTCCTGGGCGCGGTCGGGCCGCTGATGCACCCCAACCCGGAACGCGTGCTGTGCATCGGCATCGGCTCGGGCGGCACGCCCTGGGCGGCCGGCGTGTCGCCGGCCACGCAGGAGGTCCGGGCGATCGAGCTGGTCGGGCCCGTGATCACCGCGCTCGAGGAGCTGGCCGAGCGCCACCCGCAGGGCCCGATCGCCGAGATGTTCCGCAACCCGCGCTGGCGCCTGGAATACGGCGACGGAAGGCGCGCCCTGTCCAAGGGCGAGGAGCAGTACGACATCATCCAGGCGGACGCGATCCTGCCGGAGGGGTCGCATTCCGGCCTGCTCTATTCCGAGGAATTCCTGCAATCGGTCCGCAGGCGCCTCGCACCCGGCGGCATCTACGTGCAGTGGGGCCCGACGCGGCGGACGGTCGAGACCTTCGCCGCCGTCTTCCCCCACACGCTGCTGCTGATGCCGGGCAGCGTGCTGATCGGGTCGGACACGCCGATCCCCTACGACCCGGCGGCGCTGGCGCGGCGCTTCGCCGATCCGGCGGTGGCCGCGCACCTGGCGCGCGGCAACCGCAACGGCACGGTGTATGCCGACTTCTTCGCCCGCCCCGCGATCGCCTGGGGGCCGGCGACGCCGCGCGCCGAGGCATCGCTGACCGATGTCTTCCCGCGCGACGAGTTCTACCTGAACAACGAGGTCACCGGCACGCAATCCCTCTCGCGCCCCGCCGACGTGCTGGCGGGGGCACCGACGCCGCGCTGAGCCCTCGGGCGGCGCGGCGCGCGCCGTCAGCCGCAGGGTCGCACCGGCGCGGTGCGCGACGCGCCGCCGGCGCTGGCGCGCGCCGGCAGGCCGATCAGCCCGGAAGCCGCGCGAGCAGCGCGGCGAGCTCCGCCTGGCGGCGGCAGCCCGTCTTGCGCATCACCTGCGTCAGGTGGCTGCGGACGGTGTCCCGGGCGATGCCGCGCGTCGCCGCATGCTCGGCCGGGCTGCGCCCCGCCGCCAGCGCCGCGGCCAGCGCCGCCTCGGCCGGGGTCAAGCCGAACAGCCGGCCGAGCACCGCCGCGTTGGGCCGCTGCCGCTTCTGCTGGTCGGTGACCACCAGCACCACGCCGCGGAAGCCGGGCGGGGCGCCGGGGGCGGCGATGTCGCGGGCGGGCAGCGCGCGCACCATCCAGGGCGCGCCGCCGGAGGCACGCGGCACCGCCAGCACGCCTGCCGTCGGCAGCAGCCCGAGCCGCCCGTCGAGCGCCGCCATCGCCGCGTGCACGGCGCGCGCCAGCGCCTGGCGCGCCGCCACGTCGGCGATCTCGATCCCGCCTTCGGCCGACAGGCCGATGCCGTCGCGCTGGTCGGCCATCCGCCGCAGCGACGCATTGGCGAAGACCACGCGCCCGGCGGGATCGACGAGCGCGACGCCATCGCCGATCGCATCCAGCCCCGCCCGCAGCGCGATGGCCGCGCTGTCCTGCCCGCCGGCCAGGCGGGCATGCGCGCCGAAGACGCGCTGCAGATGCGGGAACAGCGCCTCGACGAGGCCCTGCTCGGCATCGTCGAAGGGCGGCGCGTCCGCCCGCCGGTGGAAGACCAGCGCGGTGTGGCCGGCCGGCCCGCGCGCCAGCAGCGCCGTCAGCCCGTGCCGCCCCGCGTCGTTCGGCCGGCCCCATTCCTGCCAGATCCGGCTGCGCTCCGTGCTGCCCGGCGGCAGCAGCCGTTCGGGCCGGTGGACGCCCACCGGCATGCGCGCCCGCAGCGCCACCCAGGGGTCTTCGCGCACCCAATGCGCCGCGTAGTCGGCCAGCGCGGCCGCGCCCAGCCCGTTATGGCTGAGCGAGACGCTGCGGTCCGCGCGACCTTCCTGCTCCCGCACCTCATGCACCGCATGGCTGGTCGCCCCCAGTCGCGCGGCAAGCGGCGCCAGCGCCTCCAGCGGGCCGCGCCCGTCCAGCACGGCGGCATAGAGATCGGCGGCGAGGGCATCGGGACCGGCCGGTGGATGTTTCTTTGGTGGCATGAATAATCTCGTGGAATAGGTGTATTTATCAGAGCTTATGAAGATCCGCCAGTTTATGGAACACGCGTTCTCATCCAATCGGGGGAGACCTGTCTTGCCGGCGCTTGCCGCAGCCCCGCCGGCGCAGGAAAATGCAGCAATGGACATGCCAAGCCTGCGGGTGCAGCCCGACCCCGCCGATCCGCGCCTGACGCGGCGCGTCACCGGGCGCGACCAGACCGGCGCGCCGGTCGAGACCGCGGTCACCGTCGAACGGCCTCTCACGCTCTACCTGAACGGGCAGGAGATCGTGACGATGATGACCATCCTCGACCGGCCCGAGGACCTCGCCATCGGCTACCTGCTCAACCAGGGCATGCTGAAGCGCGACGACCGCGTGACCGCGGTGGACTACGACGACGACCTGCAGGTGGTCGTGGTGCGCACCGAACGGCAGACCGATTTCGAGCAGAAGCTCAGGAAGAAGACGCTCACCTCCGGCTGCGCCCAGGGCACCGCCTTCGGCGACCTGATGGAGGATTTCGCCCAGGTGCGCCTGGCGCCGGCGGCGCAGTTGCGGACCAGCTGGCTCTACCGGCTGCTGCACCGGATCAACACGCTGCCCAGCCTGTACCTGGAGGCCGGCGCGATCCATGGCTGCGCGCTGTGCCGGGAGGATCAGCCGATCGTCTACATGGAGGATGTCGGCCGCCACAACGCGGTGGACAAGATCGCCGGCTGGATGTTCCGCAACGGCGAGGGCGCCGAGGACAAGGTCTTCTACACCACCGGCCGCCTGACCTCCGAGATGGTCATCAAGACGGTGCGCATGGGCATTCCCATCCTGGTCAGCCGCTCCGGCTTCACCGCCTGGGGCGTCGACCTGGCGCGGGAAGCGAATCTGACGCTGATCGGCCGCTGCAAGGGCAAGCGCTTCGTGGCGCTGGCCGGGGAAAGCCGCATCGTCTTCGACGCCGACCTCGCCTATGTGCCGGAGGAGAGTGCAAAGCACTGGCGCAAGAACAGCGCGGAGGCGATGCGGGCGGATGACTGACGCCGCCGCGCCACGCGCCGACACCCTGGCCCTGGTGCTGGCCGGCGGCCTGGCGCGGCGGATGGGCGGCGGCGACAAGCCGCTGCGCCTGCTCGCCGGGCGGCCGCTGCTCGACCACCTGCTGCACCGGCTGCGCGGCCAGGCGGCGGCGCTGATCCTGAACGCCAATGGCGATCCGGCGCGCTTCGCGGCCTATGGCCTGCCGGTGGTGGCCGACGGGCTGCCCGACCATCCGGGGCCGCTGGCCGGCATCCTGGCGGGGCTGGACTGGGCGGCGGCGCATCGGCCGGACCTGCCCTTCGTCGTCTCCGTCACCGGCGACGCGCCCTTCATCCCGGCCGATCTGGTGGCGCGGCTGCACGCGGCGCGGCAGGCAGGCGGCGTGCCCCTGGCCTGCGCGACCTCCGGCGGGCAGGCGCATCCGCCGATCGGGCTCTGGCCGGTCGCGCTGCGCGGGGAGCTGCGCACCGCGCTGCTGGCCGGGGAGCGCAAGATCGACCGCTGGACCGCCCGCTTCGGCTGCGCCCATGCCGAATGGCCGACCGCGCCCTTCGACCCCTTCTTCAACGCCAACGCCCCCGACGACCTGGCCGAGGCCGAACGCCTGCTCGCGCTCGCCAACCCCTTGCACGACAACGCGTCCCGAACGATAGAAGATCGACGC
>JAIYDD010000089.1 GCA_027487675.1 Acetobacteraceae bacterium | reverse complement strand
GAGGTGTGGAAGCGGATGGTCAGCGGATCGACGATCTCGGTCCGCTCGATGGAGCGGATGAAGCCGGTGAAGCCGCCCGGGCTGTTCGGCACGTTCGGCACGCGGGAGAGGGTGAAGGCGACGTCCTCGGCCGTGAAGGGGCGGCCGTCGTGCCAGGTGACGTTCGGGCGCAGCTTGAATTCCCACACGGTGGGGGAGACGGCGCGCCATTCGCTGGCCAGGCCCGGCACCAGCTTCGCGTCGAAGGTGCGGTCGACCAGCGTCTCGAAGAAATGCAGCGCGAGCGAGGAATTGGGCGCCGCGTTGAAGAAGTGCGGATCGACCGAGGTGACCGACCCGCCGGTGGCGATGGTCAGGTTCTGGGCGGAGGCTGGCGCGGAAAGCGGCAGGGCGAGCGGCGCGGCGAGGGCCGCGGCGAGCAGCGCGCGGCGGGCGAGGGGGGTGGTCATCGGTCGTGAGGTCTCCCGTTCTCGTGTCGGGCGCCGGGCCGGCCCGGGACGGGCAGGGGCGGGCCGGCGCCGCGAAGCGACGAGCCTAGCTTCGGCGGTAACGGACTGCTACAGGTCCGGTGGAGGCCCAGAACGCGATCGAGGGAGACGGAACATGCCCGTAACAATGCGGGCGGCCGCCATGGCCGCCGCGTCCGTGCTGGCAGTGTCCGCCGGCATGTTTCCGATGTCCGCGCAGGCGCAGGGCCAGGGCCCGACGCTGACGATGGGTGTCGGCTCTCCGGTCACCTCGCTCGATCCGCATTTCCACCAGCTGTCGCCGAACAACGCGGTCAGCGACATGATCTTCGACAAGCTGGTCGAGACCGACGCGCAGGCGCGCAACCAGCCGGGCCTGGCCACCGAATGGCGCGCCGTCTCCCCCACCGTGTGGGAATTCAGGCTGCGCGAGGGCGTGCGCTTCCACAACGGCAACGCCTTCACGGCCGAGGACGTGGCCTTCACGCTGCAGCGCCTGCCGAACGTGCCGAACGCGCCGTCCTCCTTCGCCATCTATTCGCGGCCGATCACCCGGATCGAGATCGTCGATCCGCTGACCATCCGCTTCCACACCGCGAACCCCTATCCGCTGCTGCCGCTCGACATGACCAATGTCCGCATCATCGATGCGGAGACGCATGCGAATGCGACGACGGAGGGCTTCAATTCCGGCCAGCTGGCGATCGGCACCGGTCCCTTCCGCGTGGTCACGCACCGCAGCGGCGACCGCATCGAGTTCGAGCGCAACGCGACCTATTGGGGCCAGGTCTCGCCCTTCCAGCGCGTGAACTACCGGATGATCACCAACGACGCGGCGCGCACCGCGGCGCTGCTGGCCGGCGACCTCGACTTCATCGACCAGGTGCCGACGACGGACCTGGCGCGGCTGCGCGGCGACCAGCGGCTGCACCTGTCGGAGACGGTGGGGCTGCGGCTGATCTTCCTCGGCCTCGACCACCTGCGCGCGGAGGGCGAGAACAGCCCCTTCGTCACCGACAATGACGGCCGCCCGCTGGGCCGCAACCCGCTGCGCGACGTGCGCGTGCGGCGCGCGCTGTCCATGGCCATCGACCGGGAAGCCATCACGACGCGCATCATGGACGGCGCGGCGACGCCGGCATCCCAGTTCCTGCCGCCGGGAACCTTCAGCCACGTGCCCGACCTGCCCGTGACGCGCCACGACCCGGAAGGCGCGCGGCGCCTGCTGGCCGAGGCCGGCTACCCCAACGGCTTCCGCATCCAGCTCAACACGCCGAACGACCGCTACATCAACGATGCGCGGATCGCCCAGGCGGTCGGGCAGATGTGGACGCGCATCGGCGTGCGCACCACGGTCGAGGCGCAGACCTGGTCGATCTTCGTCAACCGCGCCGGCCGCGCCGAATACTCCGCGCACCTGATCGGCTGGGGATCGAACCCGGATGGCAGCCACCCGATGCGCAACATCATCGCCAGCGTGAATCGCGAGCGCGGCTGGGGCGCGTCCAACCGCGGGCGCTATTCCAACGCGCAGCTCGACACGCTGCTGGAGCAGTCGCTGGTCGAGCTGGACGAGGCGCGGCGCGAGCGGATGCTGATCGACATCCAGCGCATGGCGGCCGAGGACGTGGCCGTGATTCCGCTGCACATCCAGACCAACATCTGGGCGATGCGCCGGACCCTTCAGCATTCGGCCCGCGTGGACGAGCTGACGCGGGCGCAGGACATCCGCCCGGCGACGATGCGCTGAGCAGCGGCTCGGATGCGCGCCCTTGATCTCCTGGGCTGGCAGCCGCCGTCCTTCACGGCGGGTGAGGCCGCGAAGTCGGCCCGCGGCACGCGCCGCGGTATTGGGGCGACATAGATGTCCGTCTACCTGCTGCGGCGGCTGATCCAGGCCGTCGGCGTCGTCGCCGCCATGTCGGTGATCGTCTTCGTGGGCGTCTTCGCCATCGGCGATCCCGTCGAGATCCTGATCAGCCCCGACGCCGACCAGTTCGAGCGGGAGCGCGCGATCCGCGCGCTCGGCCTCGACCTGCCGCTGTGGCAGCAATACCTGATCTTCGTCGGCAACGCGCTGCAGGGCGACCTCGGCCGGTCCTTCGTGTTCAACGAGCCGGCGCTGCAGCTGATCCTGCAGAAGATGCCGGCGACGCTCGAGCTGGCGGTGGCGGCGACCATCGGCGCCATCGTCATCGGCCTGCCGCTCGGGCTCTATGCCGGGCTGCGGCCGGACAGCACGGGTGCCAAGGCGATCATGGCCGGCAGCATCCTGGGCTTCTCGCTGCCGACCTTCTGGGTCGGGCTGATGCTGATCATGGTCTTCGCCGTGCAGCTCGGCTGGCTGCCTTCCACCGGCCGCGGCGACACGGCGGAGGTGCTGGGCACGCATTG
>JAIYDD010000030.1 GCA_027487675.1 Acetobacteraceae bacterium | reverse complement strand
GCCGCCCTTCGCGTCGTCATTAACGTGGACCATAACGTCGGCTCGAAGCTCCCAGCCCTAGGCCGACCAAGCATATTCACCGCCCGCGCCGGAAGGCGGGCCTCGTCGCCGCGCTTACGCTTTCTCAGCGAAACCCTGGGAGCGCCGGCGCCCCGGCGCGCGGATGCGGGCGGGCCGGTGGCGACCGGCGTCGTCGGGTCCGCCGGGGCGATGGATCACGGGATGCAACGAAGGCCCGGGCCAGGGGCGGCGCGTGGAGGCGTGTCCGGCGAGTGCCGCGGAGCGTGTGCGGTGGCCGGCAAGCGCACGGGGCAGCGAGGTGGAAGCCGCGACGGGAGGCTGCGTCGGGAACGGCCCCGTCAGCCTCGCCGGACGCGGTGCGGCGTCAGGACGGGCGCGCCGGCGCGTGGCGCTGTCGAGAAAAGCCTGGCGGACCCGAAGAGATTCGAACTCCTAACCCCCAGATCCGTAGTCTGGTGCTCTATCCAATTGAGCTACGGGTCCCGCCGGGAGCGGCGATTTAGCCGAGGGGGACGGGGTGCGCAACCCCTTCCGCCCCGGCTTTCGCGTGCAAAGGCTTCAGGCGGTGAGCTTGTCGAGCTCGCGCACCACCGCCTCGCCCATCACGGAGGTGCCGACGCGCGCCATGCCCGGCGCCATGATGTCGGCGGTGCGCAGGCCGCCGGCCAGCACGCGCTCGATCGCCTGCTCGATCAGCCGCGCCTCCTCCTCCAGCCCGAAGGAGAGCCGCAGGAGCATGGCGAAGGAGAGGATCTGCGCGGACGGATTCGCCACCCCCTTGCCGGCGATGTCGGGCGCGGAGCCGTGGATCGGCTCGTAGAGCGCATGCCGCCGGCCATCCGGCAGCACCGCGCCCAGCGTCGCCGAGGGCAGCATGCCGAGCGAGCCGGTGAGTGCCGCGGCGAGGTCCGACAGCACGTCGCCGAAGAGGTTGTCGCCGAGGATCACGTCGAACTGCTTGGGGCGGGACGCCAGCTGCATCGCGCAATTGTCGGCGTACATGTTCTCCAGCTGCACGTCGGGGAATTCGGCCTTGTGGACCTCGCCGACCACGGCGCGCCAGAGGCGGCCGGATTGCATGACGTTCGCCTTCTCGACGCTGGTGAGCTTGTTGCGGCGCTTGCGGGCCAGTTCGAAGGCCACGCGGGCGACGCGGGCGATCTCGTCCTCGTGGTAGATCTGGGTGTCGAGGCCGGTGCGCTTGCCGTCGGCGCCGGTGGTGACGCCGCGGGGCTCGCCGAAATAGACGCCGCCCGTCGTCTCCCGCACGATCATGATGTCGAGGCCGCGGACGAGATCGGGGCGCAGCGCGGAGGCATCGGCCAGCGGGTCCAGCACCACGGCGGGGCGGAGATTCGCGAACAGCCCGAGATCCTTGCGCAGCCGCAGGATGCCGAGCTCCGGGCGCTGGTCGAAGGGCAGGCTGTCCCATTTGGGTCCGCCGACCGAGCCGAACAGCACGGCATCCGCGACCTTCGCGGCCTCCACCGTCGCATCCGGGCAGGGCGAGCCGGTGGCGTCGATGGCGGCACCGCCGACCAGGCCCTCGCTGATGTCGAAGCCGACGGCGCGGCGATGCGCCATCCACTCGATCACGCGCCGGACCTCGCGCATCACCTCGGGGCCGATGCCGTCGCCCGGCAGGATCAGGAGTTTTTTGTTCGACGGCATGTCGGCAAGCGTTCCTCACGGGTCGTCCGGCACGGGCGGCACGCGAGACGCCCGCGGGCTGGGATCGCGCCGGGGCAGCGCCCCCGCGCGGCAAAAATCAGGCGTAGAGCCAGGGCTGCGCGGCGCGCTGCTTCGCCTCGAAGCCGTCGATCGCGGGCGCGCGCTGCATGGTCTGGCCGATGTCGTCCAGGCCGTTCAGCAGCAGGTGCTTGCGGAAGGCGTCGACCTCGAAGGGGATTTCCTCCCCGTTCGGGCGGACGACGACCTGGCGTTCCAGGTCCACCGTCAGGCGGGCATTGGCGCCGAGCTTCGCGTCTTCCATCAGCTGTTCGCAGATGGCGCGCGGCAGGCGGATGGGCAGGATGCCGTTCTTGAAGCTGTTGTTGTGGAAGATGTCGCCGAAATCGGGGGCGATGACGCAGCGGATGCCGAAATCCAGCAGCGCCCAGGGCGCGTGCTCGCGCGAGGAGCCGCAGCCGAAGTTTTCGTAGGCGATCAGGATTTCCGACTGGCGATAGGGCTCGCGGTTCAGGATGAAGTCGGGGTTTTCCGAGCCGTCCTCGCGGTAGCGGACATTGGCGAAGAGGTTCTTGCCGAGCCCGGTGCGCGCGATGGTCTTCAGGAAGCGCGCGGGGATGATCTTGTCGGTGTCGACATTGGCCTGCGGCAGCGGCGCGGCGATGCCGGTCAGCGTGGTGAAGGCGCGCATCGGTCAGGCCCCCTTCGGCTGGAAGTCGCGCACATCGGCCAGCCGCCCCGCGAGCGCCGCGGCCGCGGCCATGGCCGGCGAAAGCAGGTGCGTGCGCCCGCCCGGGCCCTGGCGGCCCTCGAAGTTGCGGTTGGAGGTGCTGGCGCAGCGCTGGCCGGGCTTCAGCTTGTCCGGGTTCATGCCGAGGCACATGGAACACCCGGCTTCCCGCCATTCGAAGCCGGCGTCGCGGAAGACGCGGTTCAGGCCTTCGGATTCGGCCTGCGCCTTCACCAGGCCGCTGCCCGGCACGACGAGGGCGCGCACGCCATCGGCCACCTTGCGGCCGCGCGCGATGCTGGCGGCGACGCGCAGATCCTCGATGCGGGAATTGGTGCAGGAGCCGATGAAGACCACGTCCACCTTCAGGTCCTGCAGGCGCTGGCCGGGCGTCAGGCCCATATAGTCCAGCATCCGCTGCACCTGCGCGCGCTTCGCCTCGTCGGCCTGGTCGGCCGGGTTCGGCACGACGCCGGTGATCGGCAGCACGTCCTCCGGGCTGGTGCCCCAGGTGACCTGCGGGATGATCTGCGCGGCGTCCAGGCGCACTTCGCGGTCGAAATGCGCGCCGGGGTCGGAGGGCAGGGTGGACCACCAGGCGACGGCGCTGTCGAAGGCCTCGCCCTTCGGCGCGAAGGGGCGGCCCTTCACGTAGTCGAAGGTGGTCTGGTCGGGGGCCACCATGCCGGCGCGCGCACCGGCCTCGATCGACATGTTGCACACCGTCATGCGGCCGGCCATGTCGAGGGCGCGGATCGCCTCGCCGGCATATTCGATGACATGGCCGTTGCCGCCGGCGGTGCCGATATGGCCGATGATGGCCAGCACGATGTCCTTCGCCGTGCAGCCGACGGGCAGCGTGCCGTCCACGGTGACGCGCATGTTCTTCGCCGGCTTCTGCAGCAGCGTTTGCGTCGCCAGCACATGCTCCACCTCCGACGTGCCGATGCCGAAGGCCAGCGCGCCGAGCGCGCCATGCGTGGAGGTGTGGCTGTCGCCGCAGACGATGGTCATGCCGGGCAGCGACAGGCCGAGTTCCGGCCCGATGACATGCACGATGCCCTGGCGCGCATCGGTCAGCGGGATGTAGGGCACGCCGAATTCGGCGACGTTTCTTTCGAGTGTCTCGACCTGCTGGCGGCTCTCGGGGTCTTCGATGGTGCCGTAGCGGGACGCGTCGGTGGCGATGTTGTGGTCAACCACCGCGATGGTCGCGTCCGGCCGCCGGACCTTCCGCCCAGCCGCACGCAAGGCCTCAAAAGCCTGCGGGCTGGTGACCTCATGCGTCAGGTGCTTGTCGATGTAGAGGATGGCGGTGCCGTCCGGCAGCGCCTCGACGACATGCGCGTCCCAGATCTTGTCGAACAGCGTGCGCGGACGGGTTTCCGTCATCGTCTTCCCCCCAACACCGACAGGCAGTTCGCCCCGCGCGATGGCCGCGCGGGGCGAGCTTCGTCTCAGCCCTGGTCGGCCGCGGCGGCCTCGGGCGCCGTGGCGGTGACGCGCGCGCGTTCCTGGATGCGCGCCGACTTGCCGGTGCGGCCGCGCAGGTAATAGAGCTTGGCGCGCCGCACCTTGCCGCGGCGGACCACGATGATCTCCGCCACGTTCGGCGAGTAGAGCGGGAAGATGCGCTCCACGCCCTCGCCATAGGACAGCTTGCGGACGGTGAAGTTGCTGTTCAGGCCGCGGTTGGAGCGCGCGATCACCACGCCTTCATAGGCCTGGGTGCGGGTGCGTTCGCCTTCCACCACCTTCACCATCACGCGCACGGTGTCGCCGGGGCCGAATTCCGGCGTCGGCCGGGCGGCGGAGAGGCGCGCCTGCTGGGCGGCTTCGAACTGCTGGAGCAGGTTCATGGTCGTGTGTCCTTCTCGATGCGGTCTAGGCGGCGGCCGGGGGGCCGTCCAGCCGCCCCGGCGCCGCCGCATGGGATTCCGCCTGGCGGCGGAGATGCCGGTCCCAGAGGTCCGGGCGGCGGAGGCGCGTCGTCTCCTCCGCCACCGCGCGCCGCCAGCGCGCGACCTCGGCGTGGTGGCCGGAGAGCAGCACCTCCGGCACCTTGCGGCCCTGCCATTCGGCGGGCCGGGTGTAGTGGGGGTATTCCAGCAGGCCCTCGGGCCCGTGGCTTTCCTCGGCGCCGCTCTCGGCCGCGCCCATCACGCCGGGGAGGAGGCGGATGCAGGCGTCGAGCAGCAGGATGGCCGCGACCTCGCCGCCCGAGAGCACGAGGTCGCCGGCGGAGATTTCGACCATGCCGCGCGATTCGATCACGCGCTGGTCGATGCCTTCGTAGCGGCCGCAGAGCAGCGTGACGCCGGGGCCGGCGGCGAGGTCGCGCACCAGCGCCTGGTCCAGCACGCGGCCGCGCGGGGTGAGATACAGCAAGGGCGCGCCGGGATTGGCGGCGGTGGCGGCTTCGCAGGCGGCGTCCACCACGTCGGGGCGCATGACCATGCCGGCGCCGCCGCCGAAGGGCGTGTCGTCCACGCTGCGGTGGCGGCCGGGGGCGAAGCCGCGGATGTCCATCGGCTCGATCGCCCAGCGGCCCTCGCGCAGTGCGCGGCCGGCGAGGGACAGGCCGAGCGGGCCGGGGAACATCTCGGGGAAGAGGGTGAGCACCGTGGCGCGCCAGGGGTTCCCCGGCGGATTCACGTCTCCGGTGCTCGGCGCCTGCGGCGCCTCCGCCCTGCGACGATCCGCCGGGGTCATGCCGCGTGCTCCTCGCCCGGCTGGGGCGGGACGACCACCTCGCCAGGGGGGACGACGACGAGCCGGCCGGCGGCGATGTCCACCACCGGCACGACGGCCTTGGTGAAGGGCAGCAGCAGCTCGCCGCGCGGGCCGATGACGGTCAGGAAGGGCCCGGCGCCGTGGTCGTCCACGCTGCGGATTACGCCGAGCTCGTCGCCGGCTTGCGTCACCGCGCGCAGGCCTTCGAGGTCGCAGAGGAAGAATTCCTCCGAGTCCTCGGGCGCGGCGAGGCGGGCGCGCTCGACATGCAGCCTGGTGCCGGTCAGGCGCTGCGCGGCGTCGCGGTCCGCGACGCCCTCGATGCGGCCGAGGCCGCCGGGCAGCGGCGTGACCGTGAAGCGGCGCGTTCCGGTGGCGTCGAGGAACGGGTTGTAGCCGGCGAAGCTGTCCGGATCCTCGGTGAAGACGTGCAGGCGCACCAGGCCGCGCACGCCGTGCGGACGGCCGATCTCGCCCACCACGACCAGGCGGCGTGCAGGATCCGCCGCGCGCGGCGCGCGCGAGGGATCGGCCGCGCGCGGCGCGCGCGAGGGATCGGCCGCGCGCGGCGCGCGCGAGGGATCGGCCACGCGCGGCGTGGCCGCTGCGTCCCCCATCCCCGTCGCTGCGCGCCCGGTCGCCATCGCCCGTCAGACCCGACCTTGCGGCCTCAGCCCGCCGCGGCCGCGGCGGCGGCGGCGCGTTCCTGCGCCTTCTTCTTCGGCGCCGACTTCTTCGGCTGCTCCGGGAAGACCGGCATCGGCGCGAGGCCGGCATGGCCGAGGAATTTTGCCACGCGGTCGGTGGGCAGCGCGCCCTGCGACTTCCAGTGGTTGATGCGCTCGGCGAAGAGGCGCACGCGGTCGGGGTGATCGGAGGGCAGCATCGGGTTGTAGGAGCCGAGCTTCTCGATGAAGCGGCCATCGCGCGGGCTGCGGCTGTCGGCAACCACGATGTGGTAGTAGGGGCGCTTCTTGGCGCCGGCGCGCGAGAGGCGGATCTTGAGGCCCATGGGGGTTCCTGCTCCTGGTCTTCTCAAAAAGGTCTGCGATTGCCAAGGCCGGGGAGCAGCGCGGAGAGACCCCCGCGCATCAGCCCCTTCTGGCCGAGCTTGTTCATCCGCTTCATCATCGCGGACATCTCGTCGAACTGCTTGAGCAGCTTGTTGACCTCCTGCACGGAGGTGCCGCTGCCGGCGGCGATGCGCTTCTTGCGGCTCGCCTTGATCAGGTCGGGGTTGCGACGTTCCTTCGGCGTCATGCTGCCGATGATCGCCGCCTGCCGCTTCAGCACGGTCTGGTCGAGGTTCGCGTTCTCGAGCTGCGCCTTCATCTTGCCGATGCCGGGCAGCATGCCGAGCATCCCGGAGAGCGAGCCCATCTTGTTGATCTGCTTCAGCTGGGAAGCGTAGTCCTCGAGGTCGAAGGACCCCTTCTGCATCTTCTTCGCGAGCTTCTCCGCCTCCGCCTGGTCCATCGTCTCGGCGGCCTTCTCGACGAGGGAGACGATGTCGCCCATGCCGAGGATGCGGTTCGCGATGCGGTCGGGGTGGAATTCCTCCAGCGCGTCGAGCTTCTCGCCCGCGCCGAGCAGCTTGATGGGGGCGCCGGTGACGCTGCGCATGGACAGCGCGGCGCCGCCGCGGGCGTCGCCATCGACGCGGGTCATGACGATGCCGGTGACGCCGACCTTGTCCTGGAAGGCCTTGGCGGTGTTGACCGCGTCCTGGCCGGTCATGGCGTCCACGACGAGCAGCGTCTCGTGCGGCTTGGCGAGCGCCTTGACCTCGGCGACCTCGGCCATCAGCGCGTCGTCGATCGCCAGCCGCCCGGCGGTGTCGAGGATGACGACGTCGTAGAGCTCGCGCTTCGCGACATCCAGCGCGCGCGCGGCGATCTGGATGGGCGTCTGGCCCGCCACGATGGGCAGCGAGGTCACCTCGGCGCGCTCGGCCAGCTGCTGCAGCTGCAGCTGGGCGGCGGGGCGCTGCACGTCGAGCGAGGCGAGCAGGACCTTCTTGCGGTCCTTGGCGCGCAGGCGCAGCGCGATCTTGCCGGAGGTGGTGGTCTTGCCCGAGCCCTGCAGGCCGACCATCAGGATCGGCACCGGGGAGGGCGCGTTCAGGTCGAGGCCGCGCTTGCCGTCATCCCCCTCGCCGCCGCCGAGCGCCTCCACCAGCGCGTCGTTGACGATCTTGACGACCTGCTGGGCGGGGGAGACGGAGCGGATGACCTCGGCGCCGACCGCGCGTTCCTTCACGCGGTTGACCAGGTCCTTCACCACCGGCAGGGCGACATCGGCTTCCAGCAGCGCGACCCGCACCTCGCGCAGCGCCTCGGACACGTCGGCCTCGGTCAGCGCGCCACGGCGGCGCAGCTTGTCGAAGACGCCCGTCAGCCGGTTGCCCAAGGCTTCGAACATGCGGGGCGGTGGATCCTTTCGTTGCGGCCGCCCCAAACGCTAGCGCGCCGCTGCGCGAGCCTTCGCGGAGCGGCGGAGCCGCCCCGCGCAAGGCGGGACGACCAAAAGGTCCGGGGCGGACCAGGGGGAGCGTGCATAGCGCCGTGGCCAGCCGACGGTCAAGCGCGGCGCGATCCGACCGCCTGCACAACGGCAAACGAGGCCGTGACCGCGCGCGAATGCGAGGTGACGCGCCCCGATCCCCCCCACAAAAAGCCTGGCCCGGGGCTGACATGGGTGGAAGCCTGGCATGCCGCCACTCAGGATGCCCGAAGGTCCTGCCGCCCGGGTGCTGCTCGCCCTGGCCGCCGTCGCGACGGCGGCCGCCTGGCTGGGGCCGGTGCTGGCCGGGGCGCTGGGGGCGCCGGCGCTGCGGGTCGCGATCGGCGCGGCGCCATCGCCGGTGGCGGGCGCGGTGGAGGCAGGGCTGGTCGGCTCCGCCATCTGGCTGGCCTTCGAGGCCTGAGCGCCGGTGGCCACCGGCGCGGACGCCCCGATTCCGTTTCAGGTGAGCACGATTGTTTCAGGCATGGCTGATTCGTGGGCGCGATTCGGCTTCATTTCCGCGCGGGATGCGGCATGATCGACAATCTGATCCTCGGCTTCTCCGTCGCGCTCAGCCTGGACAACCTGGCCTTCGCGCTGCTCGGCGCGCTGATCGGCACGGCGATCGGTGTGCTGCCGGGGCTCGGGCCCACCGCCACCATCTCGCTGCTGCTGCCGCTGACCTTCGGGCTGGATCCGACGACGGCGATCATCATGCTGGCTGGCATCTACTACGGGTCGCAGTATGGCGGCTCGACCACCGCCATCCTGCTGAACCTGCCGGGCGAGATCTCGGCCGTCGTGACCACGCTGGAAGGCTACCAGATGGCGCAGCAGGGGCGGGCGGGGGCGGCGCTGGCCACCGCGGCGCTCGGGTCCTTCTTCGCCGGCACGGTCGCGACCTTCGTCGTCGCCGCCTCCGGCCCGCTGCTGACCGAGGTGGCGCTGAGCTTCGGGCCGCCGGATTATTTCGCGCTGATGCTGCTCGGGCTGATCGTGTCCTGCGTGCTGGCGCAGGGCAGCGTGGTGAAGGCGATCGGCATGGTGGTGCTGGGCGTGACGCTCGGCCTGGTGGGCACCGACGTGCAGACCGGCCAGCAGCGCTTCACCTTCGGCGTGCCGGAACTGTCGGACGGGATCAACTTCGTCGTCCTCGCCATGGGGCTGTTCGGCATCGCCGAGGTGGTGCTGAACCTCGAGAACCCCGAGATCCGCAAGGGCATCGTCGTCAAGCACGGCAAGCTGTGGCTGACGCGGGAGGAATGGCGCTACGCCATCCCGGCTTCGATCCGCGGCACGCTGCTCGGCACGGTGCTCGGCATCCTGCCGGGGGGTGGCGCCTCTCTGTCGGCCTTCGGGTCCTACATGCTGGAGCGGAAGATCAGCCGGCGCCCCGAACGCTTCGGCAAGGGCGCGATCGAGGGGCTGGCGGGGCCGGAAAGCGCCAACAACGCGGGTGCGCAGACCAGCTTCATCCCGCTGCTGACGCTCGGCATCCCGTCGAACGCGGTGATGGCGCTGATGGCGGGCGCGCTGATCATCCAGGGCATCCAGCCGGGGCCGCGCATGGTGGAGGCGCAGCCGGGGCTGTTCTGGGGGCTGATCGCCTCGATGTGGATCGGCAATCTGATGCTGCTGGTGATCAACCTGCCGCTGATCGGCGTCTGGGTGCAGCTGCTGCGGGTGCCCTATAGGTACCTGTATGTCGGCATCATCGTGTTCTGCCTGATCGGCTCCTACAGCCTGAACAACAACGTCTTCGACATCTATGTCATGCTGGCCTTCGGCTTCGTCGGCTACCTGTTCGCCAAGCTGAAGCTGGAACCGGCGCCGCTGCTGCTGGGCTTCGTGCTGGGGCCGATGATGGAGGAGCACCTGCGCCGCGCCATGCTGCTGAGCCGCGGCGATGCGGGCGTGTTCCTGGACCGGCCGATCAGCGCGGTGCTGCTGGGCCTGGCGGTGCTGGTGCTGGCGATGATGCTGCTGCCGAATCTGCGGCGGAAGAAGGACGAGGCGATGCTGTCGGGGTGAGGGCACGCATCGTCGGCCGCCCGGGTGGACGCTGTGTCACCTCGGCGTCCTGGGACTTCATCGGCTGGCGTTCGGGGCACGGCGACCCGGGCGCCCGGGGCCGCGGCCCCGGGCCACGCAGGAAGAGACGCCTACTTTGGCGCGAGCACCATGATCATCTGCCGGTTCTCGAGCCGCGGCATGGATTCGACCTTGGTCGATTCGGCCAGCTCGGTGCGGATGCGGTCCAGCACCTTCAGGCCCAGATCCTGGTGCGCCATCTCGCGGCCGCGGAAGCGCAGCGTGACCTTGACCTTGTCGCCCTCGGCGATGAAGTCCTTCATCTGCCGCATCTTCACGCCGTAGTCGTGGTCGTCGATGTTCGGGCGGACCTTGATCTCCTTGATCTCGACCACCTTCTGGCGCTTGCGGGCCTCGTTGGCCTTCTTCTGCTGCTCGTACTTGTACTTGCCGTAGTCCAGGATCTTCACCACCGG
>JAIYDD010000103.1 GCA_027487675.1 Acetobacteraceae bacterium | reverse complement strand
CGGCGCATGTTGTTGATCTCGCGCTCCAGCCAGCCGAGCGCCTGGTCGATGCTCTCGCCGCCCTGGGCGACGCGGGCGATGACCTTGGTGTTCAGCGCCTGGATGTACATCTGGCTGGCCAGTTCCGCCGGCGCGGGCGCGAAGGCGATGGACGGGCGCGCATCGTGGTGCGGCTTCAGCGGGTAGTTGAAGATCGTGCCGGTCGGCGGGCCCTCACGCGTCCAAACCGCGAAGTCCGACATGCTGGCGAAGGGCGGGATGTCGTAGCCGCCGGAGAAGTTGGTGGTAAACTCCGCGCTTTCGCGCTCCGACAGGAATTCCAGGAAGGCCTTGGCGGCGGTCTTGTTGCGACCGAAGGCCCAGATGCCGGTGTTGAAGGGCAGGTAGGCCAAGAAGCGGCCCTGCGGCCCGGACGGCATCGGGATGGTCCAGCAATTCTCGGCGACCTGCGGCGCGTCGCGCTTCGCCACCGCCCAGGCGGAGGGCGGGTTGAAGATCAGCGCGGACCGGCCGGAGATCAGCGCGCGGTTGTTGGACGCATCGTCCCAGGCCCAGACATCGTTGGGCAGGAAGCGCGCCAGGCGCGTGGCGTATTCCATCACCTGGCGGAGCTGCGCGTTGCCGCGGATGGTGGGGTTGCCGCGTTCGTCGGTGATGCGCGCGCCGTAGCTGGCGAACAGGCCGCCCACCCAGTCCACCGCATCGGTGAACTGGCCCATCGGCAGGCCGAAGGGGAAGCCGGCGGCGTGGCAGCGCTCGGCCGCGGTGAGGAAGGTGTCCCAGGTCCAGTTATCGGCGCCCGGGCCCTTCTCGCCGCGCGCCGGCCACATGGCGCGCACGTCGAGCCCGGCATGCTGCTGCAGCAGGTCGAAGCGGCAGAGCGCGGGCTTGTTCTGCGTGCCGCTGGTCGCCGGCACGGCGCGCCAATTGCCCTGGCGGCGGCAGAGGAATTCCGCGACCGGGTTGATCGTGCCGTACTTGGCGACGAGGCGGCCGATCACGTCGTCCACCGGCTCGAGCTGGTCGGCATAGGCGCCGACATCCCAGGGGACGAGGCTGATGCCGTCATGCCCGCTGCGCGACTGCGACTGCGCGGCCGCCGTCAGCTGCAGCTGGTTGCCGGTGGTGTTGATGAAGTCGAGCGTCAGGTTGACGCGGTTGCGCTCCGCCCAACGGGCGCCGAGCTGGCGGATCGCGTCGTTGCTGCCCGGGACCCAATGGTCCCAGAAGGCGAAGCGCAGGTTGCCGGCCGCGCCTTGCGCATGGACCATCGGCGCGCCGAGCGTGCCGACGGCCAGTACCCCTGCGCCGGCGCGCATGGTGCCGCGCCGGGAGATCCCCTTGGTCATCCCCGTTCCTCCTCCGTTGCCGGCCTGTGGTGGCCGCCCTGTTTTGTTGACGTCAGGTTAGGCATGCGTCGCGCCGGGCTGCAAGCCCGGCGCGCGGGAACGACGATGCCGGGCTGCAAGCCCGGCGCGCGGGAACGACGATGCAGGGCTGCAAGCCCGGCGCGCGGGAACGACGATGCAGGGCTGCGAGCCCGGCGCGCGGGAACGACGATGCAGGGCTGCAAGCCCGGCGCGCGGGAACGACGATGCCGGGCTGCAAGCCCGGCGCGCAGGTCGACGATGCCGGGCTGCAAGCCTGGCGCGCGGGACGACGATGTGCCGGGCTCCAAGCCCGGCGCGCGGGACGACGATGTGCCGGGCCGCAAGCCCGGCGCGCGGGAAACCATCCGCCGGACGGAGGTCGACGAGCACAAGGGCGTCAACGATCCGTCGCGCCGCGGCGGCAGGGCGCCGGCCGAGCGCGCGCCGGCAGCGCCAGGCGGAAGCGGACGGGACGAGCGAAGCGCCGCCTTGCGCACGCCCGGGTGGCGGCCGTCGCCATGCGCCGTCCGCGCGGCGATCGTCCGCGCAACCCTTCCCTCGTCCGGCTTGCACCCGCTTGACCCGCGGCCGGCGGCGGCGGGAGAAGGGCGTGCATGGACACGCAGAGCTTCGATGCGATCGTGATCGGCGGCGGCATGGCCGGCGCCACCGCCGCCGCGCACCTCGCCTGGGCCGGCCGCCGCGTCGCGCTGCTGGAGGCGGAGGAGACCGCCGGCTACCACAGCACCGGCCGCTCCGCCGCCATCTGGATCCTGAACTACGGGCCGGCCGATGTGCGGCGGCTGTCCGCCGCGTCGCGCGGCTTCTTCGAGGCGCTGCCGCAGGGCTTCGCGCAGGCGCCGCTGCTCGCCCGCCGGCCGGTGGTGACCCTGGCGACCGAGGCGCAGCGCGATGCGCTCGCCGCCATGATCGCCGAGGGCGAGGGCATCGCGCCGATCGCGGTGGCGGAGGTGGCGGCGATGGGCCCGCCGCTGCGCGCCGGCCATGCCGTGGCCGCGGCGATCGAGCGCGACGCCTTCGACATCGACGTCGCCGCCCTGCATCAGGGCTTCCTGCGCGCGCTGCGTGCGGCCGGCGGCACCATCGCGCTGCGCCACCGCGCGGGCGGGATCCGCCGCGGTGCGGGCGCCTGGCAGGCGGAGACCAGCGCCGGCACGACCTTCGCCGCGCCGCTGTTGGTGAACGCCGCCGGCGCCTGGGGCGACGAGGTGGCGGCGCTGGCCGGCGTGCCGACGATCGGCCTGCAGCCGAAGCGGCGCACCGCGCTGATCATCGATCCCGGCCCGCATGACTGCGCGGGCTGGCCGCTGCTCGGCGATGTCGGCCATTCCTGGTACGTCCGGCCGGAGGCGCGGCGGAAGCTGATGGTCTCGCCGGCCGACGAGACGGACATGCCGCCGCACGACGTGCAGCCGGACGAGATCGACGTGGCGCTGGCGGTGGACCGGATGCAGCAGGCGCTCGACATCCCCGTGCATCGCGTGGAGCATCGCTGGGCGGGGCTGCGCAGCTTCACGCCGGACCGGTCGCTGGCGATCGGGATGGATGCCGACGCGCCGGGCTTCTGCTGGATGCTCGGCCAGGGCGGCTACGGCATCCAGACCGCGCCGGCGGCGGGGCGGCTGCTGGCGGCGCTGGCGCTGGGCGAGGATCCGGGCGGGCTCGAGCCGGTCGTGCCGCTGGTCGACCCGAACCGTTTCCGGAGGACCGCATGAGCGCGACCCGCCTGCCGACACCCGACGACGTGCGCGACGCCGCCGCGCGCATCGCGCCCCACATCGTGCGCACGCCGATGCTGCGCCACGCGCTGCTGGACGAGCTGACCGGCGGCACCATCCTGGTGAAGCCGGAGCCGTTGCAGCGCACCGGCAGCTTCAAGCTGCGCGGCGCGACCAATGCCGCGCTGCGGATGGGCGCGGCGGAGCGCGCGCGCGGGATCGTCACGCATTCCTCCGGCAATCACGGCCAGGCGGTGGCCTCGGCCGCGGCGCTGCTCGGCATGCCGGCGCTGGTGGCGATGCCCGCGGATGCGCCGGCGATCAAGGTCGAGAGCACGCGCCGCTGGGGCGCGGAGATCACCTTCTTCGACCGCCGCACCACGGACCGCGAGACGCTGGCGGAGAAGCTGGCGGCCGAGCGTGGCGGCGTGGTGGTGCCGCCCTTCGACCATCCGGACGTGATCGCCGGGCAGGGCACGCTGGCGCTCGAATTGTTCGAGGATGCGGCGGCGGCGGGGCTCACGCTCGATGCGCTCGCGGTCTGCACCGGCGGCGGCGGGCTGATCGCGGGCTGCGCGCTGGCGGCGGAGGCTGCGTCGCCCGGCACGCAGGTCTGGGCGGTGGAGCCGGAGGGCTGGGACGACACGAAGCGCAGCCTGGAAGCAGGCGAGCGCCTGGCGAATGACGGCCAGGGCTCGACGCTGTGCGACGCGCTGCTGTCGATGCGGCCCGGCGCGATCACCTTCGCGGTGAACCGGCCGCGCCTGGCCGGCGGCGTCGTGGTGACGCAGGCCGAGGTCTTCGCCGCGATGCGCTTCGCCTTCCAGCACCTGAAGATCGTGGCGGAACCGGGCGGCGCGGTGGCGCTGGCCGCCGTGCTGGCCGGCAAGGTGGACGCGAAAGGCCGCGTGGTCGGCGTGGTGGTCAGCGGCGGGAATGTCGATCCCGTCGTGTTCGGGCAGGCGCTGGCGGGCTGAGCGTTAGCAGGCTGCGGAAATTCGCCGGCTGAAGAAGGCAGCGGGAGGGCGCTGCCCTCCCGCACCCACCCGCCAGGAAACTGAGTTTCCTGGACCTTCCCCAAATTTAACGGGGTATATCAATAACTAAGGGGAGGTGCAGGAACAT
>JAIYDD010000250.1 GCA_027487675.1 Acetobacteraceae bacterium | reverse complement strand
CTGGATTTCCTGGCGCCGAAGATCGCGAAGTGGTGGCTGCCCGACGACGTGGTGGTGGTGCCGGAGATCCCGCACACCGCGACGGGCAAGATCCTGAAGACCAAGCTGCGCGAGCAGTATGCGGGCTATTTCGGGGCCTGAACGCCGTTGCGTGAAGGCCCTCTCCACCCGGAGGGGGGAGAGGGTTGGGTGAGGGGGGGAGCGCCGACGCGTTGCGCGCCCCACCCTCACCCCCGACGGCGCGGCCTGCTCCCTCTCCCGCCCAGGCGGGAGAGGCAGCAGGCCGCGCCGTCCGTTACGCCTCCTTGTACCGGTACCCCAGCCCGTAAAGCGTCTCGATCTGCGCGAACTCGTTGTCCACCTGGCGGAACTTCTTGCGGATGCGCTTGACGTGGCTGTCGATGGTGCGGTCGTCGACGTAGATGTTCTCGCCATAGGCGGCGTCGATCAGCTGGTCGCGGTTCTTCACCATGCCGGGTCGCACGGCCAGCGCCTTCACCAGCAGGAATTCCGTGACGGTCAGCTGCACCTGGCCGCCCTTCCACATGCAGGTGTGCTTGGTCTCGTCCAGCAGCAGGTCGCCGCGGGCGACGATGCCGCCGGCGGGGTTGCCGGTGCCCTCCGCGCGCGACGCCTCGTTCCGGCGCAGCAGGGCGCGGATGCGTTCCAGCAGCAGGCGCTGGCTGAAGGGCTTGGTGATGTAGTCGTCGGCGCCGAGGCGCAGCCCCATCAGCTCGTCCAGCTCGTCATCCTTGCTGGTCAGGAAGATCACCGGCATGGCGCTGCGCTGGCGCAGGCGCTGCAGCAGCTCCATCCCGTCCATGCGCGGCATCTTGATGTCGAGCACGGCAAGATCCGCCGGCCGCGCCATCAGCCCCTGCAGCGCGCTTTCGCCATCGGTGTAGGTGCGGACCTGGAATCCCTCCTGCTCCAGCGTCATGGAGACGGAGGTGAGGATGTTGCGGTCGTCGTCGACGAGGGCGATGGTGTGCGGCATCGGGTTGGGCTCCTGGCGCTCCCCTTGGGGCGCCGGTGAAGGCCACCCTGACCCCAAATTGTGGCAAAGACGGGTCCGGCAACCGGAGACGACATGGCAAAGGCGGAACTCGGCTTCGAGGCGCGGCGGCTGGTCCGGGCGGCGTCCTCCGCGACCCTCTGCACGGTGGCCGATGGCCAGCCCTTCGCCAGCCTCGCCACCCCGGCGGCGGCCGGCGACCTGACGCCCCTGCTGTGGCTGTCCAGCCTGTCCGAGCACACCCGCCACCTGGCCGCCGAGCCACGCTGCGCCCTGCTGTTCACCGGCGCGCCGGAAGGCCCGAACCCGCAGACCGCCCCGCGCGTGACCCTGACGGGGCTGGCCGAACGCGTGCCGGAGGCGGAGCTGCCGGCGCTGAAGGCGCGCTGGCTGGCCCGCCACCCCTATGCCGCGCTCTATGCCGATTTCGCCGATTTCGCGCTGTGGCGGGTGCGGCTGGGCGGCGCGCTGCTGGTCGGCGGCTTCGCCCGCGCCAGCCGCCTGCGCCTGGCCGAATTGCTGCCCGAGCCCGCCGCCCTGGCCGCGCTGGCGGAAGCCGAGGCCGGCATTCTCGAACACGTGAACGCCGACCATGCCGATGCGGTGGCCGCCATCGCGCAGGGATTGCTGGGGGGCGAGGCGGGCGAGTGGAAGCTGGTCGCCGCCGATTGCGATGGCTGCGACCTGGCCCTTGGGGAGGACGTCCGCCGCCTGGCCTGGCCCGCACCTGTCGCGGACGCGGACGGCGTCCGCGCCGGGCTGATCCGGGCGGCGCGGGAAGCGCGTGCCGCGCTGGCGTTACGCATTTCAGAAAAGTAACCGAGCGGTTCACGTTGCTCGTTGCGCCTTAGCCGCCGTAATTTCGCCGCTCCGCGCAGCGATGTCTCGCGCGACGCGCCGAAGACGGGCGATTTGCTGCGGCGCAACACCGATTGGAGGTTTCGTATGGTCTCCCCCGACACCGCCCTGGCAGGGACCGGCGTGGCCGGCCCGGCTGCGATCCATGCGAACCTGACCGCTTCGGGGCTGGTGGCCCATGCGCTGCGCCGGGGCGAGGGGCGGCTTTCGGCGGATGGCGCCTTCATCGCCGTCACCGGCCAGCACACCGGCCGGTCCGTGCAGGACAAGTTCGTGGTGGACGATGCCTCGGTCCGCGACGAGATCTGGTGGGGCAAGGTCAACCGCCCGATGCCGGTGGAGACGTTCCAGGCGCTGTCGGCCAAGGTCCGCACCTGGCTCGGCCAGCGGCCGGAGCTGTTCACCGAAGACCTCTATGCCGGCGCCGACCCCGCGCACCGCATCCGCGTCCGCCTGGTGACGACGAATGCCTGGCACGCGCTGTTCGCGCGCAACATGTTCATCCGCCCGCCGCGCGCCGAGCTGGAAGGCTTCACCCCCGACTTCACCATCCTGCACGCGCCGGAATACGAGGCCGATCCCGCCGTCGATGCCTGCCGCACCTCCACCTGCATCGCGCTGAGCTTCGCGGCGAAGACCATCCTGATCGCCGGCACCAGCTATGCGGGCGAGATCAAGAAGTCGATCTTCACCGTGATGAACTGGCTGCTGCCGGCCAAGGGCATCCTGCCCATGCATTGCAGCGCCAATGTCGGCGCCAAGGGCGATGCCGCGTTGTTCTTCGGCCTGTCGGGCACCGGCAAGACCACGCTGTCCTCCGACCCGGAACGCGCGCTGGTCGGCGACGACGAGCATGGGTGGTCGGACACCGGCATCTTCAACTTCGAGGGCGGCTGCTACGCCAAGGTCATCAAGCTGTCGAAGGACGCCGAGCCGCAGATCTGGGACGCGTCCCACCGCTTCGGCGCGGTGCTGGAGAACGTGATCGCGGATGCGCTGGGCAACCTCGACCTGGATGACGGCCGCCTGACGGAGAACACGCGGTCCTGCTACCCGATCGAGTTCATCCCCAACACCGTCGCCGGCGGCCGCGCCGCGAAGCCGAGGAACGTGGTGATGCTGACGGCGGATGCCTTCGGCGTGCTGCCGCCGATCGCCAGGCTGACGCCGGCGCAGGCGATGTACCACTTCCTCTCCGGCTACACCGCGCGCGTGGCGGGCACCGAGAAGGGGCTGGGCAAGGAGCCGCAGGCGACCTTCTCCACCTGCTTCGGCGCGCCCTTCCTGCCGCGCCACCCGGAAATCTATGGCCGGATGCTCGCCGACCGCATCTCGCGCGACGGCGCGCAGGTGTGGCTGGTCAACACCGGCTGGACCGGCGGCGCCTATGGCACCGGCAAGCGGATGAGCATCCAGCACACCCGCGCCCTGCTGCGCGCGGCGCTCGACGGGTCGCTGGCGAAGGTGGAGTTCGTGCGCGACCCGTTCTTCGGCCTGATGCTGCCGAAGTCGGTGCCGGGCATCCCGGACGGCGTGCTGAACCCGCGGGAGTCCTGGGCGGACAAGGACGCCTATGACCGCCAGGCGAAGCACCTCGTCAGCCTGTTCGAGCAGAATTTTGCGACCTTCGCCGGCGCGGTCGGCGAGGACGTGAAGGCCGCCGCCATCCGCGCGGCCGCCTGAGGCGCCTTCATCTCGCCCTCCCCCCCGCATGGGGGAGGGTGTAGAAGGCGGCATGCCTCTCGACGACACAACCCGCCGCCGCGGCGGCGGCGAAGGCCCGCCGCCGGCGCGCAACGTGCTCGGCGGCGTGCTGCTGCCCTGCTCGGTCGCGCCGCTGACCGGCTTCTTCCGCGACGGCTGCTGCAACACCGGCCCGCAGGATCGCGGCCTGCACGTGGTCTGCGCGCAGGTCACGGCGGAATTCCTGGCCTTCAGCCGCGCCCGCGGAAACGACCTGTCCACGCCGCGCCCGGACTACGGCTTCCCCGGCCTGAACCCCGGCGACCGCTGGTGCCTCTGCGCCGCGCGGTGGGAAGAAGCGCGCCGCGCCGGTTGCGCGCCGCCGGTGCTGCTGGAAGCCACCCACGAAGCCGCGCTGGAAGTCTGCCGGATCGAGGATCTGAAGGCCCACGCGCTGGACGCCGGCTGAACCGGCGCCGCCCGGCGTTTCAGTGCGCCTCCGCCCAGGACGCGCCGTGCCCGACCTCTACCGCCAGCGGCACGGCGAGTGTCGCGACACCTTCCATCACGCCGCGCACCAGCGCCTCGGTCGCGGCCAGCTCGGCTTCCGGCACCTCGAACAGCAGCTCGTCATGCACCTGCAGCAGCATGCGCGCGGCAAGGCCCGCTTCGCGCAGCGCGCCGGGCACGCGCACCATCGCGCGCTTGATGATCTCGGCCGCGCCGCCCTGGAAGGGCGCGTTGATCGCCGCGCGTTCCGCGCCCGCGCGGCGCGCCGGGTCCTTCGCGCCGATCTCGGCGATCCACAGCTTCCGGCCGAAGGGGGTTTCCACATAGCCGCGGGTGCGCGCGTCTTCCTTGAAGCGCTCCATGCAGTCGCGGATGCCGGGATACTGCGCGAAATAGGCGTCGATGATCCCGCGCGCCTCGCCCGGCCCGATGCCGAGCCGCGCCGCGAGCCCGAAGGCCGACATGCCGTAGATGATGCCGAAATTGATCGTCTTCGCGCGGCGGCGGGCTTCCTTGTCCACCTTGTCGGGCGCGAGCCGGAAGATGTCGGCCGCCGTCCGGCTGTGGATGTCCTCGCCCTTCGCGAAGGCTTCCCGCAGGCTCGGCACATTCGCCGTGTGCGCCAGGATGCGCAGCTCGATCTGGCTGTAGTCGGCCGAGACCAGCACATGCCCCGGCTCCGCGATGAAGGCGCGGCGGATGCGCGCCCCTTCCTCCGTGCGGATCGGGATGTTCTGCAAATTGGGCTCGGAGGATGACAGCCGGCCGGTCGAGGTCAGCGCCATCGCGAAATCGGTGTGCACGCGGCCCTGCGCGTCCAGGCGTTCCGCCAGCGCCTCGACATAGGTGGATTTCAGCTTCTGGATCTGCCGCCAGTCCAGCACGCGGCGGGCGAGTTCCACGCCCTGCGCCGCCAGGTCTTCCAGGACGGAGGCATCGGTGCCCCAGGCGCCGGTCAGCTTGCTGCGCTTGCCGCCCGGCAGCTTCATCTCGTCGAACAGGATCTCGCCGAGTTGCTTGGGCGAGCCGACATTGAAGGCGCGGCCCGCCAGCGTGTGGCATTCGGCTTCGTAGCGCACGAGCTTGCCGGCAAAATCCTCGCCGATGCGCGCCAGCTCGCCGGCGTCGATCTTCACGCCCGCGATCTCCATGTCGCGCAGCACGCCGACCATGCGGCGCTCCACCTGCTCGTAGAGCGACAGCGCGCGTTCGCCGCGCAGCCGCGGCTTCAGCAGCAGCCACAGCCGCAGCGCGACATCGGCATCCTCCGCGGCATACGCAGTCGCCTTGTCGAGTGCGACCTTGCCGAAGGGGATGCGGTTGCGCCCGGTGCCCGTCACCGCGTCGAAGCTGATCGGCGTGTGGCCGAGATGCCGCGTCGCCAGCTCGTCCATCCCATGCCCGTGCCGGCCGGCATCCATGGCGTAGGAGACGAGCATCGTGTCGTCCACCGGCGCCACCGCGATGCCGCCATTCTCCGCGCGCGACAGCACCTCCAGGTCGTATTTCGCGTTGTGCAGCACCTTCAGCACGGACGCGTCTTCCAGCAGCGGCTTCAGCGCCGCCAGCGCCTCCTCGCAGGGGATCTGCGCGGGCGTGCCTTCGCCCATCAGGTCGCCGCTGCCCTCGTGCCGCAGCGGCACGTAGCAGGCACGGCCGGGCGCGACCGCCATCGACAGCCCCACCAGCCGCGCCTTCAGCGCATCCAGGCTGTCGGTTTCCGTGTCGAAGCCGATCACGCCGGCCTCGCGCGCCGCCGCGATCCAGCCGCGCAGCGCCTCGGGCGTCGTCACCGTCTCATACGGCCCGAAGGCCGCGTCCTGCGGGGCGGCGGCGGGCGCATCCTGCGGCGCCGCCACCGGGCGCACGCTGCGGGCCGGCGCGGCGCCCTCGCCGAAGCCGAGCCGCGCCAGCAGGCTGCGGAAGCCGTTCTCGCGCAGGAATTTCTCGAGTGTCGCCGGCGCGGGCGGGCGCGCCAGCATCGCCTCCACCGGGATGGGCAGCGGCGCGTCGGCGTCCAGCGCCACCAGGCGCCGGCTGATCCGCGCCTTCTCCGCGTTCTGCTCCAGCGCCTCGCGCCGCTTCGGCTGCTTGATCTTCGCGGTGCTGGCCAGCAGCGTCTCCAGGTCGCCGTATTCCAGGATCAGCTGCGCCGCGGTCTTGATGCCGATGCCCGGCACGCCGGGGACGTTGTCCGTGCTGTCGCCGGCCAGCGCCTGCACCTCGACCACCTTGTCGGGCGGCACGCCGAACTTCTCGACGACCTCCGCCTCCCGGATCGGCTTCTGCTTGATGGGGTCGAGCATCTCGACGCCCGGCCGCACCAGCTGCATCAGGTCCTTGTCGGAGGAGACGATGGAGACGGACCCGCCTTCCGCCACGAAGCGCTTGGCATAGGCGGCGATCATGTCGTCCGCCTCGTAGCCCGGCTGCTCCACCTTGCAGACGCCGAGCGCTTCCGTCGCCTCCCGGATCAGCGCGAATTGCGGGACGAGCTCGGGCGGCGGCTCCGGGCGGTGCGCCTTGTAGTCGGCATAGATCTCGTTGCGGAAAGTGGTGCGCGCGCTGTCGAAGACCACGGCGATATGGCTCGCCGCGTGCTTCGACAGGAATTGCGACAGCAGCTGCGTGAAGCCATAGACGGCGTTCACATGCACGCCATCCGGCCGCGTCATCGGCGGCAGGGCGTGGAAGGCGCGGAAGATGTAGCCCGACCCGTCGATCAGGATCAGGCGCTTCTCGCCCGGCGCCACCGGGGCGACGCCCTCTGCCGCATCGCTCATCGCGCGCGCGTCAGTGGCCGTGGTCGTCGCCGGCGCCCTCGGCCAGCACATAGGTGCGGGAGCAATAGGGGCAGGTGACCTGCCGGTCCTCGATGCGCATGTAGACCAGCGGATGGCCCAGCGCAGATGCCGTCCCCTGGGCCCCGCCGTCGCAGCCGACGGTGCGGGTCTCGACCGTGATCATCTCCTCCGGCGTCACACCCGGAAGCTGCACCGGCGTGTAGCCCGTCTGCCGCGCATCGCGCATCGCCTGCCCCTGCATCCTCGAACGTGGCAGGAAGATAGGGGGATCGGGCGGGGCGGGCCAGACGCGGGTTGCATGGCCTCAGGATCGAGGGGCGTCGCCCCTCGAGCACCCCGGCAGGAACCTGAGGTTCCTGCACCTCCCGTCAGTTTTGCGCATCGTGCCGCGGCCACGCCTGCCCTGGCCAATACCGGCGCCGCTTCAAACGAAAGGGGTTCCATGTGTGGACGGCCCCCCGGATGCAAGATGCTTTGTTGAGAGCGTGCGTCCCGGTGCGACTGCGGTCATGTGTCCGGCCTGTTGATGCGGCACATGTCCGCTGGCCCAGAT